>JBEELK010000212.1:0-5761 GCA_041168165.1 Planctomycetota bacterium | reverse complement strand
CGTGCACACCTCGAAGCAAGAAGCCTCCGCGAAGCCCGGCGAACTCCCGGCGCCGATCCAGTGGAAGACGGCGCTGCGCGAAAAGCTGAGCTCGTTGCAGGCAAGCGACGGTTCCTTCGTCAACGACAAGAACCCGCGTTGGATGGAGTCGATGAACGTGCTCTGCACGTCCTACGCGATGATCGCGCTCGAGCGCTGCCGCTGATCCAAGCCCACCACTCTTCGCCGCTCCATCCCGTGCTGCCCCACGCCCCTGCTTGGTTCCGCTTCTATCAAGGCTCCTCCGTGCACGTTGGCGGCTTCGAGCCCGGCTCGCAGCCAGACGATGCGCGCTGGTATGACCTCGGCCCGCTCGACGTGCATGCGCTGCTCGCGCAAGGCGCGTTGCGCATGCGGGACCTGATGGCGCGCATGCAGAAGGCCCGCGTGATCGCAGCGCCGCAGCGCTTTGCGTTGCCGGTTCCGCGTCCCGGCAAGATCCTCTGCGTCGCGAAGAACTACGTGAAGCACGCGCGCGAGTTCGGCGCCGAGGCTCCGCCGGAGCCGATCTTCTTCAGCAAGTTGCCGGACACGCTGCGCGCGCACGGCGAAGACGTCGTGATCCCCTACTGGCTCGACAGCCGCGTCGACCACGAAGCAGAGTTGGGCCTCGTGCTCGGCTTCGCCGATCCGCGCGACGAAGGCCGCAAGTACGTCGACGAGTCATCGGCTCGCGAACTCGTCGCGGGCTACACGATCGTCAACGACGTGACGGCGCGAACCCTGCAGGGGACGGATCGCGACCAGAAGTATCCGTGGCTGCGCAGCAAGTCGTTCGACTCGTTCTGCCCCGTCGGCCCATTCGTCGTGCCCGTCGACGCGATCGATGGCAATGACTTGGAAGTCTCGATCACCGTCAACGGCGCCTTGCGGCAGAAGGCGCGCACAAGCGAGATGGTGTTCGGCATCGGCAAGATGCTCGCGGCGATGGCGCGGTGCACCACGCTGCGCTGCGGGGACCTGATCGCGACCGGCACACCCGAAGGCGTTGGCCCGATCGTGCATGGCGATTCGATGGCCGTGTCGATCCAAGGCCTCGGCACGCTGCGGAACCCGGTGCGCAAAGAAGTCGCGCCCTCCTGAGGATCCGCTTCTCGCGCACGCGCGACGTGCAGCTCAGAGCTGCAGGCCGCCGTCGACCGTCAGGTCCTGCCCGGTCATGTAGGAGCTCTGCTCCGACAGCAGCCACTGCACGAGAGACACGACGTCGTCGACGTTGCCGAGCCGGCCCGCGGGAACGCGCTGCAGCATGCGTTGCTGGCTCTCCTGATGGCTGTGCGGGTGGCCGATCAGGCCCGGCGACACGACGTTGACCGTGACGCCTGACTTCGCGCACTCGGCCGCAAGCGAACGCGCCATATGCACGAGCGCGGCCTTGATCGCGAAGTAGATCGGCGCGCGCAGCATCGCGCGATCGAGGCCAGCACCTGCCGCCGCGAACAGCACAATGCGCCCGCGTTTCTGTGCGAGCATCGACGGCGCCACGGCTTGGATCACGTGCAGCGCAGTCACCAAGTTGCTCTGCACCATCTCGTGGAACTGACTCGGCGGCGTCGACAGCAGCGGTGCCTCGAAGAAGTCGCCAACGGTGTGCACGAGGCCCCACGGCGCGCCATGCGTCTCGAGCATGCGCTTCGTTGCTTGCGCCACCGATTGCGCATCGGTGGCATCGACGCCGCCCTCGCGCGACCACACCACGGCGCGCGCGCCGAGCGCTTCGACGATTCCGCGGCCGATGCCCTTGGTGCCGCCGACGACGAGGATGTGGGAGCCGCTATGCGCCATGCGGGCCATTTGGAGCCGGCGCCGAGCGCTTGTGCAAGCGCAGCTTCTGCGGCAGCGGACGGAGTCGCTCAGAAGACCGCGACGCGGTCGAGCGGCCAGAAGCGCGCGCGCACGCGGCCGCGCAGCAAGCTCTCCGGCACGAGTCCAAACTCGCGCGAGTCGCAGCTGATCGGCCGGTTATCGCCGAGCACGAAGTAGCAGCCGTCTGGCACGTCCACTTCGGCGGTGGTCTCCAAGTCTGCGATGCAGGTCCACTCATCCGGCGCCATCGCGCCGTTGACCCAGAGCTGTCCGTGCTTCAGCGCGATGCGATCACCAGGCAGGCCGACCACGCGCTTCACGAAATCGACCGCGGGGTTCCTCGGATAGCGCATGACCACGACGTCGCCGCGCGTCAGTTCGCCGAGGCTCGGTGCGACGCGATCGACGACGAGGCGGTCGCCGTCCCGCAGCGAAGGCTCCATCGAGTGGCCCTTCACGACCGAGATCTGGACGACGAACAGGTGGAACGCCGCCATCAGCAGCGTGCCGATCATCAACTCGAACGCCCAGCGGCGACCGGACACGCGCGGCTGCGCGACGGAGCGGCGCGCCGGCTGTGGCTGCGATTCTGTCCGTGCCTCGGGAGCAAGAGCGCGCGGCGAGGGAGCCGCGGTTGTCGCCGCCGTCCCGGGCTCGCGCAGCGGGTTTCCCGGCGCGCGCAGCGGATTGCCCGGCTCGCGCAGCGGGTTTCCCGTCGGCTCGACGACGAGGCCGCCCTGCAGCGGCACATTCGTCTCGGGCTCGCGCAGGACCAGCGTCATGCGCGGTGCTATCGGCGGTTTCGCGCACTCCCTTGAGCGCGCGGGGGGCGGAACCTCGCCCAGAAACGCCGAGCAGGACTCAGGTCGCTACTGCGGCTTCAGGACGGCGCCCGAAAACATCCAGACTCCCGTCGCCGTCGCCAACAGCGTCGCCACGACGAAGATCCAGACTGCCAACCGGTGCACACGCCGAGCCCCGGGCTTCCGCCACAGCAGCAACCCGGTCAGCACGACCGGAATCGCGAGAAGGCCGCCCGCTTTGGCGAAGATCAGATGGATGCGCTGGACCTCTGGGTCGAATGCGTAGAGGCGCGCCAGTTTCTCGGTCAACAGGATCGCCACGACGAGGCTCGCCATCGAAGCAGGGCCAGCAATCAGGTGCGCACGGCGCTTTCGCTGCAGGCCAGACGCGAGCGCGAGCGCCATCAGCGCGACCGCCGCAACCAACGCAATCCAGAACCAGACGTCAGCGCCCATGGGGCGCGGGACTCTGGCACACGGCGCAGCGGATCGCAACTACGCGAACCTGCCGCGAGTCGGCTTGCGACGAAGTTCCCGATGATGTCGTGAGGGACTCGCCAACGCCGCCGTGCGCTCGTCGAACGACTACGCACGCAACGCCGCGATGGAGACACGGCCGCGCTCCGCTACGTTGTCCGCCATGCCAACGGACATGCGCGCACAGCCAGACGGCAAGCACAGAAAGGTCGGGATCGCCGTCGCCCGCTTCAACGAAGTCGTGACCGAGCGCCTGCTGCAAGGCGCGCTGCTTGCGTGCAAGGAACGCGGCGTCGCCGACGCCGACATCTACGTCGCCCACGTGCCCGGCGCATTCGAGTTGCCGCAAGCGGCGCTGTGGCTCGCGAAGACACTGCGATGCGATGCGGTCGCTGCGCTCGGCGCAGTGATCCGTGGCGAGACGAGCCACTACGACTACGTGTGCAGCGGCGCCACTGATGGCGTGCTGCGCGCGAGCCTCGACACCGACACGCCGATCGCGTTCGGCGTGCTCACGTGCGAAGACATGGCGCAAGCGCTGGCGCGCGCGGGCGGAGACGCCGGCAACAAGGGACATGACGCCGTGATGGCCGCGTTGGAGATGGCGGACTTGAAGCGCTGCATCCAAGACGCAGCGGCAAGCGCGCAGCCCCCCCGTTGAGCAATCGCGAAGTCTTGCTACAGTCCTCAGACCTGCGCTCCCCCCTGCGCCGCTCCTTGCCATGCCCCAACCAGTCCGTCGCCGCACGAAAGCACGCGAAGTCGCGCTCCAACTGCTGTTCCAGTACGACCTTCGCGGCCCCAACTACGAGCAGGAGCTCGGCACGGACCTGACTGGCCTGTGCAACGAGGCCGCAGAGGGCGACGAAGAGATCCGCACGTTCGCCGTGCGCCTCGTGGAAGGCACGTTGAAGCTGCGCAACGAGATCGATGACCGGCTCAAGACCGTCACTCGCAACTGGGACCTGAAGCGTATGGCGAGCGTCGATCGCAACATCCTGCGCATGACGGTTTACGAACTGGCGCACTGCGCCGACGTTCCGCCCAAGGTTGCGATCAACGAAGCGATCGAGTTGGGCAAGAAGTACTCGACGGCTAACTCGGGTGGCTTCGTGAACGGCATCCTCGACCGCGTGCGCATGGACCTCGAGAAGGAGCGCGCCGCGGCGCAAGGCTCCCGCGGCTCCTCGGCACCGGACACCTCGGCCACGCAGGCCACCTGATCGCGGGCATGGTGTTCGGCAAGTTGCTGGGCGCGCTGAAGAAGACGCGCGAAGTCCTCACCGCCGGCCTGTCGCGGCTGTTCTCGATCGGCCGCAAACTCGACGAGGACTTCCTCGACGAGTTGGAGCACGTGCTCTACCAAGCCGACCTCGGCCCGGTCGGCTCGCAGATCGTCGAGGACCTGAAGCAGGCGTGGAAGCGCCGCGAGGTCACCGAGGTCGCGCAAGTACCTGCGCACCTGAAGAAGAAGTTGATCGCGATGCTGGACGGCGCGGCGCAGCCGATCGCTCGCTCCTCGCAGAAGCCGACCGTCGTGCTCGTCGTCGGCGTGAACGGTGCCGGCAAGACGACGTCGATCGCAAAGCTCGCGCGACACCTACAACAGCAGGGCAACTCGGTCATGGTCGGCGCCGGCGACACGTTCCGCGCAGCCGCGGTCGAGCAACTCACGATGTGGGCGGAGCGCCTTGGCATCCCGATCATCAAGCAGCACACGGGCGCAGATCCGGCGGCGGTCGCATTCGACGCCGTGTCGGCAGCCGTCGCGCGCCAAGTCGACTACCTGATCCTCGATACCGCAGGCCGACTGCACACGCAGAAGAACCTGATGACCGAGCTCGAGAAGGTCGTTCGCGTGGTCAAGAAGGTGCTGCCGTCCGCGCCGCATGAGACGTTGCTCGTGCTCGACGCGACGACGGGCCAAAACGCGATCCGGCAAGCCAGCGAGTTCAGCAAGTCCGCGCCGGTGACGGGCCTGATCCTCGCGAAGATGGACGGCACGGCGAAGGGCGGAGCGGTGTTTGGCATCCGCTCTGCGCTGCCGGTGCCCGTGAAGTTCCTCGGCGTCGGCGAAGGCGTGGACGATCTTGAGCCGTTTGCCGTCGAACCCTACGTGGACGCGATCCTCCAGTTCGAGTCGCAGAAGCCCGCATGACCGAGGCTCGCAGCGCCTTCTGCACGCGCAGCGCGATCGCGCTGCTGTTGCTGCTCGCGCTGCCATTCGATCCGCACTGGATCGACTTCGAACAAGCTCGCCGCGGCGCGCTGCTGTTGCTGATCGGTGCCGTCGCGCTGCTGAAGCCGAGCACACTGCAACCGCGGGCGCACGGCGACGCGTGGCTGCTCGGCCTTGTTGCTTGGACAGCGGGCGCGAGCGCCATCGCGCTGGGGTCCATCACCAACGTCGACGCGTGGCTGCGCATCCTGTGGCTTTTGGCATTGCTGCTGCTGTGGCGACTTGGCGCCACTGCGGACAAGGGCAAGCTCGCGTTTTGCGCAGCGATCGTGCTGATCGCCGTGTCGCTGGCCGGACTCCTTCAGCGACTCGGAGTTCCGCTGTGGATTGGCACTTCGGACGAGCCCGTCAGTTTGTTTGGCAACCGCAACGTCGCGGCTGAGTTCGTCGCGATCGC
>JBEELK010000211.1:0-3940 GCA_041168165.1 Planctomycetota bacterium | reverse complement strand
CAGACGATCGAGATCGCGCCCAATCTGCCGCTCGATGCGTTCCCGATGGTGCAGCACATGCGCGCGCGCTTTGGGCTCGGCGCCGCGCTGCTCAACGATGGGCGGGCGTCTGCCCTTGGCGAGTTCATCCAAGGGGAAGCCGTCGGAGCCGACCCGTTGCTGTGCCTGTTCTTCGGCACCGGCATCGGCATCGGCGTGATCGTGCAGGGCATGCCGCACGAAGGCGCCGACAACGCGGCTGGCGAAATCGGGCACACGATGTACATCCCCGGCGGTCGCCGTTGCCCGTGCGGCGGGCTCGGTCACTTCGAGGCCTATTGCGGCGGCCGCGCGATCCAAGAGCGCTTGTCCGAGGCGCTCGGTCCCGCTCCCGAGGGCGGCATGTGGAGTCGCAAGGCGGTGGAGGCAACGGGCAGCGAACCAGCGCTCGCGGTGTTCGAAGACGCTGCGCTGGCGGCCGCCGTTGCGACGGCCAACGCGTGCACGCTGTTCAATCCGCGCGCCGTGGTGATTGGCGGCGGCCTCGTCGATGTTTGGCCCGAACTGCGAACCCGCATCGAGGCGTTCGTTCGTCGCGAGTGCTCGAAGGCGATCACGCGCAACCTGCGTTTCTGCGGCAGTCAGGGCGGGTCCGACGCGATCCTGCTCGGCGCAGCCGCCGCGACCCGCGCGCTGTGGGCCTCGTCCAAGCGATAGGACTCGCAGCGCGCGAGCGTTAGGATCCCGCGGCCTCCTGGGAGGGTGGCTGTATGGACATCGCGGTCTTCGGCGGCGGTCGTTCGCCCGAACACGACATCTCGTTGCTGTCCGCTCGCATGGTGTGCAAGCACCTCGATCGGCAGCGCTTTCGCGTCTGGCCTTGCTTCCTCGACCGCGATGGCGGCTTCTGGCCGCATCGTCGGCCGCTAGCGGAAGGCGAAGAGTGGAACCCCGGCGATCGCTCGACGGCGCACGGCCCGATGCGGCCTGGCACCGCGCTCGATTGGCTCGTGGAAGTCGCCAAGGTTCGCGTGGTGTTTCCCGTTCTGCATGGCCCATACGGCGAGGATGGTCGCTTGCAGGGCATGCTTGAACTGAGCTCGGTGCCATTCGTTGGTTCGGACTGCTTGTCCTCTGCGCTCGCGATGAACAAGCACCGCACGCGTCAGATCCTCGAGCACTCGGGCATTCGCGTCGCGAAGGCCTACGTGCCCGATGCGACGCTGCAGAACATGGATGCCGACGCCGAGTGGAACCGCCTCGTTGCGACCACGGGCTTGCCTGCGTTCTGCAAGGCGGAGTGCAGCGGCAGCAGTCGCGGCATTGCGCGCGTGGAAACGCGCAGCGACTTCGATGCGTTTGTCGCATCCGCGCGGCCCACGTTCGATCGCTGGTTTGCGGAAGCGCTCGTGAAGGGCGAGGAAATCACGGTGCCCGTTCTCGGCAACCGCGATGGTGCTCTGCGTGCCTTGCCGCCGATCGGCATCTACCCGCTGTTCTCGGATCACTTCGACGAACGCGCGAAGTACGAGAAGGGCGCATGCGACGAGATCTGTCCGCCGCCCGGCTGGAGCCAAGAGCGCATCGCAGAAGCACAGAAGCTCGCGCGCGCCTGCCACCGAGCCCTCGGCTGCGATGGCATGTCGCGGACCGACATGATCTGCGGGCCCGAAGGACTGGTCGTGCTCGAAGTGAACACGATCCCCGGCATGACTGAGCAGAGCTTGCTGCCGAAGGCGGCAAAGACTGCCGGCATGACGATCCCTCAGTTGCTGCACACGCTCGTCGATCACGCGCTCGATCGTTGGAACGTCGATGCGCCGCGCGCCGCAGTGGCGCCGGGCGCAAGTCGCCCGCGCGTGGCGGCCGCCGCGCAGCACGAAGCGAGCGCTGGCTGAGCCCTGATGCTGGGCAGCGCACTCTTCCAAGACCCCGGCACCGCGCCGCAGCCCATCGGCGCGGCCGCGGAGCCCACGGCTAGCTCCTGGCTGTGGGACCTCGCGCGGAGCCCGGGCTTCTTGGAGACGGTCGTTGCGCTCGTCGTGTTCGCTGCGCTCGTTCTCGCGTGGTGGCGACTCTCGCGTCTCTCAGAGCGCATCAAGAGCCGCGCGCTGTTGCGCGACTGGTTCTTGGGCGTCGAGCAGGCGCTGCATGGCGATAGCGAAGGCGCCGAGGCGCGTCTCTTGCGCGTGCTGCAAGCGGATCCCGAGAACCACTACGCGCGCCTCTTGCTCGGCAACGTGCACTTGCAGCGTGGCCATCCGGAGAAGGCGCACGCCGAGCACCTGCTTTTGCGTGATTCGTTCGCGATCCGTGGCGGGGAGAACGGGCTGCAACTCGCGAAGGCGCTGCTCGCCGCGGGCCAGCCCGCGGAAGCCGCAGCAGCCGCCGCGGAAGTCGCGAAGGATCGGCCGCAGGACGCGGATGCGCAGGAGTTGTGGTTCCGCTGCTTAATGCAACAGGGCGACTTCCAAGCAGCCGTCGAAGTCGGCGAGCGTCTCGTCTTGCGCGCGAGCGCCTCGCGTCATGGGGCGCGCGTGAGCAACGATGCCGCTCGGCAGCGACTCGCATCGCTGCGCAACGACGTGGCCCATGCGTGTTGCCAAGCTGGCGCGCAGCAGCTGTGGCGCGGCGATCGTGCGCGCGCGCAGGCTCTGTTGCGCAAGGCGGAGCTGCTCGCCGCCGAACTTCCTGCGGTGCCGCTGCTTGCTGCGCGCATCGACGCCATCGAACGTGGCGAAGCCCGGGTGGTGGAGGCGTTGCTGCAGGCTGGCGTGCCCGTTGTCGCCGTGGGAAGCGCCGCGAGCAACCTCGCAACGACCACTCCCGCGCCGACGGCACAGGGCCCATGGATCCCGCGCATCGCGCCATTGTTGCCAACGCATCGCTTCTGCTGCTCGCGCTGCAACGCGCCGCTGCCGTCAGGCCAAGGCGCATGCGCCACATGCCTCGCAGAGGGCAGTGCGCGCATCCAGGAGCCAGACCTGTTCGTTGCGGTCCCAGCGCCTGATCGGTTGGCCGATGCGCTCGAGGCCAACGAAGCGCACATTCGGCGCGTTTGCCGCGAAGCGACGGACGACGGGGATGCACATAGCGTCGAGGCGGCTCGTCATGCCGTGCTCGAACTCGGCGCGCGCGCCGTTCCTCAACTGCTCTCGCGCGCAACGGGTCGCGGCGCCGCGGCGGATCGCGCGATGGAGTTGCTGCGCTTGCTCGGGCCCGAGACGACTCCTGCGTTGCTCGCCGCCGCAGAACAGATGGAGAGCGATCGACTCCTGCCCGATGGCGGCATGCTGACCAACACCGTCGGCCGCGTCGTTCAAGGCTTCGATCGCAGCGCGTTGCCGTATGTGCGCTCGCTGTTCTCCTCGGCGCAGCGAAGCCAGCGCAAGATCCTGATCGACTACTTCCTCGGGCTCGCCGACATGGACGAGTTCCAGGTGGTGCTCGAACGCTTCCCGCCGATCGAGATCCTTCATCGCATTGGCAAAGCGGAGGACTTGGCGCTGCGGCGGTTCTTGCAGGCAGCGAAGCCCGATAGCTTCGTTCTCGACGTGTTGCTCGCCGAGCCGATGTTTGAACGCGATGTCGACGTGCTGCGCGCAATCGACGGAGCGCAGCATCCGCGTGCTCTGGAAGCGCTGCTCGCGCGCCGTGGTCCATCACCGGCGTTGACCGCTGCGTTGCTCGACGCACTCGAACACGAGCCAGCGCATGGCGCCGCTTTTCGCATCGTGGCTTCGTTTGGTCAACGTGCGCTGGAGCCATTGCTATCCGCACTCGGGGATCCGGACCGCGAGACGACTGCGCGTTCGCGCATCGCCGAACTGCTCGTGGCGGTGGGACCGTCCGCTGTCGATCGCATCTGCCAGAACTTCGGCGCCGAGCCATCGGAGCTCGACGATTCGCTGCGTTCTGTGCTCGTGCGCATCGGCGACGCTGCGGTCGACCCGATGGCGGC
>JBEELK010000210.1:0-30389 GCA_041168165.1 Planctomycetota bacterium | reverse complement strand
CTCGCGTCGCTGCTGCGCACGGTGCAGCCGACGGGGCTCGCGGGCGTGCCGTCCTTGTGGCACGAATGCGCGCGCGGGCTCTCGTCCTCAGCGATCGCAGATTCCGACGGCTCGCAGTTGCGCTACATCACGAACAGCGGCGGGCGCCTTGGCATCGACGACCTTCGCGTAGTTCGCTCGCATTGGCCGCACGTGCAGGTGTTCGCGATGTATGGGCTGACCGAGGCGTTCCGCAGCGCGTTCCTTGAGCCTGCGCGCATCGACGATCGGCCCGACAGCTTTGGCAAAGCGCTGCCCGCCGTCGAACTGCTGCTCGTCGATCCGTCGACCGGACACGTGATCGACGGCGCGGGCCAAGGCGAACTCGTGCACGCCGGCGCGCTCGTGGCGCTCGGCTACTGGAATCGCCCCGATGTCACCGCGCAGCGCTTTCGGCCCGATCCGCGCGGCATCGCGGGCACCGTCGTCTACAGCGGCGACATTGTGCGCCGAGACGACGAAGGGCTGCTCTACTTCGTCGCGCGCAATGACCGCATGCTGAAGGCGCAAGGCCATCGCATCTCGCCCGACGAGGTTGCGGCGGCGATCGTCGGTTGCGCAGGCGTCGGCGAAGTGGCGGTGTTTGGCGAGGACGCGGGCGCGTCGGGACATCGCATCGTCGTGGCGGTCAGCGGCGATCCCGCCGATCGCGAACTGCCGCAACGCATCTTGCGCCAATGCCGCGCGCGTTTGCCCGCCTACATGCTGCCGTCGAGAGTCCATGTGCTGCCGCAGTTGCCGCACACGCAGAACGGCAAGATCGACTATCCCACGCTTGTGCGAGACCTCGCATGCACCGACGAGAACTGACCAGCCTTCTGCAGCGCTATGCGCAGCGTTCTTCGGAGTCGCGCGCGATCGCCGAGCGATTCCTCGCGTTCGTCGCGTCGCGCGAAGACTGCCTTCTGCGAACGTGCGAGCCCGGCCACATCACGGCTTCGGCGTGGATCTGGTCTCCGGACTCCGGCTCGTGCTTGCTCACGCATCATCGAAAGCTCGATCGCTGGCTGCAGCTCGGCGGCCACGTCGACGGTGAAGGGCTCGTGCAGTTCGCGGCGCTGCGCGAGGCGCAGGAAGAATCGGGCATGCAGCGATTTGAGCTGTTGGCGCCGCGCGGCGAGTTGATGCCGCTCGATCTCGACGTGCACGCGATCCCGGCTCGCAAGGACGAGCCCGAGCACCTGCACTGGGACGTCCGCTTCTTGTTGCGCTGCGCGCCGGGCCAGGAGCTTGTCCTCTCCGAGGAATCGAAGGCCTTGCGCTGGGTGCCGCGCGACGAACTGCGGCAGTTCGTGCAAGAAGACAGCGTGCTGCGGCTCGAGCAGACGGCGGCGCAGTGGGCAGGGCTCCGCGGCGCCGATGCGCTCGCAGCCTGCGCGCTGTAGCCGCGTCGGCTGCTCTCCGCCACAATCGCCGCGATGCCGCTCCTCCGACTTGTTCCGCTACGCCTCCTGCTCGTGCTTGGCGCGGGCGTGAGCCTCGCGTTTTGCGGTCGCGGTATGGGGCTGTGGAGCAGCGAAGGCGCCGAAGCCTTGCCCGCGGATTCTGTGACGCCTCCGCGAACGGGCGAACGCATCGAGACGGTCGTGCAAGCGGCCGCGGCAGAGACCAAGGCGGCCGAAACCGTGCGCGTCGCCGATGCGGATCGACGCGGCGCGCGCGATGCGCGCGATCGCGACATCGCAGAGCGCGTCGAGCAGATCGTGAGCTGTGTGCAACGGGGTTCGTTTCATCCGGCGATCGCCGCGATGGAGCGCAGTGGCGTCGCGCAGGACGAACGCTGCGCGTCGATGCTGCGCGCGCGCACGGATGCACTCGGATGGCCTGCGCTGATCGGCGACGTGCGCGAGCCCGCGCCAGTTCTCGCATCGGAGTTCTCGCTCAAGGGGCGACTCGTGCGTTCCTCGCTCGACGCGCAGCCGTCGCGCGTGCTGTCGCAAGATTCCACGGGCGTAACGCTACGCATGGTTTCTGCACAGGGCGTCACGTTCCCCAGGGTCGCTGCGTTCTTGCTTGAGCCAGATTCGGTGCGGGCCGATGAGGCGGCCGAACTCGGCTTTTTGGCCTATGCAGCTGCGGATTGGCGCGCTGCGCGCCTCTGGTGCGCAATCGCGTTGTCAGGCAGCGCAGCGCAGTCCGCGCGAGCGCAGCAACTGAAGACTCTTCTCCAATGACATCCACTCTCCAACCGTCGCCGACTGCGATGCCCAAAGTCGTGATCATCGGCGGCGGCTTCGCAGGCCTGTCGGCCGCGCGCGCGCTCAAGAACGCGAAGTGCGAGATCACGCTGATCGATCGGCGCAATCACCACCTGTTCCAGCCGCTGCTCTATCAGGTCGCGACCGCGGCGCTCAATCCGGGCGACATCGCGTTTCCGATCCGCAGCGTGCTGCGCAAGCAACCGAACGCGCGCACGATCCTCGCGCGCGTGGATCGCATCGACCTCGCGCACCAGCGCGTTGTGCTGCAAGACGGCGACGAGTTGCCGTTCGATCAGCTGATCCTCGCGACCGGCGCAACGCACAGCTACTTCGGCAAGGACGAGTGGGAGCCGTGGGCGCCTGGACTCAAGACCGTTGAAGACGCGCTCGAAGTGCGCCGTCGCGTGCTGTCGGCATACGAGGCAGCGGAGCGCGAGCACGATCCCGAGAAGGTCAAGAAGCTGCTCACGTTCGTCGTCGTGGGCGCCGGTCCGACAGGCGTCGAGCTCGCGGGTGCGCTCATGGAGATCGGGCGCGAGACCGTCGCGAAGGACTTCCGCACGTTCGATCCGCGCAGCTTGCGCGTGGTGCTCGTCGAAGGCAGCGACCGCGTGCTGCCGCCATACTCGCCGCGCTTGTCGCAGAAGGCGATGGAAGCGCTCGTGCACATGGGCGTCGAGGTGCGCACCAACGCGCGCGTGACCTTGATCGACAAGGACGGCGTGCAAGTCGGCGACGAACGCATCTCCGCGCGCGTCGTGTTGTGGGCGGCCGGCGTTGCCGCATCGCCGCTCGGCAAGACGCTGGGCTCGGAGACGGACCGCGCGGGTCGCGTCGTTGTGAAGCCCGATCTGTCGATCGAAGGGCATCCCAATGTGTTCGTGACCGGCGACCTCATGAGCTTGCAGCTCGATGGCAAGCCGGTGCCCGGCGTGGCGCCTGCCGCAATCCAGTCGGGTCGCTGGGCCGCGAAGAACCTCGAGCGCCGCCTGCGCGGCGAAACGACGCTGCCGTTCCGCTACCGCGATAAGGGCTCGCTCGCGACGATCGGCCGCGCGGCGGCGGTGGGTCGCCTTGGCAAGATCGAGGCGACGGGCTTCCTGGCGTGGTGGATGTGGTGGTTGATCCACATCGCCTACCTCATCGGCTACCGCAATCGCATCGTCTGCATGGTGGGTTGGGCGTGGCAGTACTTCGCGTTCGCGCGCGGCGCTCGCCTGATCACCGGCCGCGCGTGGGAGCCGACGCTCGGCGGCGGCAGCACGCCAGTAAGGAGCTGACGGATGTCGGATCGAGGCCCGTTGCTCGCCGTGCGCGGGCTCACCTTCGGCTACGGCAAGAAGGCGACCGTTCGCGACGTGTCGCTGACCGTGCACGAAGGCGACTGCTACGGGTTCCTCGGCCACAACGGCGCGGGCAAGACGACCGTGATGCGCCTGTGCCTGCAGCTGCTGCGCGCGCGCGCGGGCACGATCGTCGTCGATGGCATCGACGCGAGGCGGTATCCGCGCGAGGCGCGCGCGCGCATCGGCGCGTTGATCGAGCGGCCTGGCTTCCATCCCGAAGTGTCGGCGCGCGACAACCTCGCGTTGCTCGCGCAACTCGCGGGCATGGACAAGAGAGCCGCGCGTTGCGATGCCGATCGCGTGCTGGAACTGGTCTCGCTGCAGCGCGACGCGGATCGGCCAGCGGGCTCGTTCTCGCTCGGCATGCGCCAACGGCTCGGCATCGCGCAGAGCTTGCTCGGGTCGCCGCGCCTGTTGTTGCTCGATGAGCCGATCAACGGGCTGGATCCCGAAGGCGTCGCCGACATGCGCGCGCTGCTGTTGCGCCTATCTCGCGAGCAGGGCTGCGGCGTGCTCGTGTCGAGCCATCAACTGCAAGAGCTCGATGGGCTGTGTACGCGCATCGGCGTGATGCGCGACGGCGCGATGGTCCTCGAAGGAAGCCTGGACGCGCTCAAGAAGCGCATCGCATCGCGGACCATCGTCGAGAGCGTCGAGGGCGCGTCGATCGACGCGATGGCGCAGCGGCTCGCGTTGATGGGGCTCGCGCCGCAGCGCGAGGGCGAGCGGCTGCTCGTCAGCCTCGGCGAACGCGCCGCTGGCGACGTCGCGCGCGAACTCGCGAAGGACGGCACGCTTTCGGCGTTCTATCCCGAGCCGGTGTCGCTGGAGTCGATCTATCTCCGCGCGACGAAGGCGAACGAGCCGGTTGTTGCAGTCGCGGAGATCGCAACTGCGTTGCCAAGCCGCGCGCCAGAGCGCGTGCGCGCTCCTCTGCTTCGCGCGCTTGGGCATGAAGTGCGCACGATGCTGCTGCGACGCAAGGTCGCAGCGCTGCTAGCGGTCCCCGTGATCCTCGCTGCGCTTCGCGCATGGAGTTACGTGGAACGCGTCGCCTCGTCGCAAGCGCGCGTCGCGAGCAAGGAACTGTTCAGCGCCGATGCCGGCAGCGGGCACCGCATGTTCGCCGAGGCGATGACCGGCGCAGTTCCTGCGCTCGCGCTGTGCCTCGCATGGCTCGGCAGCCAATCGCTCGCGGCGGACCTGCAGCGCGACACGTTGCGCAACACGCTGAGCCGCTCGGTGCAACGTTGCGATGCGTTGTTCGGCAAACTGTTCGCGTTGTTCGCAACGGCGATCGCAGGGTTCTCGTTCGTGATCGTCGCGTCGGGCTCGTGCGCGATTGCGATGTTCGGCTGGAACGACCTCGAAGAAGTTACGCGCAACGGCGACCGCCAGACACTGGCGTATGCGGCCGATGTCGCGCCCGCGATGGGCGAAGCGCTGCTCGCGACGCTGCCATCGTTGCTCGCGGTCTCATCGTTGGCCCTGTGCGCGTCGTGCTTAACGCCGCGTCCGTCGCGCGCGCTCGCGCTGTCGCTCGTGCTGCTGCTCGGCCCAGAACTCGTGCACTCATTCTGGCCAGCGACGCGGCCCTACTTGTTGACGAGCCATCTGCCGACGCCGCTCCGCGACGACTCGGCGCTCAGTTGGCTCGCCTCGCTCGCGCGCGGCGCCGCCGACGCCAACTGGGTCTACGAGGCGACTGCGTTCTCGTGCCCAGCGCTGTGGATCGCCGTCTCGTGCGCACTGTCCCTGATCGCCATCGCTCGCCTTCGCATCCCATGAACGATTCTGTTCGTCGTGTCCGCGCCGCCGCTCTGTTCGTCGCGGTGGCGTTGTCGTTCGCAGCGTGTTCGTCGACGCCGTTGCCGCAGGATCCGCCTGCGCTGTCGGACATGGAGCAGCCGCTCGACCTGTCGCGCGAACCCGAGGACGAGGCGGCGCGTCAAGCGTTGCCGATGGGCGCGTTCTCGGGCCTCATCGTCGAGGACTCTCGCGACACGCTCGATGCGAAGCTGGAGGACGAAGGGCAAGTGCGCATCGCGCAAGTGATCGAGAACTCGCCAGCGATGGCTGCTGGGTTGTTGCCCGACGACTTGCTCATCGAGGCGCGCATCGACGGTGGCGCTCCGATCGCGATCGCGCGAACGAGCGATTGGCGCAACGTCGAACTGCAGCACGCTGCGGGCACGCGCATCGACGTGCTCGTCGACCGCGCAGGGCGCGAGTGCCGCGCGTCGCTGATGCTCGCTGTGCGCGTGCGGCCAGCGCCGAGGACTGCGACCGAGACCTTCTCCGAACAAGACCGCGTCGGCGTCGTCGTTCGCACCGCGACCGAAGTCGAAGCGCGCGCTGCTGGGCTCGCGCCAGGCGCGGGCGCCGTTCTCGTTGGGCTTTCGCGCAGGAGCCCGTGGCGTCAGGCCGGGCTGCGCTTCTTGGACATGGTCGTCGAAGCCGATGGCCGCGCGATCGCGCATCCGCAGGACTTGCTGCAAGCGCTGCGCAACAAGGATCGCGACGCCATCAAGCTCGTCTATGTGCGCGACGGCGCGCGCAACGAAGTCGAAGCGCCGTTGTCGCAGCGAGAGTCCGGGACGCAGTCCGTGCTCGTGCCGCTGCTTTATCGCTACGGGCATCGTCGCGGCGTGACGGAGTGGTCGTGCTTGCTTGGCTTGTTCTCGGGCCGCAGCACCAAGGCCGCATGGGACATGCGCGTGTTCTGGCTGATCTCGTTTGGCGGCGGCGATAGCGATCGCTTGGTGGAGGGCGGCTCGTGAAGTTCGCGTTCGGTTGGTTGTGCGCGACGGGATGCCTCGTTGCGCAGGAGCCCGCGGTCGAATCGGTGCAGTTGGAGAAGCCGATGCGGCTCTCTCGCGTCGAGCGCATCGACGTCGATGCCGATGGGCGAGACGACCTCGTCGCTGTGGTGGCATCCGAAGGGCGCCGCGAACTGCGCATCTGGCAACGTCGCGACCAAGCGCCGCAGTTCGGCGGCGAGCCGCGCATCGTCAAGCTGGAGAAGGATGTCGTCGCGTTCGCGTTCCTCGGCAACGCGCCGCGCGCGCAGAAGCAGATCCTGCTGTTCACGAGCGAACGCGCAGCGTTGCTGGCGCAAAGCGCCGACGGCGCGGTCGAGTATCAGCCGTTGTTCTCGCATCGGATCGTGTGGCCCGTGGCTCCGTTGAGTGACTGCATCCCGTTGGAGCCGTGGACGCGCGACCTGGATGGCGATGGCGACCTGGACCTCGTGTTGCCTGAGCCCGATGGCGCGCGCGTCGTGCTGCAGCAGAAGGGCGAGGGCGAGGCGCAGTTCTCGATTGGCGCGGAGTGGCGCTTGCCGCCGTGGCGCAGTCCGGCGGAGTTGAGCCGCGGGGCCAACAAGGGCGTGAGCGCGCGCGGCGGCCGCAGCGGGTTCCAGTTCGAGTTTCGTGACGAAGACGAGAGCGACTCCGACTCGCGCGAACGCGGGCCCCTCGTGTCGGTGCGCACGCGCAGCGCCGTCGTGCGCATCGTCGATCTCGATGGCGATGGCAGGCTCGATGGCTGCGCCGTGCGCAACGGCGCGTTGTGGTGGTGGCGGCAACGTGAAGAAGGCGTATTCGCGGACGAGCCTTCGCGCATCGCGTTGCCATTGCCTGAGGATCGCTTGCCGCTCGTTGATCCTGCGTTCGACGTGCAACTGCAGCGGCTCGATTCGGACCCGCGCCCGGACTTGTTGCTGACGACGTCCGCGACGCGCGATGGCGCGCTCGAGACGCGCATCGACGTCGCGCTGCATGGCGACGGCGCCGATCCGTTTGCGACCGCGCAACCGAGCCGCCTCCGTCTGTCGACGCTCGCGGGCCCGCCACAGCTCGCCGACGCCAATGGCGACGGCATGACGGACTTGCTCGCGGTCACGCTGCGCACCGATTTGCTTTCGGGCATTGCGGGCGACAACGCATCGCTCGAAGTGCAGTGCAACGTGTTCCGCGGCGATGGGCGGAGGTTCGTCACGCCAGCGTTGCTGACCGAGACGCTGCAGTTGCCAGTCAAGCGTCGGCGCGGCGGCGGCGCGTTCGTGCGGTTGTTGGAGGGCCGCGGCGGGCCGGGCTCGCTGCTGTTGCACGATGGCGACTTCATCACGATGCGTCCGCTTGTCGTGTCGGGCCGCAAGCTCGCGTTGTCGGACGCAGCGTTCCGCGTGCCGGTTGCGGATGGCGCGACTGCGTTGTCGCCGAGCGCGGATGCCGGCGAAGTGATCGTCGTCAGCGAACGAGAGATCCAATGCGTGAGGTGGCGATGAACGTGCGTTGGCTCCTGTTGGCCGCGGCTGCGAGCTCGGTTGCGGCATCTGCTGCCCGCGCGCAGGTTGAGGCGTTTGGCTCGATTGGCCCGTCGAACGAGATCGTCGCGGAGCAACTCGCCGACACCGACGGCGATGGCGCGCGCGAGTTGCTCGTGCTGTTCCGTTCTGGCCGCATGCAGCGATGGCGCATGACGCGCTCGGCGGATGGGTCCGGCGCTTCGTTGTTGTCGCTCGATGGCGAACTCCAACTGCGCGATCCGTCGCACGCGCTCGTCGCATGCCGCGACGTGACGTCGGCGAAGGGCGAAGAAGTCATCGTCGCCGACCTGCGCGGCGCGTTCGTCTACGTGTTTGCGGCGAGCGGCGAGAAGAGCCCGGATCCCGTGTTGCTGTCGCGCAACGCGCGTTGCTCGCTGCGCACCGGATTCCCGCAGTGGAGCCCGTTCGTGCAGGACTGCAACGGCGATGGATTGCTCGACCTCGTCGTGCCGACGCGCCAGGGATGCACGCCGTTCGTGCAACGCGCTGCCGGCGCCGTGCCGGAGTTCGTTCGCATGGAGGACCTCTTGTTGCCGGTCGGAGCCAATGCGCAACGCGGCGGCCCGGAGCTCGACGAAGAGCACGAAGGCTCCGTCGTTGTGCCGGCGATCGAGACCGAAGACCTCAACGGCGATGGCAAGAAGGACCTGCTGACGCGCGATGGCAAGAAGCGCGCGTTCCGCATGCAGGGGGAGGACGGCCTGTTCTCGCGCCGCATCGAGGTCGATCTCGCGCAGTTCGAAGACAGCACGCAGAAGGCCGAGGTCGCGCTCGGTTCGACGGCGGTGATCGGCGACGACCAGCAGATCCAACGCGGCGACGTCGATGGCGACGGCATCCCGGATTTCGTGATCGCGCACCGCCGCAAGGTGTGGACGTTCCTCGCGACGAAGGATGGCCCGCAGTTCGAGAAGGCGCGCACGCAAGCGGTCGCGGACGACGTGACGGGCATGCTGCTCCTCGATCTCGACGAGGACAAGCGATCGGACTTGCTCGCGTTCCAAGTGCAACTGCCCAGCGTTGGCGCGCTGCTGCTCGGACTCGTCAAGTCGATCGACATCGACGTGCGCGCGGTCGGCTATCGCAGCGCGAAGGATGGCTTTGAGTCGCTGCCGCAGTGGCGGCGCACCGTGACGTTGCGCATCCCGCCGCTGTTGTCGTTGCTGAGCAAGCAAGAAGAGATCGTGCAGCGCTTCACCGACATCGTGCAGAAGGCGCGGCCTGCGGCGCGCGGCGCATTCACGAAGGTTGGCTCGCGCGACGTCGCGATGGCGAATGCCGATGGCACGCAGTTGCAGGTGTTCGCGGCGGGAACGGCTGCGCCTGAACTCGCGTCGGCGGAGGGCAAGAGGATGCTGCGGCGACTCTTGTTCGAGGATCCCGATCCCGTGTTCGACCTCGAGCGCATCTTCTCGCTGCTGTCGGGCGCGATCGACCAACGGCAAGCTCGCTTGCTCGGCGATGGCGCGGAGAAGGGATCGGCCAAGCTGCGCGATCCGTCGCAGTGGAGCCTCGTGCGGCTCGTCGCGGCGGACCTCGATGGCGACGGCATCGAGGAGATCGTCGCGGCCTATGAGTCGGTCCCCGGCGATGGGGACCAAGAGCCGCAGCGCGCGATCGACGCGATCGCGGTGGCGGGCCCGCGCTGAGCGCGCGAGCCCGCAGGCGGCTCAGCGCTTCTTGCCGGCCTTCTTCGCGGCCTTCGCAGGAGCTGCCTTCTTCGTGGCCGCAGGCTTCTTCGCAGTCGCCTTAGCAGCCTTCTTCGCGACCGGCTTTGCCTTTGCGGCCTTTGCCTTCGCGGCCGGCGCTGCCTTCTTAGCCGCCGGCTTCGCCGCCTTCTTCGGCGCCTTCTTCGCCGCCGCCTTCGGAGCCTTCGCCGCGACCTTCTCGCCCTCATCGAGCAGCTTCTTCAGCACCGTCTGCAGGATGCCGCCGTTGCGGTAGTAGTCGACCTCGACTGGCGTGTCGATGCGGCACACGGTCGTGATCGTGCGGCTGTCGCCCGTCTTCGGGTCCTTCAGCACGACGTCGACCTTCTGGCCCGGACGAATCGAGTCGTCGATTGCGATCGAGAACTCTTCGTGGCCCGTGATGCCGAGCGACTGCGCGTTCTGGCCATCTTCGAACTGCAGGGGCAGCACGCCCATGCCGACGAGGTTGCTGCGGTGGATGCGCTCGTAGCTCTCCGCGAGCACGAACTTGACGCCGAGCAAGAACGTGCCCTTCGCAGCCCAGTCGCGCGAGCTGCCCGTGCCGTACTCCTTGCCCGCGATCACGCACAGCGCCGTGTTCGTCTCTTGGTAGCGCATCGCCGCGTCGTAGACGGCGAGCACGTCGCCGGACGGCAGGTGCTTCGACCAGCCGCCTTCCTGGTCGCACATCAAGTTGCGCAGCCGAATGTTGGCGAACGTGCCGCGCGTCATCACGCGGTCGTTGCCGCGGCGCGCGCCGTAGCTGTTGAAGTCGACAGGCTGCACGCCGTTCTCGATCAGGAAGCGGCCAGCAGGGCTGTCCTTCTTGATGTTGCCGGCAGGCGAGATGTGGTCGGTCGTGACCGAGTCACCGAGCAGCAACAGGCAACGCGCGCCTTCGATGCCGCCGATCGTGCGAACGTCGCGCGACAGGTTGAGGAAGAACGGCGGCTCCTGCACGTAGGTGCTGTCCTTCGCGAACGCGAACAGGTCGCTCTTCTTCGCCTTGATCTTGCGCCACTGTGCTGGGCCCTTGTCGACCGTGCTGTAGACGCTGCGGAATGCCTTCGGCGACATGCTGCGCTTTTGCGCGTCTGCGATCTCCTTCTGGGTTGGCCAGATGTCCTTCAAGAAGACCGGCTTGCCATCCTTGCCTTGGCCGATCGGCTCGCTGGCGAAGTCGACATCGACGCGGCCTGCGATTGCGTAAGCGACAACGAGCGGCGGCGACGCGAGGTAGTTGGCCTTCACGTCAGGATTGACGCGGCCTTCGAAGTTGCGGTTGCCGGACAGCACGGCTGCGGCGACCAGGTTCTTCTCGCGCACGGCTTCGGCGACCGGTTGCGGCAGCGGGCCGCTGTTGCCGATGCACGTGGTGCAGCCATAGCCGACGACGTGGAAGCCGACCTTCTCGAGCGACGGCAGCAGGCCTGCCTTCGTGAGGTAGTCGGTGACGACGCGCGAGCCTGGCGCGAGCGACGTCTTGACCCACGGCTTGCGCACAAGGCCCTTGTCCGCCGCCTTCTTTGCGAGGATGCCGGCGCCGAGCATCACCGACGGGTTGCTCGTGTTGGTGCACGACGTGATCGCCGCGATGACGACCGAGCCGTGCTGCAGCGTCGAATTGCTGTCGTCCTTCACGATGGCTTGGTCGCACAGTTGCTCGCCTTGCAGTGCAAAGCCGCGCGACTTCACGTCCTTGCTCAACGCTGCGCGGAAGTCCTTCTGCATGTCGGCGAGCGCCACGCGGTCCTGCGGGCGCTTCGGGCCGGCGAGGCTCGGCACGATGGTCGAAAGGTCGAGCTTCAGTTCGGAAGAGTATTTCGGCTTCTCCGACTTCGCCGACCACAGCATGCCTTGCGCCTTGTAGTAGGCGCGTACGAGGTCGACCGTCTTGCCGTCGCGGCCCGTGTTCGCGAGGAACTCGCAAGCCTTCTCGTCGACGGGGAAGAACCCCATCGTCGCGCCGTACTCGGGCGCCATGTTCGCGATCGTCGCGCGGTCGGCGAGCGACATCTGCAGTGCGCCCGAGCCGAAGAACTCGACGAACTTGCCGACGACGCCGTGCTTGCGCAGCGCTTGCGTGATCGTGAGCACGAGGTCCGTCGCAGTGGCGCCTTCCGGCAGCTGGCCGGTGAGTTCCATGCCGACCACTTCGGGCAGCAGCATGTAGGTGGGCTGGCCGAGCATCACGGCCTCTGCCTCGATGCCGCCGACGCCCCAGCCGAGCACGCCGAGTCCGTTGATCATCGTCGTGTGGCTGTCCGTGCCGACGACGCTATCGGGGTAGACGACCATGTCCTTGCCCGACTTCTTCGTGAGCACGACGCTCGCGAGATACTCGAGGTTGACCTGATGCACGATGCCCATGCCGGGCGGCACGGCGCGGAAGTTGGTCAGCGACTGCTGGCCCCACTTCAAGAACTCGTAGCGCTCCTCGTTGCGTTCGAACTCGAGCTTGAGGTTCTCGCCTTCGGCCTTCTTGCTCGCGAATGCGTCCACTTGCACCGAGTGGTCGATGACGAGATCGCACGGCACGAGCGGATTGATCTTCTTTGGATCGCCGCCAAGGCGCTTCATCGCTGCGCGCATCGCCGCGAGGTCGACGACGCATGGCACGCCGGTGAAGTCCTGCAGCACGACGCGGCCTGGCAAGAACGGGATCTCGACCTTGCCCGCGGTGTCGGGGCCAAAGTTCGCGATGTTGCGCACGTCCTTTTCCGTCACGACATAGTCGTCGAGGTTGCGCAGCGCCTGCTCAAGGAGCACGCGGATCGAGAATGGCAGCGAGCTCATGCGGCCGAGGCCGCGGCGCTCGAGAGTGGTGAGAGAGAAATACGAGAACGAGCGCTTTCCGACCTTGAGGGAGGCCTGTGCGCGGAGCGGATTGGCGACCATGTGGGGCAGCGGTTCTATCTCGCGAAAGCAGCGCTTGGAAGATCGCCAATCGGCTCAAGTCTCTTGGCGATCCTGCCGATGGCATGGGCCATGTGCGCCCCCCGCCTCGCCGCGTTGTTGCTCGGGTTGCTCGCCGTTTCTGCGTGCAAGTCGACCCCGGTCCCAGACCTCGCCAAGAACTCCGAGCTCTACGCCTTCTCGGAGTTTGTCACCAAGCTGCCGGGCGACCGGAAGGTGTTCGTGGCGACCCTTGAGGACACCCGGGAGACGGCGACGCCCGCAGCGCCGGCTGGCGACGTCAAGTATCCGATCCTCTACGACACCGACGAGCGTTGGCTGCGACCGGTCACCGAGATGGTGGATGAGATCCTCCGCCGCGAGATCGAGGACTCTGAGATCTTCGACGAGGTCTGCGAGTCGCCAAAGGACGCCCAGATCGTGATCACGCCGAGCCTGATCGCGTTCCGCACAGGAGCGCTCGAGGAGATCTCGGGCGGCCGCGGGATTGCGGAGGTGGCGATCCGCTTCCGCGTGCATGGGCCAGCAGACGCGTCCGGCGAACGCACGCTCGTGCTCGACCAGACGGTGGTGGACCGCAAGGTCACCGAGGCGTCGTTCCGCACCGCGAGTCGCTACGTGCTCGCAGGCGTGTCGCTGCGCGCGTGCATGGTGCGCATGCTCCAGGTGCTCGACAGCAAGAACATCGGCCGCGACGGCATGCCGTTGCCGACGCCGTCCGCCGTCGACGCTTCGTTCCGGCGTTGAAGAGACGCCGGCGGAAGCGCGCATCGGTCTGCGCTAGCATGCGCCGCCGATGGAACCCGCTGGTGACGGACCGCTGCTGCGCTGGATCGGACGTCGCAATCCCTCCGTCTCGGTAGCCATCGTGCTGGCGCTGATCGCTGCGGTTGCCGCCGCGGATTGGGGCAGCATGGCGGACATCGCATTCACGCTCGGCTATCTGCTGCCGATCGCGCTCGCGGCGTGGCGCCTGCCGCGGATCTACGCGGTCGCTGCCGCGGTGCTGTGCGCGGGATCGTGGCTACTCGTGCAGCAGTCGCGCCGCGGCGCGCTCTTGGAGCTGCCGGTGCTCGTGGCGAACGTCGTCATGGAGCTGTTGGTGTTCTTGTCGTTCGCGCTGCTGATCAGCGCTCTGCGCGATCGGCTCGCTCTCGAACGATCGCTCGCGCGCACGGACTCGCTCACGGGGATGCCCAACCGCCGTTCGTTCCTCGCCGATCTAGAGCGCGAAGTCGAACGGTGTCGGCGCTACGGCCAGCCGTTCTCGGTGGCATACCTCGACGTCGATCGCTTCAAGCAGGTCAACGATCGCCTCGGTCATGCCGCCGGCGACGCGCTGCTTCGGCGCGTGGCACGCACGATGCTGACGGCGGTGCGCAAGGTCGACGTCGTGGCGCGACTCGGCGGCGACGAGTTCGCCATGGTGCTGCCCGGCGCGGATGCGCTTGGGGCGGAAGTCGTGATGGATCGTCTCCTGCTACTGCTCGGCGAGTGGATGCAGCAGGAGTTTGGCTCGTCATGCAGCATCGGCTGCCTCACCGTGTTGCGCGATCCGCCACAGGTAGACGAGATCGTGTCGCGCGTCGATCACTTGATGTACCGCCAGAAGGAAGAGGCGAGCGGAGCGTGCCTGCGCGAAGTGTGGCCGGTTCCACCTGGAGCGAGCGCGGCGTCAGTCTGAGCGCTCGGCTCCTTCGTCGATCACGATCGAACGCGATTCGTCGAGTAGCGCGCCGAAAATGCGCGCGAGCGACTCGGGGGAGAAGCCGTCGCCGCAATCGCGCAACAGCTGCATCACCATGTCGGCTTCGCGCGACGGGTCGACCAGCGGCAGGCCGTGCCGTTTCTTGTGGCGCGCAATGCGGCGGCACACTTGGGCCCGCTGTTGCAGCAAGTTGCGCAACGCGAGATTGAGCGCGTCGATCTCGGCGCGCATGGCGATCAATTCGTGCGTCGGATCGGCGGACATTGCGGGGGGACTGCGGGCGCGGAATACTACGCGGCCCGCCGTGGCTGCCCAATCGACGAAACCTGAAGTCCTCGCCCCGGCTGGCTCGCTCGACTCGCTCGTGGCCGCGCTGCAGAGCGGCGCCGACGCCGTCTACTTCGGCTTGCAGGATGGCTTCAACGCGCGTGCGCGCGCCGCGAACTTCGCGTTCGACGAGTTGCCGGAGACCGTGGCGCGCATCCATCGCGCAGGCGCGCGCGCCTACGTCACGATGAACACGCTGGTGTTCGAGCCCGAGCTCGAACGCTGCGAACGCGCCCTGCGCGCGCTCGCCGCTAGCTCGGTCGACGCGTTGATCGTGCAGGACCCCGCGGTGTGCTTGCTCGCGCGCGAGGTGTGCCCCGACTTCGAGTTGCACGCGAGCACGCAGATGACGATCGCGAACGGCGAGGCGTGTCGCTTCGCGGAACGCCTCTCTGTGACTCGCGTCGTCGTGCCGCGCGAACTCTCGGTCCAAGAGATCGAGCGCTTCGCCGCGGGCACGGACTTGGAACTCGAGGTGTTCGTGCACGGCGCCCTCTGCGTGTCGTGGAGCGGGCAATGCCTGACGAGCGAAGCGTGGGGCGGACGTTCGGCCAACCGCGGCCAGTGCTCGCAGAGTTGCCGCATGCCCTACTCGCTCGTCGTCGACGGCGTGCAGAAGGACCTCGGCGACGTGCGCTACTTGCTGTCGCCGAAGGACCTCTCCGGCGTGCGCGCGATCCCGGACCTTGTTCGCATCGGCGTGCATGGCCTCAAGATTGAAGGTCGCCAGAAGGGTCCGCAGTACGTCGCGACCGCGACGGGTGGATACCGACGCTGGGTCGATGCGATCACGAGCGGCACGGACCGCAAGGCCGCGGAGAAGCAGCTCGCGGACGATCTGCTCGCGATGTCGCTGAGCTACACGCGCGGCTTCTCGGACGGATTCCTCGCGGGCTCTGACCACCAGACGCTCGTCGAAGGGCGCTTTCCGAAACACCGCGGCGTCTACGTCGGCCGCGTCGTGCGCGTCGAACGCGACTGTGTGCTCGTCGATCGCGATGAGTCGGGCAGGCCGTGGACCGGCGCGCTCGCGACCGAGCATCGTCCCGCTTCGCCGCAGGGCGAAGTCAGCTCGCCGCTCGCGTCGAATGCGGCCGCTGCGCCACTCGCATTGCGCGCCGGCATGGGCGTCGTGTTCGACCAAGGCAAGCCTGAGCGCGATGAGCCAGGTGGCCCGGTGTTCGCGGTGGAGGAGCGCGGCCGCGAATTGCGCCTTCGCTTTGGCCAGCCGGGCCCGGACCTAGCGCTCGTGCGCACAGGCGATCGCGTGTTCGCGACCAATGACAACGCGCTCTCCGCGTTCGCAGACAAGTTGCTGCAACGCGACGAGCCGCAAGGTCGCGTGGCGGTGTCGCTCACGGTCGAGGGCAAGCTCGGCGAGCCGCTGCGCTGCCGTGCGCGCGTAGGCAACGCGACTGCGGAGGCGAGCACGGCCGTCGCGTTGGAGCAGGCGCGCGGCCGCGGCCTCGACGTCGAGTTGTTGCGCGACAAGCTCGGCTCGTTTGGCGGCACGCCGTTCTCGCTCCAAGACCTCGATTGCAGCGCACTCGCTCCGGGTCTGCATGCGTCGCCATCCGAACTGAAGGACGTGCGTCGCCGGCTCGTCGCGGACTTGCTGCCGCAGATCGAACGTGGCGCGGTGCGCAAGCTGCAAAAGGAGCCCGCCTTGCCGTCGGTGCGCGCACGTTTGCGGCAGGCGGTCGCGGACGTGCCCGTTCCCGAGCAGGCGACGCTCGTGCCGTTGCTGCGCAGCGAGGAGCAACTCGAAGCCGCGATCGAAGCGGGGCTGCGCGAGGTCGAGTTGGATTGGATGGAGTTCACCGGGCTCGGTCGCGCCGTCGATCGCGCGCGCAGCCAAGGCATGGCGGTCGTCGTTGCGACGCCGCGCATCGGCAAGCCCGGCGAGGAGCCGATCGACGAACGCATCCTGCGGTTGTCGCCAGACGGCGTGCTCGTTCGCCACTTCGGCGCGATGGAGCGCTTCCTGCGCGCGCGCCGCGATGGCGCGAAGTTCGCGTTGCACGGCGACTTCTCGCTCAACGTGACCAACTCGCTGACGGCGATGCATCTGCTGTCGCTGTCGCTCGACACCGTGACCGCGTCGTTCGACCTCGATGAAGCGCAGTTGATGGCGTTGCTCAACGCGACGCCGCAGGGTCGCGTCGCCGTCGTCGTGCATCACCGCATCCCGACGTTCCACACCGAGCACTGCCTCTACTCGCACTTGCTCAGCAATGGGCGCGACTTCCATTCGTGCGGCAGGCCGTGCGAGCGCCACCAGATCGCGGTGAAGGACCATCTGCAGCAGCAACATCCGGTGATCGTCGATGTGGGCTGCCGCAACACCGTGTTCCATCACGAGCCGCAGCAGGCGGCCGATGCGCTGCCTCGTTTGTTGCGCATGGGCGTTCGCCGCATTCGCGTCGAGTTCGTGCGCGAGGACCGAAAGCAGGCGCTCACTGCGTTGCGTGCGTGGCAGGACTGCATCGACGGGCGCATCGACGCAGCGCAGTTGCAGGAGCGGACCGGCGCGCGCGCGCAGATCGGCGTCGCGCAAGGCCGCATGAAACTCTTGGCCGAGGACTGAGCGCTACTGCGCGTCGCGGATCCGCTGCGCTTCGATGCGCGCGAGGAAGCCGCAATACGACGAAGCAAATGCGCACGCGCCGTGCCACACCGTGCGCAGCCACCATGGCGCATCGACGCGTTCGCCTTGCATCGCAAACGCCTCGAACAAGCCGCCGAGCAGCAGCGCGAACACGAGCGCGATGGCGCCGACAACCGCCGCGATCAGGTTGGGATTCTGGATCGTGCCGAGGTCGATGGGCCGCTCGTTGGGCCGCGCGCGGCGGCGGATCGCTTGCAGCGCCAGCATCAACGCGAACAATGCGGCGTAGTCGATGGGGCCCATCGGCCAGCCGCGGAACTGCGCGACGCCGACCACCCAAAGCATGGCGATGAACGACGGCACGATGCGCAGCATGCGCAATCGAAAGTCCGCCTTCAGCTTGCGTGGTGCCGCCGGCATCGCGCGTGCCTCAGTAGCTCTCGTCGGGCCCAGGGAACCCGCCGCTGCGCACATCCTGCGCGTAGCTCTGCACGGCGCTCTGGATCAGTCGGCCGAGTTCGGCGTAGCGTCGCACGAAGCGAGGGCGGAACCGCGTGAACAGGCCGAGCATGTCGTGCGTGACGAGCACTTGCCCATCGCAGTCGGGGCCGGCGCCGATGCCGATCACGGGCACGGAAACCAACTCGGTGATCTCCTTGCCGAGCGCCGCAGGAACCTTCTCGACGACGATCGCGAATGCGCCCGCTTGTTCGAGCGCGCGCGCGTCCTCGAGGATCTTCTTCCGTTCGGCGTCGTCCTGCCCGCGCGCCTTGTAGCTGCCGAACTGGTGGATGCTCTGCGGCGTGAGGCCGATGTGGCCCATCACCGGAATACCGGCGTCGACGAGTCGTGCGACCGTGGGGGCCATCGACACGCCGCCTTCGAGCTTCACAGACTCGGCGCCGCCTTCCTTGAGCAAGCGACCAGCGTTGCGCATCGCGTCCTCGACGCTCACTTGGTAGCTCAAGAACGGCATGTCGCCGACCACGAGCGCGCGCTTGCATCCGCGACTGACCAACTCGGTGTGGTAGACCATCTGGTCCATCGTCACTGAGACGGTCGCCGCGCGGCCCTGCATCACGGTGCCGACCGAATCTCCGACGAGGATCACGTCGATACCGGCCTCGTCGAGCAACTGCGCGAACAGATGGTCGTAGGCAGTGAGCGTCGTGATGCGCTCGCGCTGCGCCTTCATCTCGCGCAAGCCAGCGGTCGTGATCTTCGTCCGGGTCATCGTGCGGCCCTTATGGCCTAGCTCACCAATCGCCGAACGTGTCGCCGCCCGACGGTGTGTCGTCGACCGGCGGCGGCGGGGCGTTGATCGGGTCGTCGTCTTGGCCTGGCGGGGGCGGCGGGCGGTAGTCATCGCGGCCCTGGTCGGGCATCCGCGGCGGCTTGCGCTTGGGCCGGTCCTTGCCTTCGACGATCGAGCCGAACGTCGGCACGCGCTTGGGATCGAGTTCGATGTCGAATGCGGTTAGGTCGAGTTGCGTCGGCTCGATCACATCGACCTTGCCACGGCGGTCTGCGCCGCGCGGCACCACATCAACGTCGCGAGGCGCGCCATCGCGGCGGCCGCGACGCTCGCGCTGACGGTCGCGGCGGTTCTTCTTGCCTTGGCGATCGCCGCCCTGCTGTCCGCCACCGTGTTGGCCGCCTTCCGGGCGAGGCTCGCGCCGCGCTTGCTGCGCCTGCTGCGACCCTTGTGGGTTGCGCCTTTGGTCGTGCCGCCTCGATTGCTGGTGCGCGCCCTCATCGACCTGCGCGTGCGCTTGGTCAGGATGTGAGCCTTCGGCGCCGCCTTCGTGCGTGCCCTGCGGGAGGGGTTGGCGATCGTCGCGGTCGCGACCGCCGCGACGGCGACGACGACGGCCGCGTCGGCCACCTTCGCCACGATCGTCTGCGCCAACCGATTGGCCCTCGACTTTGCGTGCTTCCGATGCGTTGCCGTCGGTTTCTGCTCCGTCCCCGATCGATTCGTCGGAGCCATCGCGTTCGCGCTGCTCGAAGTCGCCGTGGGGTCCATCGTCGGCATCGGCCGCCAACGGTTCCGTGCCGCCGCGAGGCGCATCGAACTCCGGGCCACCTTGGCCGCCGCGACGACGGCGGCGACGTCGACGACGTCCGCCGCGTTCGTCTTCGCCGTGGCTTTGGCCTTGGCCGCGGGGACCGTCCCCGCCGGCGGGGACGTCGGCGGAGGCTTCGCTCGAGCCCGTGTCAAAGTCGTCGCTCTCTTCGCCTTCGTGCATCGGCCCGAAGTCGCCGTGGCGGCGCTGGCCGAGTGCGTGTTCTGCGGCCGCGTGCCACTGGTGCAGCAAGTGGGTTGCCGTGCCAGATGCCTCGACGCGCAACTCGAACAGTTGCAGCGCTTCTTCGAAGTAGGGGCTCGTCGCGAATGCCGCGACCTTGAATCCGTGCGGGTCGTCGAACTGGTAGAAGCGATGCGCGACGCCGCAGATGCGCTTCACGCATCCCGTGTCGCGCCGCGGCAACCGCAGTTGCGCGCAGAGCGGGCCGAGCACTTCTTCCGCGACCGTGCTCGGGCTCTTGTGCGGCTGTTGTGCGCAGCGCGCGAGCACCGCGGGCAGCATCAGCACGCCGAGGAGCAATCCGTTCTGCGGCAGTTGCGCGCCGACCTTCTGGCCCTCGGCGACCCGGTGGTCCAAGGCCTCGAGGATGCGCCAGAACTGCACGCGCTCTTGGTGCGCTGCTTCCTGCAAGAACTTCGCGACGACGGGCAGCAGGTGCTTCAGCGCGCCGACATCGCGGAGCAGCTGGAAGCTGTCGAGCGCGTGGCCGCTGCGCAGCAGGCGGAGGATCTCTTCGAGCACGCGCGGCGGCGCTGCGCGGACGAGGTCTGGCGCAACTTCAGCCATCGCTGCCAACGTCTCGGGCTCGACATGGAAGCTGAGCCGGCCAGCGAACTTCGCGGCGCGCAGGATGCGAACCGGGTCCTCGCGGAAGCGCACGCGCGGATCGCCGATCGTGCGAATGGTGCGGTTGTAGAGATCCTCGAGACCGTTGGTGTAGTCGAGGATGCAGTTGCGGCCGACGTCGAGGAACAGCGCGTTGACCGTGAAGTCGCGGCGGAGCGCGTCTTCTTCTGCGGTGCCGAACTCGTTGTCGTGGCGGATCAGCAGGTCTGCCTCGGCGCTGTCCTGGTTCTCGGCCTGAGGCGTGCGGCGGAACGTCGAGACCTCGAGGATCTTCGTGTTGCCGTGGAAGTGCAGGTGCGCGAGCTTGAAGCGACGGCCGATGATGCGGCTGTTGCGCGGGAACGTGCGCTTGACCTGCTGGGGCCGCGCTTCCGTCGCGATGTCGTAGTCCTTGGGGCGGAGTCCGAGCAGGAGGTCGCGGACACAGCCGCCAACCAAATACGCCTCGAAACCGCGTTGGTCGAGGCGCTGCGTGGCCCGCACGGCATCGTCATCGAGCTTGCGAAGGTCGATGCTCGACGGGGAAAGGATCGTGGGCTCGATAGCCAGGGGAACCGCTACTGGTTGGGTTGACGGAAGTTGGCGGACCGTTCTAGCGAGCAGCCGCAACCCGTGCCACAGCAAACCCGATGTGGATCACAAGCGCAGTAGCGCAATCGCTGCCGTCGTGCCCACGGCGTCTTGGCCGCCGAGCAGCACAATCGTGCCGTCGGGCAGCAATGCGCTGGCATGTGCCATGCGCGGGGTCGGCAGTGCAGCGAGCGAGGCCCAGCCGTTCGTGGTTGGGCTGTAGACCTCGACGCCATCGACCGCGACCGGCAGCGTCAGCGAGCCCTGGGCTCCGCCGCAGACCACGACGCGCCCGTCGGCGAGTCGCGTAGCCGAGTGCAGCGAACGCGCCGTCGCCATCGTCGACGAGGTCCACGTGTTGGTCGGCTGGTCGTAGTAGCACGCGTTGGTGAGCGGCGTCGTCGTGATCACTTGCGTCGTGATGTTGACCGACACCGACATGCCGCCCGTCATCAGCACGCGGCCGTTCTGCAACGTGATTTGGTTGAACTGGTGGCCCGTGCGCGCGCCGGGCATCGCGGCCGCGGCGGCCCACGAGTTGGTCGCCGGGTTGTAGGTCTGGCAAGAGGCCGTTGTGCCGGCGCTCAACGGGATGCCAAACAAGAACGAGACTTCGAGGCCGCCCGCAGCGAGCACGCGGCCGTTCGGCAGCAGGCTCAGCGACGGCAGCATGCGGAAGCCGCCGAGGTTGGCCGTGACGCTCCACGTGCCAGTCGCCGGGTTGTAGACCTCCGTCGAGTTGCGCACGTTGGTGATCGTCGACACTGCATCGAGCAAGCTGCTCGTGCCGCCGGCGACGAGCACGCGGCCATCGGCCAAGCGAACCGCGGCGTGCAACACGCGCGGGGTCAACATGCTGCCGGTCGGTGTGAAACTGTTGGTCGCGGGATCGTAGATCTCGCACGTCGACAGCACGGCGCCGAGCGCGTCCGCGCCGCCGCAGACGAGCACGCGACCGTCGGCCAGCGTGATCGCTTGGTGCAATGCGCGCGCGCTGTTCATCGTCGGGCCCGCTGTTGCCGCAAGGCGACGGAAGTCGAACTGCTCCGTCGTCGCGAGGCCCGTCGAGGACGTCAGCGTGCCGCCGCCGCCGCCCGCGATCAGCACGTTGCCAGCGCCTTGCCCAGCGAACGCGGTCGCGAACGCGCGCGGAATGATCAACGCGCTCGGGCCCGTCGTCGCCGTTCCGCTTGGGCCACACTGCGTGACCACATCGTTGCTGATTTGGCCGAGCAACGTCGAAGCGCCTGGGAATGTGAACGACTGCCAGTGCAGCGTGAGGCCAACGAATGCTGTGTCGTTGGGCACCGTCAACGCGAGCGTCGACTGGCCCGCGCCATCGGTCAGCGCGAAGTACCACTCGTTGATCAGATCGACGCCGACGGACAGCGAGCGCGAGTCTGCGGCATCGACGAGCGCGATCGGCGTCGGGCCGCCCGTCGTTGACAGTGCGTAGAACAGAGCCGAATTGGCTGGCGCGGCGCTCACGCGCAACGTGATCGGGGCGCCGAGCGCGCCCGGGGTGGTCTTGTCGAGTGCGAAGTCGTTCTGGCCAATGGCCGGAGCGGCGAGCGCGAGAAGCAGCAGGGAGCGCGTCGTGATGTGCATGGCGAGAGGACGCGCACAATAGCAGCGATCCGCTCGGACCGTGCTCCGCGCCGCCGCCGCGCGTTGCGGCGGATCGCAACAATCGACTCAAGCGGAATTCCCGATGTCCGAACATGGGACTGCGGCCCCGCGGTGGGGCTGGGATCCATCTGAGGAGGCGCAAGGTGGCGAACTACGGACCAGTGGGCGGGCTTGAAGCGCTCGGCGATCGCTATGGCCGCACGCCGTGGCGGCGCGATGCGCGGTCGGTCCACGCGACCCATCGCGATGGCCATCCAAGCTCTGACTGCGCCGAGGTCGCGCGCGGCATTGACGTCGTGTTCGCGTTGGTCGAACGGCAGACGCTCGACGCGACCGTCGAGTTGCTGCGCGCTCCGCCTCGTGCGCATGCGCCGCATCGCGCGTTCGAAAGCAGCGCGCAGCGGACCCACATCGAGCCGATCGCGGCGGTCGCGCGGATTCGAGCCGAGCAGCGCGCGATCGCATGCCGCATCGCGCATGACGAACGCGACCTCGACGCCGCGTTCGTGCTCGGCGTGTCGCGCGCCGAGTCGCTGCTCAACGAAGTGGGGCAACTGGACGCCGCGGCGATCGCGTGGATCACGGCGGTGAAGAGCGCCATCGAGCGCTAGCAGCCCGCCAACTCAGCCGCCGTCCATCTCGAGCGGATCGTCGACGCACACGTCTTCATCGCGGCATTCGAGGAAGCCGTCAGGCAACGCGACGTGATCTTGCGGCCGTCCATCCTTGCAGCGGCGCGCGCGGATTGAGCCGATCGGGTAGGGCAGGTGGTCGGGCAGCGGCGCCAGCAGCGCGTCGAACTCTTCCAACGAGCGCACCATGTGCAACGCGCCGAGTTGCCGCTTCGCGCCGGGGAAACCCTTGAGATACCACCCGGTGAACTTGCGCATCTGCGCCATGCCGTGCTTCTCGGAGAAGAACGCGCACAGCATCCGCGCGTGCTGCTGCATCGTCGCCTTGATCTCGCCGAGCGTGGGCAGCGGCCGTGGCTCCTTGCCGTCGAACACATCGACGATCTCTCCGAACAGCCATGGCCGCCCGAGGCAACCGCGGCCGACGACGACGCCGTCGCAGCCCGTCTGTCGCATCATCTGCAGGGCATCCCACGGCTCGAAGATGTCGCCGTTGCCGAGCACCGGGATCGTCTTCGTAGCCTGCTTCAACTCCGCGATCGCGTCCCAATCGGCGCGGCCCGAGTAGAGCTGCTGCGCTGTGCGCGCGTGCAACGCGAGCGAGCGCGCGCCCTCTTGTTCGCCGACGCGGCCTGCGTCGAGGAACGTCAGCAACTGGTCGTGGATGCCCTTGCGGAACTTGATCGTGACGGGCACCGCGCCCGCGCCCTTGACGACCGCGCGCACGATGCGCGCCATCAGCTTGGGCCGCGCAGGAATCGCGGAGCCGCCGCCCGCCGACGTGACCTTGCGCACCGGGCAGCCGAAGTTCATGTCGATGTGCTCGACGCCCCAGTCGTTGACCAGGATGCGCGCCGCTTCGCCGAGGGCGCCCTCATGCGTGCCGTAGAGCTGGATGCTGCGACGGCCGGTCTCGTCGGGGCCAAACGACGCGAGCTTGAGCGTCTTGGCGTGGCCTTCGACGAACGCGCGCGCCGTGATCATCTCGCTGACGTACAGGCAGCGGCCGCCCGAGAAGCTGCGGCACAGTTGGCGGAACGGCGCGTTCGTGATGCCCGCCATCGGCGCGAGCACGACCGGCGGATCGACGGTCAACGGGCCGATCTGCAGCGGCCGGAACTCGCCCGGCTTTGCGACAACACGCGGCGCTGGCTGCCAGCCGTCGTCGCCGTCGAGGTCGGCTTCGGTGGTGGGGGCGTCCATTGCGCTCGGGTCAGTGGGTCACGCAGCGATCGGCTGCGGAAGAAGTCGGCGCCCCGCGCTGTCGCGGGGGCCGAGGTTGGCACTTGCCGTGCCACGAAGTGGTGCCCAGGAGAGGACTTGAACCTCCATCCGATGTTACTCGGGCCAGGACCTGAACCTGGTGCGTCTGCCAATTCCGCCACCTGGGCGCGGATCGGGCGCGAGAAGGTAGCAGCGACTTCGACCTTTGCAAGTGCCTTCCTTCTCACGCTGGCGCGTCCTACCGTGGCTCGAAGATGGCTAAGTCGACGAGCAAGCCTGCAGCAGGCGCGGGCAAGAAGCCGCAAAGCAGCAACAAGAAGGACGCGCCGCCGCCGCTCGTCTGCGACAACAAGAAGGCCCGCTTCCAATACGAGGTCCTCGACACGTTCGAGTGCGGGCTCGTGCTGCGCGGCACCGAGGTCAAGGTGCTGCGCCAAGGCCGCATGAGCCTCGACGAGTCGTATGCGCGCTTGCAGGACGGCGAGGTGTTCCTGATCGGCTCGCACATCGACGAGTATTCGCACGGCAACAAGCAAAACCACGAGCCCAAGCGGAAGCGCAAGTGCCTGCTGCACCGGCGCGAGATCGTGAAGCTCAAGCAGAAGATCGACGTGAAGGGCCTCACACTCGTGCCGCTGCGCGTCTACTTCGGCGAGCGCGGCTACGCGAAGGTCACGCTCGCGATCTGCAAGGGCAAGAACACGCACGACAAGCGCGCGACGTTGAAGGAACGCGAGGCGAAGAAGGAACTGCGCGACGCGTGACGCGCGCGTGCTCGCGGCGGCGGCGGCGCGGCGCTCCAGAAATGGCGCGACCCTGCTGCCGTCTTGCGACGACAGCAGGGTCACTGTGGTGGAGGCGGCGGGAATTGAACCCGCGTCCCGAGATACCCCGACCAACGCCTCTACGTGCGTAGGTTGCTGTTTGGTCTCGCTGCCGCAGCTCCAGCTACCAGAGATCTGCGACAGCCAGCTCGACTGTGTCTCACCGCGCGCGGGCCGAGCAGCCGCGCGGAGCCAGCCTGCTGTGTGTCGACTCAGCCCCCCGCAGGCGAAGGGACCTCGTCGCTCGCTACACTAAATCAGGCAGCGAGGGAGTAGTGCGTGTTGGCACTTGGTTTTTCCGAAGGGATTTACGAGGGCCTCGGACCTCGGCACGCCACGCTGGCCGTGACAGCATCCGGTCGAAGCCGGTCGCCCCCACGTGTTGGCGCGAGGATCATCGGCCCTTCCTACGACAACGCAAGAGCCGTTCTTCTTCGCGTGCAGATCGGCTGCGCCGCCGCGTTGCTGCGGTTCGCTATGCTCCTTTGCGCCGCATGGTGCGGCAGCCGAAGAATCGCTCCGCATGCGCGCGCTCCTGCTCTGCCTCAGTGCACTGACATTCGGCCTTGCCGAAGCGAGCGCGCAGGATGCCAAGGCAAGCGAGCGCCGCGCGCAGGTCGCGCAAGCGATCGCGCTGTGGGCCGAGGACTACGAACGCGGCGCAGTGTCGCCGCGCGGCCCGTTGCAAGAGGACCCTGCGCTGCAGCCGCCGTATGCGCGCGCGGCGCGGCGCGCCGAGTTGTTGTCGATGCGCGATGGCGGCTCGCTGCTGCACCTCGACGCGCTGCAGAAGTTCTTGTTCTACGCCGAGCGCGACGCGGACGAAGCGATCGGCGAGGCCGTGCTGTCGATCGCGTCCGCGGGCTTCGACAAGGGGCTCGTCGACCGCGACGCGACGATCGTTCGCGATCTCGGCGCCACGTCGCTGCTGCGCATGGAGAGCCAAGCCGTGTGGTTCTCGCTGATGCGAACCGCGGCCGGCGGACGTTTGCTCGTGCTCAGCGTGGGCGCAGAGCCTTCGGTCGTCGATCCCGCGCGCCGCGTCGCTGCGCTGCGGTTGTTGGGGCAGAAGGGCGCGCCCGTGTTTCGCAGCACGATCGAGGGCACGCTCAGCGACGCCGATGCGCGCGTTCGCCTTGCCGCGGTCGAAGCGATCGACGCGCTGCGGCGTAGCGAGTCGCTCGACGTGTTGCTGCGCGCGCTTGGATCGGAATCGCATCCAGTCGTGTGCCAAGCGTTGGTGCGCGCGCTGCGAAAGACGCTGGAAGCGCACAAGGACACGATCCCGCAAGAGTCGCGCGAACGCGCGATCGCGGCCGCGATGCGCAAGTTCTCGCGCGCGGGTTGGCGCACGGACATGGACCTCCTCGACTTCGTCGAAGCGTTCCCCGATCGCGCTGCGGTGTTGCCGCTGATCGAGTTGCTCGATCGACGCGGCACGGGCGATGTCGTGGCCGACCTCGTCAATCGAGAGGCGTCGCCGCGACTGCGCGCGCGCGCCTACGAGTGTTTGCGCGGGCTCACGGGCGCGATCGTGCCGATCGACGATGCGGCGGGTTGGCGCGCGTTCTGGGAGCAAGAGCAAAAGAACGTGCGCATTCCGGCGACGTTGCCGCACACGCGCGGAGCGGTCGGCACGAAGAGCACGTTCTTTGGCATCCCGGTCGAAGGGCGCGAAGTCGTGTTCTTGATCGACACGTCGGGAAGCATGGACGCGGAAGTGCCCGAGTCGAATGACGACACGCGCACGGAGTCGCGCAGCCGCAGGCGCGCGTTGACGCGGCTTGCTGCCGCAAAGCAGCAACTGGTGTCGGCGGTGCAGGCGATGCCCGAGGCGTCGCGCTTTCGGCTCGTCACGTTCGATCACGACGTGAAGCTGTGGAGCGATCGCGCGTTGCCGCCGGGCCGCGCGGCGACGCGTTCGCTGGTGGACCTGCTGTCGCGCGTGCAAGCCGGCGGCGGCACCAACGTGCACGACGCGCTCGTCGCAGCGCTCGCGCTCGATGGCCTGCGCTTTGGGCAAGAGCCTGCGACCGAAGTCGATGAGCTCTTCGTGCTCTCCGATGGATTGCCGACGGCTGGCGCGGTGCGCGACGAGGACGAGATCTTGGAGACTGTCCGGCAGGCCAATCGCTACCTGCGCGTGCGCATCCACGCGGTGTTCACGGGTGACGGCGCAGGCGCGGGCTTCTTGCGCCGATTGACCGAGGAGAACGACGGCCTGTTCGTGCAGCGCTGATCCCGCGCCCCTTACGAGCGAGCTTGCTGTAGTTGCTGCCACCGCAACTCGATCGCTTTCGGATACGCCTCGCACTCGGCCGCGAACACGCGCGCAGCGAGCGAGTCTGTGGTGTCCATCGGCAGCACGGGGACGCGCTGCTGCATTACGATCGGGCCTCGGTCGTATTCGTCGGTGCAGACGTGCACGGTGCAGCCCGATTCCGCATCCTTGGCTGCGAGCACTGCTTCGTGCACGTGATGGCCGTGCATGCCTTTGCCGCCGTGCGCTGGCAGCAGCGACGGATGGATGTTGAGCACGCGACCTTCGTAACCGCGTTGAATCGGCAATAAGCGCAAGTAGCCGCACAACAGCACGAGGTCGACGCGCGCCGTGTCGAGCATCGACCAGATATCATGGTTGTCCTTGAGGCACGCGTGCTCAATGCCGGCTTCTTGCGCGCGCACGAGCCCGAGCGCTTGCGGCCGATCGGCGATCACGCATGCGATGTCCGCGTCGAGCCTCCGCTCCTTGATGCGCTCGATCAGGTTGACGAGCGTGCGGCCGCCGCCGCTCAGCAACACGCCGAGGCGAGGACGAAGAGGCGTGCGTGCTCTGGTGTCGTGCGCGGCGCTCGGCGAATGCATGCGCTTTCTTTGCCGTGCGATCGCATCGGGAGCAAGCGCGTCGTGCGCGTTCTGCTCCGCGCGCCCGAGGATCAGCGCTTTGCCGTGGCGCCGAGTTGCGCGGCCGTGCCGTCGCCGCGCAGCGTCACATCAAACGCCTCGCCGATCGGGTTGGGCCCGTCGAACACGCGGATGCGGTAGTTGCCCGCTGGCATTTCGCGCAGCAGCAGATTGTCGCCATCCGTCGGCAGTCGCTTGCAGAATGCGCCGCCATCGACTTCGGGCAGCAGCTGCAGCGCGACTGCGGTGGAGCCCTTGGGCGCCGCGGTCGGCAACGCGATGGACGCAGGCTTCGCGATCGGGGCCTCTGGCACGTCGCCGAGATCGACGGGTTCGTCGCCGACGTGCACGATGCACTGGCGCACGATGCGTCCGCCCGCGAGGAAGCGCGCGACGTAGACGCCCTTTGCCACGCACGGGAACTCGAACACCCCGTCTTCTTGCATTCGCTGGCCTTCGCGGCAAGCGACATCCGCGGGGCCGTCATCGGCGCGGAACGGATCGCGCGCCGCGTCCTTTGTCGGCACCAAGAATGCGAGCGATGTCTTGGAGGCCGTGGCGAGGCGGCCGCGCACGACTGCGGTCGGCAGCCGGATCGCGGTAGTTGCTTCGTCGGCGTAGGAGCGGACCTCGATGGTCATCGGCTCCGTCGAGAACGGCTGGCCCTCGACGCGCGCGCGCACGTCGTAGCTGCCGGGTCTGCTGGCGTAGATCGTGAACTTGCCGTTGCGATCGGTGGTCGCGCGCGGGCATCGCTTGTGCGCTTGCGCGTGGTCAAAGCCGAGCGGGTGGGTGGCGAGCGGGCCTGGCGCCGATGCACCGTGTACGAGCGCAAACACGGTGACGCCTGCGACCGGGCGACCGTTTTGCGTGACCACGCCTTCGATCTTCGGGATCGGAGGCAGCGGCAGCAGCAGTTGCGCGCGTTCGCCGCCGCGCGCCTCAACGACCGCGGTGGTGCGCGTGTCGATGCCGCCAGCGAGCAATGGCACGTCGAGCGGCTTTGCGCCAGCGGCAGGTCCGCCTTGCGTGCGATCCATGCGGCGGATCGCGACGTTCCATGCGCCCGGCGTGGTCTCGCCGCTCGTGAACGTGCCATCGTCCGCGATCGGCAACTCGATCGCCGAGCGCGGATCCTCGCCTTTCTTCCACGCGACGACATGCATGCCGTATGGCGCGTTCGGCTGGTAGTCCGAGACGCGGCCATCGAGCACCGTTGCGCGTTGCAGCGACACTTCGAGGTCCGCGGCTTGGTCGTCGATGCGCAGTTCGGCAGCGAGGTGGCCCGCGCGCAGCACGCGCAGCGATGCAGTCGTTGCGTTTGGCAGTGCGATCGCAAAGCGGCCGTCGTGGCCTGCGCGCAGCGCGCGCTTTGGTTGATCGGCGGCGACGGTCAGTTCTGCGTTCGCGAACGGGACCGGCTCGCCTCGCTCGTCGCGCACGGCGATCGTGCGAACGCGACCTTTGGTCCACGGCAGCGCCACGAACGGATCGTTGGGCAACGAGACGTTGTGAAGGTCTGTGCAGCCCGTCGAGCTTGCGGCGCGCACCGTGTAGTTGCCTGCGATGAGGCCTTCGATGCGGAACGTGCCATCGGGTGCGATCGCGTGCGGCTTTGCCATCGCCTCGCGCGCCGCGTCGTGCGGCGTCGAAGCGCCGTCTGCGAGCCCAACGAAGACCACCGTGTCTTGGTCTGCTCCTTCGATCTTGCCCGCGAGTTCGCGCAGCCTCGTCAGCACGATGCGGCGCGCGCTCGCTGCGGATTCGACTCCGACCCACATCGGCGCGCAGCCATTGGCCTCGATGCGCACGCGGCTCGACACCGACGAGATCATGCTGACGTGGCCGAGCGCATCGGACACGCCTTCTGCGTCATCGTCTGGCGATCGCAGCGTGGCGCCTTCGACCGGCCGGCCGTCGTCGTCGCGCAGCGTCCACGCGAGCTCTGCGCGCGGTCGCATCACAACCTCTGCGGTCCACTCGGTCTTCTTGCCTTCGATCCGAATGCGCGCGCGGCCGTGTTTGCCCTCGTGCTGCGCGTCGAGGCGCAGCGACGTCGCGGGCACGTCTTCGAACGCGAACGCGCCGCGATCGTCCGTCGCGCACTCCGCGACGTGCGCGCCGTCGTCGTTGGTCATCGCGATGCGCACGTTTGTGAGCGGCTGTCCCGTCGCGGACTTGGCCTCGCCGCGCACTGCAAAGCGCGGCCGCAGTTCAAGGTCGCCGAGTTCGCACGGCGCGCCGTCCTTCAGTTCGACGATCCACGTGGCTTGGTGTTGCGACAAGCCCGGGCCGACGGCGCGAAGTTCGAACGTGCCTTCGCCCGCAAGCCCGCGGCGGAATCGACCTTCGTCGTCAGTGCGCAGGTTCTGGCGACGGCCCTTGCCGTTCTGCGGCGCGAGCACGAAGTCCATTCCCGCGATCGGCTGGCCATCGCGCACGCAGCGACCCGACACGACGCAGTGGGGCGCTGTGACTTCGTCCGTGGTGGGCTCAGCGGTCTT
>JBEELK010000209.1:0-22717 GCA_041168165.1 Planctomycetota bacterium | reverse complement strand
TGGTCGTGTGGCAGCAGTTCGCGGCGCAGGCGCACTTCGAGCGCGTCGTCGAGCATCGAGATCTTGATGCCGCGCACCTTCTGGCGATCGAGCGCGAGGATCTTCCGCAGCGAGTCGCCGGGGAAGTAACCCTGCAGCACCGGCAAGAACATCGGGCCAAGCCAGTGCAGGAAGATCGGGCCATCGACGCGGTCGAGGATCTTGCGATAGACCGCGACGTAGTCGTTCTCGCCACATCCGTGCTGCGTGAGGAACGGCATCGGCAACACGACGGGGATGCCCGACTGCCGCTGGATCTCGTTGCACTGCCACGCGACGCCCTCGGCCAGTTCGTCGAGGTTGTGCACTTCGCGCAGGTGGTCCGTGCCGGCGCCAGCGCAGAAGCCGTGGGTGAGACGAAGCGCGGACGTGCGCGCGATCAGCTCCCGCGCGGAGTCCCAGCCGAGGAAGAACCGCTGCGCCGTGTCCATCGCCTCCGCGATGCCGAAGCCGTTGTCGTCGAGCCAACGGCGGATGCGCATCGTCGCGTCCCAGTCGACGTGGGCGCGGATCTCGGCGGCGTCCGCGGGCGCATCGAGTCGGTGGCCCAGCGCGCGGTAGCTCTCATGCAGCACGACGTGCGCAGCGCCAAAGCACAGGCGGACTGGAGTTGCAGCCTTTGCGGCGTCGTTCATTCGCCTGAGGCTACGCAGCGTGTCTTCGCGGCGCGACCCTGCATGGGCTGGTGGCCGCATAGGCCATTGCGTTCGTGCGGAGACGGCAATGGAATCCGGCTGTGCTCCGGTGCCCTCTCGCATGGTGTGCTGTCGCTGCGGCGATCGCGTCGTGCCACGTTGCCAGTGCGCAGGAGCGCGCAGCGGATTCGACGCGGAGCTACCGGTTGCGTGCCGTGCGCGTGGAGACGCAGGACGTGTTCCGGCCCAACGAAGCGGGCGAGCGGTTCGTGCCGAGGCTCGTCAACTCGCTGCACGTCCTGACGCGCAAGGAGACGGTGATGCGCGAAGTCTTCGTGCAGCCAGGGGACCTTGTCGACGTCACGCACGCCGCCGAACTCGAACGCAACCTGCGCGCGCTGGGCATCTTCGCGGAGGTCGAGGTGAGGTTGGTTCCCGCAACGACGGAAGGCGAGGCCGATCTCGTCGTGCGCACGCGGGATCGCCTCACGCTCGCAGCGGGCGGCGGCGCGTCGTATGTCGGCGGCACGAGCGGCTTCAACGCCAACATCGCGGAGTCCAACCTGTTTGGCCTCGGCGACCGCGCGGCGCTTAGCTTCCGATCGAGCGACGAGGACGAGTTTCGCGGCGTCGCGAGTTGGCAAGACCTGCACCTGTTCAACACATGGATGCGCAGCAGCATGCGGCTATCGCGCACCGACGATGGCGATGGCATCGGCGTCGAATTGGATCGGCCGTTCAAGCACTTGCGCGATCCGCGAAGCTGGCGCGTTGGCGCTGCGTACGACGAGACTGCGCAGGACTACTACTCGCTCGGCGATGAGATCGCGTCCGCGCCGTATCGACGCGGCGGCGTCGAGGCGGAGGTGGGGCATCTGCACGGTGATCGCTTTGCGCGCAGCGGCTTTGGCGCAATGGCGCGCGCGGTGGATGTCGACTATGAGACCGCCACGGGCGCGTTCGGGCCCAACCTGCGAGTGCCCGGCGACACGCAATCAGTGTTTGTGGCCGCGACGTTCCGCGGTCGGTGGATCGATTCCTTTCGCACGGCGCAGGCAATCGACACGCTTGGCTTCGTGCAAGACATCGCGCTCGCGCAAGAAGTCGAGATCGCTGTGGGTGGCTACGCGCGAAACGAAGACGGCAGAGACGCAGAACTGCAACCTGCGGTGGAGTCGCACCTCGGTCTCGCCGCCGAGCCGATTGCGGGCCTCTTGTGCGGCGTCGCGACCGACAGCGCGTTGCGCTGGGGCGACGATGGCCTCGTGGGCTGGCGAGTTGCCGGGCGCGCGCAGGCGGCGCTGTGTTGGAGCGATGCACACGCGTTGCTGACGTCTCTGCGCTTCGACGCAGGCGAGGAGCAGCAAGACTTGCCCATCCAGTTCACGCTCGGAGCCGACAGCGGCCTTCGCGGCTACGACAGCAGGCTGTTTGCGGGCGACCGGCGACTCGTCGTGTCGGCGGAGGAGCGCTGGGACACAGGCATCGAGTTGTGGGTCTTCCGCATCGGCCTTGCGGCCTTCGTCGACGGCGGATGGGTGTCCTCTTCGCGCGATCTCGGCAGGCCGTGGATTGGCACAGGTGGCGGAATGCGCATTGGCAGCGCCCCGTTGTTCGGTTCGACGGTGCTGCGCATGGACTTCTCGACTGCGCTCGATGACGCAGAAGGCAACCAAGGCGGGCTTGAGTTCTCGGTCGTGGTCGGTCAGTCGTTCACGTTCGGCGGCGCGAGCCGGATCTCGACCCTGCGCTGAAGGCCGGTCGCATCGCGGCGCGTCGCTCGATATAGACCGACGAATGCCGTTCACGTTCCAGTCGCTGTTCGAACTCAGTTCCGACGCCACGCCCTACCGCCTGCTAACCAAGGAGCATGTGCGCACGGAGACTCTCGGCGGCCGCACGGTGTTGCACGTCGCCGACGCGGCGCTGGAGCAACTCACGTTCGAGGCGATCCGCGACATCAGCCACTTGTTCCGGCCCGGTCACTTGCAGCAACTGCGCGCGATCCTCGACGACACGGAGTCGTCGGCCAACGATCGATTCGTAGCACTGCAACTGCTCAAGAACGCGAACGTGTCCGCGGGCATGGTGCTGCCGAGCTGCCAAGACACGGGCACCGCGATCGTGATCGGCAAGAAGGGCCAGCAGGTGTGGACGATGGGCGACGACGAAGTCGCGCTCAGTCGCGGCGTGCATCGCACGTTCACGGAGACCAACCTGCGCTACTCGCAGATGGCGCCGCTCGACATGTACAAGGAGGTCAACACGGGCGACAACTTGCCCGCGCAGATCGAGCTGTATGCCGTGCCAGGCGATGAGTACCGCTTCCTGTTTCTGACGAAGGGCGGTGGCTCGGCCAACAAGTCGTTCTTGTTCCAGGAGACGAAGGCGCGCCTCAACGAGAAGGCGCTCTTGGAGTGGCTCGACAAGGAGACGCGCAAGCTCGGCACTGCTGCGTGTCCGCCATACCACCTCGCGATTGTGATCGGCGGCATGTCGGCTGAGTTCACGATGAAGACGGTCAAGCTCGCGAGCGCGCGCTACCTCGACACGCTTCCGACTGTGGGCAACGCGCGCGGGCGCGCGTTTCGCGACCTGGAGCTGGAGCAGCAGGTGCTCGCGATCACGCGCAAGAACGGCATCGGCGCGCAGTTTGGCGGCAAGTACTTCTGTCACGACGTGCGCGTGATCCGGTTGCCGCGCCACGGCGCGAGCTGCCCGATCGGCATCGGTGTGTCGTGCAGCGCCGATCGGCAAGCGAAGGGCAAGATCACCAAGGACGGCGTGTTCTTGGAGCAGTTGGAAACCAACCCTGCGCGGTTCCTGCCGGACCTCGAAGCGGAGGCGCTGTCGGGCGACGTCGTGCGCATCGACCTGTCGCAGCCGATGGCCGAGATCCGCAAGAAGCTGTCGACGCTGCCGATCAAGACGCGGCTGTCGCTGACGGGCACGCTCGTCGTCGCGCGCGACATCGCGCATGCGCGCATCCAAGAGATGTTGGAGCAGGGCAAGCCGATACCGCGCTACTTCCAGGAGCACGCGGTCTACTACGCGGGCCCGGCGAAGACGCCGACCGGCATGGCGTCGGGTTCGTTCGGCCCGACGACCGCTGGCCGCATGGACAGCTACGTCGATCGCTTCATGCAAGCCGGCGGCAGCCACGTCATGCTCGCGAAGGGCAACCGCAGCAAGGTCGTCACCGACGCGTGCAAGAAGCACGGCGGTTTCTACCTCGGCTCGATCGGCGGGCCTGCTGCGATCCTCGCGCAGGACAGCATCAAGAAGGTCGAAGTGCTCGACTTCGCGGATCTCGGCATGGAAGCGGTGTGGAAAATCGAGGTCGTGGACTTCCCCGCGTTCCTCGTCGTCGACGACAAGGGCAACGACTTCTTCGCGTGAGACGAGCTCTTCTTGGTGCGCTCGCGCTGGTCGCGCTCTGGTTCGTATCGGGCACGATCCGCGACGCGCTGCGCACGGATGACGAGCGCATTGTGTTGTTGCTGCAAGCCGAGGTCGACGCCTTCAACGAGGCGTCGCTCGTGTCGTCGCTGCGCTCGTTCACCGACGACTATCGCGACGACAGCGCTGGCTTCGATCGCTCGATGCTGCTGCGCGCGTTGCTCTACGCCTACCAGAACCGTCGCGACACCGAGGGCCAGTTCCGCCACCGCTGCGCGATCGACTTCAACGCGCTGCAACTCGACGTGGCAAGCGATGACGGCAAGGCGGAGGCGCGTTTTCCGCTGACCCTGTATGCGACGCGGGACATCGATGCAGCGGTGGACTGGATGGTGGATGTAACTGCCACGCTCGAAACGCGCGACGGAACCTGGCGCATCGTCCGGTCGCGGCACCAAACGAAACGCGGCAAGCGGCCGTGGTGAGCGGTGGCTCTAGCTTGCGCTGTCAGAACAACGCGCGCACCGCGAGCGCGATCGCGACGACTGGGGCCGCGATCGCGAGCAGCATGCCGAAGGACCACAGCGTCGCCGTGACTCCGCGCGGGCGATCCGCGCCGAGGTACGCGTCGCTGCGTTGCAGTTTGTAGAACGCGAAGTACGCGAGCGGCAGCAACGCGCCGCAGACGATGTTGGTCGGCACTGCGAGCCACACTGGGGTTGCGGCAAACAACAGCGGCGAAAGCGCTGCGGGCGCTGGCAGCAGTTGCCACAGCCGATGCTGGCGTGAGCCGATCGCGCAGCCGAACTGTTCGCTCGCGACGAAGCCGCAGACGAGCATGTGCAGCGAGATCGTCGAGAAGGCCATCGCGAGCATGCCGAGGTCGAACACGACGCGGCCGAGCGTCGCACCGAGCACCGAGCCGAGCACGTGGCCGACTTGCGCGATCGCAGCGCCTTTGCCGACGGGTTCGCCGCCGTGCAGCGTGTTGGCGGCAGCCACGGTCATCAGCGAGGTCGCGAGCGCGTAGGGCAGCAACATGCCGCACACGAGGTCGCAGCGCGCAAGGCCGCGATGGCTCCTGCCCCAGCCGCGCGCGAGCAGCGAGTAGGGGTAGAGGAACACCATGTTGACGCCGACTGCGGCCGCGAGCCCGCTCGCGACCATGCCGAACGCGGAGTGCCCGTCGCGGTCTTCGGGCATCGACGGCCAGAAGCCCGCGGCGAGTGCGCCCCAATCGGTCTTCGTGTTGGCGACGACCCACGCGAGGCTCGCGACGGTGGCCCAGATCAGCCACTTGCAGAACGCTTCGTAGCGCCGCACGAGCGCGGGCGAACGGCCGTAGCTCCAGCTCAGCCAGATTGCGGCGATCAGCAGCAGCGGGCTCGCGGCGATTGCAGGAACGCCTTCGACTCCGCACGCGGCCAGCAGGTCGGTGAGCGAGTTGGCGGCGAGGTTGTATTGGGGGATGTGCCAGACGACCGACGCAAGCAACGAACTTGCGGCCCACAGCCACGCGTAGCCCTTGCCTGCATGGCGGCGCATCGCGGGCAATGGGCGAAGTCCCGTGCTCAACGTCTGGTGCGCGACTGCGGCGAGCACGATCACGCCGAGCGCCATCGACAACGGCGCGACCCAGAGCAGTTGGTAGCCAAACACTGCGCCGCTGAACAGCGATGCCGTCGCGGTGCCCGCGCCGAGCGTCAGCGCGCTCTGCAGATAACCAGGGCCCGACAACGACAGGTAGCCACGCAAGCGCGGCAGCAGCGGCCCCTGCGCGAGTTCGTCGAGCATCGCGGCCTCGCGCGCGATCTGCTCCTGCGTCGGCGGGTTCGCCATGCGCAACCCTTGTTGCAGATCGCTTGCGTCCGATTGCGGCAGCCCGCGCGTTTCGTCGCTCACGTGCGCATCTCCTTCTTCAACTGCTTCATGCGCTCTGCTTCTGGCATCGCCTTGTAGTACGGATCGAGCGGGAAGCAGCCCGAGATCATTCCGTTGCGCGGCGCGGTCGTGCAGTCCGAGAACGTGCGGCACAGGCGCCTTTGCTGCATCGGACGCCCGTGCAACACGTCGTCCGCGAGTTCTGGATAGCTCAGCAGCATGCGGCCAAGACCCACGAACGCGGCGTCGCCGCGACCGACCACATGCTGCGCGACGTGGGGCAGCCATTCCTGCAAGTAGGTGTAGCCCGTGCCGACGAGCGCCATCTGCGGAACGGCGGCCGCGAGTTGCCGCGTCGCGCGCACGTGCGTCGCGACGAAGCGCAGCGGATCGTCGGGCGGCTGGTAGCCATCGCTCGGCGGATACGCGGCGGGGCGCTGCAAGTGCGGGTTCCAGTACGGCGATCCGAGCGTGATGTTGGCTGTCTCGATTTCGAGCTCGACGCAGCGTCGCAAGAACGCTTCTGCCTCGCGCAGATCGAGCGCGCGCGCATCGGCATCGGGCAGGTAGCCAAACGTGTGCTGCTCGATCGCGACGCCAGCTTCGGTCATCGCCACGCCGCGACCTGTCGTGGGGTCCTTGTGGAACGGGCCTGCGTCCGCGGCCGACAGACGCACTCCGATGTGCAACGAAGGGCATGCGGCGCGCACGGCTGCGACGATGCGTTCGAAGAGCCGCATGCGCGATGACAGGCTCTCGCCGCCATAGCTGCCGTTGCGCGTCTTGCTCGCCAACACTTCGTGCAGCAGGTAGCCGTGGCAGCACTTGATGTCGACGAAGTCAAAGCCTGCGAGATGCGCAACGATCGCGGCGCGCACGTAGTCCTCGCCGATCGCTTCGAGTTCCGCGTCGGTCATCGGCTGCGTGCCTTCGGGCAGCGCATAGCGACGCTCCAGCAGCGAATGGCGTTGCGCGATGCGCGGCGCGAACGGGCCGTGCGGCCGCGAGAAGCGACCCGAGTGCGTGAGTTGGAGCCCGACCAACGCGCCGTCTGGCGACGCGCCGACTTCGCTGCGGCCGAGGCGCAGTTCGCGCAACAGGTTAGCTAGGTCGCGCTCGCTGTCGTCGTGCAAGCACAGTTGGCGCGGGTTGGCCTTGCCGTCTTCGCGCACGGCAAACGCTTCGCCGCCCCAGATCAACGCGGCGCCGCTGCGCCCGAAGTTGCGCCAACGCCGCAGCGTGTGTGCGCTCGGGCTGCCGTGCGCAGAGCCGTCCCAGCCTTCCATCGGGTGCGCGCAGAAGCGGTTGTCGAGGCGCTTGCCGCAGAGTTGGATCGGCTGCGACAGCGGGCCGTTTGCGGTCACTGCCTCGTCACATCCGAAGTCGATGCCGAGTTCCGCGAGGCGCGCGGCGAAGGCGGCAGCGGTGCGAAAGTGGCCGGGCGGGAGGAAGCGCATGGGTTGCGCATCATGCAATGGCGCGCGCGCGCGCGGAACCGGCTTGCCTTCGCGCTTCAGCTGGCGTCGACCGGCGTCCACGACAGCCCATCGCAGAGCGCCGCGAAGGCCTCGGGATCACAGCCGTAGCCAGGACCGAGAAGCGAGCCGCAGTGCAACGCGCCGTCCTCGATGCGCAGCGCTGCGGAGCCGTCGCGGCGCAGCGCATACAGGTCGCCATGCGCGCGCACTGCCGCTGCGCTGACGTCCTGCGGCAGGTGGTCGAGTCCGCGGAAGTAGTGGTGGCCATTGCGCTCGACGTGTGCGATGCCGAGCGCGGCCATCGTCGCGAGGTCCTGTTGCAGCGCGAGCAGCGGCAAGTTGGTCAGGTCTTCGCCGCAGACGAATGCGCCGTCGCCAAAAAGGCGCGCGCGCGCCGCGTTTGTGAGTCCGCGGAACACGCCTTTGCAGTTCTTGATCGAGCATCCGCGCCAACCGATCGCGAGAGCGCGCGGGTAGGCCGTCGACATGCCGTCGGCTTCGTCGATCGCGAGTGGCGCATACGCGCGAACGCGGTCGATCCCGCGATTGCTCGCCGCGTCGAATGTGGCCGCGCGGGGCAACGGCTGCTCGACATGCGCAAGCCGCCGCAAGAGCCGCTTGCCGATGGCTTCTTGTTGCGTCGCGTCGAGCAGGTCTGCCACTTCGTCGAGCGTTGCGAACTGTTCGTTGCCGTCGAGCGTGATGCCGCAGTCGAGGTCGAGGTCCGACAGCAATTGCGCGATCGCAAGCAGGCGCGCGCGGTCTGCGTCGTGGCCTTGGCCCACCTTGATCTTGAGCCAGCGCACGCGATGGATGCGCAGCGTCGCTTCGAGCGAGCGCGGCTCGCCATCGTCGAGTGCGTCGGCAACCTCTGCATCGCGCAACGCATCGAGCATGCCGACGGTGTGGCGCAGCTGGATCGAGCTCAGCGGCTGGTCCCCGAGCAGCGAGGACACGTTCGTGCCTTCGAGTCGCGCATCGATCTGTCCGAGTCGCACGCCGAACAAGTCGGTGTGCAACGCCGACCAGAAGCTGCGGCGCGCAAGGCGGCACACGGCGTCGATCAGCGCGCGTTCTAGCAACGCCGCGCCAAAGCCGCGTTCGAGCGAGCCCGCTTCGGAGCCGTCGTGGTCGCGCGCGACTTCGGTCGCAAGGATGCGCGACAGGTCAAACGCGGTGTGCGGCCGCGCGGCCGCAAGGCATGCGCGCGCTGCGGCCATCGCGTGCTGCCGAAGCGCTCCTTGGTCGTCCGCGGCTGTGCGATCGACGTCCTTGCGGAACCACCGCGGAACCAAGAGGTCCGAGGACGCGCCCTCGGCCGCGAGGCAGGACACCGACTCGATGCGCACGCGCGCGTGCAGCAACGGCGCGCCGTGCACCGTGACCTTGCCGAACCGAAACGGCGTGCGCGCGATGCAGGGGATCTCGGCGAAGGACGCGGCGATGACGCGGAACTGCATCGGACCGATCCTACGCGCCGTGAGCGATCAGCCGATGACGATCAGCGAACCGTTGGACAGCACAAGTTGGTTTGGCAGGAAGGCTTGATCGATCGCGATGGTCTGGAACGCGAGCGAGAAGCCGAGCAGGTAGGCAGCGTTGGGGATCGTGAGCGCAGTGTTGGAAGCGCCAGAGCCGTTCAGGAACACGATGCCGAGGTTCTCGGTCGGATACGATTCGAGTTCGAACGGGCATCCCGGCACGAAGTCGCTGGCGCTCGTCGTGAGCCGGAAGTTGAGCATCGTGAGCGCAGCCGCGTTGGGGGATCCCTGCGACACTGCGAGGTTGATCGAGGCGCCACGCAGCGGCGTGCCCGTGATCGTCTGCAGCAGCGGCAGGCTCTGCGATCCCGCGCAGCCGTTGCCTTGTTGCGTCGTGCCGCCTGCTGGAACGTAGGTCACGACGAGGCGCGGACGCAGCGTCGCATTCGTGTTCGTTCGGCTCCCAAGTCGACGCGCGATCTGCAACTGCGTCTCGTCGACGCGAACGATCCATCCGTGGTTCGGTTCGCCGCGAGCCCAGGCCTGAACGTCTGCGTTCATGCCGGCAGACGGGCCCATCGTGAACGTACTGTTCTGGAAGAAGCCGACCGTCGTAGTCGCGGATGCCTGCGCAGCGAAGTCGCCGCCGAGGTTGGCCCAACGCGCCGACGGATACTCGCGGTAGACCCACGTCGTGTCACCGGTCGCCGCAGCCGTGCCGCCGCCGCCGGGGGACGGGGCCGCGGTCGTGCCTTCGGTCCACGCCGACGACACGCGGTGGATGGAGATCGGGTCCTGGTTGAGGGACGGGGTCTGGATGAGGCCGAGCGTCAGGCGCGCATCGATGACCACCGCGTCCGCGGGTATCGCCGTCGTCGGGAACTTCAGCAGCGCACGACGGATCTCGCCGAACGCGGTCTTGCCGGCGAACACGCTCGAGCCGCCGTCGTTGGTGAGTTGACCGGCCGGGTCTTCGTAGAGCGTCGCATCCTCAGTGCAGGCAATCGTCACGGTTTGACGTTGCGCATGGGCCATGGCGGCGATCGCCACGGCAAAGAAGGGCAGAAGCAGTGGACGGATGGGGAGCATCGGTTCAGCGGTGGCGTGCAGGGGGGGAATCAGTCTACCGAACGAATCACGCGCGTGAGGCCCTGCGGGCGGCATCGGCGTGTCCAGTAGGTTCGTTGCGGGCGCTGGTCACGCGTGGATTGCGCCGCGCCGTTTGTTACGGCTGCCAGTTCGCTAGCGGCGCGCTGCGGATGCGGCGCGTCAGAGAGACGGCGCCCGTACGAACGTGCCGTGTTCGCGGTCCTTCACGACGCCAGGGAATCGCAGCACCTTGTTGTGCATCGCGACGTAGACGCCCGGGGTCAACACCTGCACGGCGAGCAGGGCTTCGGTCAGGTTTTGCGATGCGTCCGTGTTGCGCATCACATAAGGCCGCATCGCTCCGGTCAGCACGATCGGCACCGGCGGCGTAGCGAGCAGTTCATGGATGCGATCGCCACTGACAGACAGGCGATCGGTGCCGTGAACGATCACGACGCCATCATGCGTCTCCGCCATCGCCCCTGCGGTGCGAGCGATCAGCGTGTGGTCCTGCGGCGTCATCTCCAGGCTGTCCTTGTTCATCAGCGGCATGCGGATGATCTCGACGCCGTCGAGCTGCAGCGTCGCGAGCACGACGTCGAGCACACTCGCGCGGTTTTGCAGCACGCCGGCCAGTTCGTCGTAGGTCTTCTCGATCGTTCCGCCGGTCGAGATCAGGGCGATGCGCTTCTTGGTGTCCATCGTGGGTCGGGCATGCTCGCAGACGGCCAACGCGCGTGGAAGCGGCCGTTTGCGGCGAGCGCGCCGTTGTGGCGTCGCGGCGCAAAGCGGCTACAACGCTCCGCCGCAGATGCACGAACTGGCGACCCACGCAGCGACTCCAAACCTGGGCACTCCGTTGCCCGGCATCCGCGACGGCGGCGCGCTCGTGCGGTTGCCCGATGAACGCGCGCTGCAGCAGGTCTTCCGCCTGAAGTATGGCCCCGAGGCGACGCTCGGCTGGGGGCCGCGATTGCGGCGCTCGTATGGCTACGACAACCCGGACGATTGGTACGAGACGCTGCTGTCGCTGCTCGTCGTCAATGGCACGCGCTGGATCGACGTCGGCTGCGGCCGCGAGTTGTGCCCGAGCAACAAGGCGCTCGCGAAAGTCCTCGCCGCGCGCGCCGGCAAGCTCACAGGCCTCGACCCAGATCCCACGCTCGACGAGAACCCCTATGTGCACGACAAGGTGCATGCGGGCATCGACACCTTCGACGGCAAGGGCGCGTTCGACCTCGTCACGCTGCGCATGGTCGCGGAGCACATCGACGATCCGAAAGCCTGCGTGCGCGGCATCGAACGCGCGCTAGCGCCAGGTGGCATCGCGGTCATCTACACCGTGTTCGGCTGGTCGCCGATGCCGATCTTGACGCGCCTTGCGCCGATGGAAGTGCGGCATGTGATCAAGGCATGGTTGTGGGGCACCGAGAAGAAGGACACATTCCCCACGCGCTTCCGTATGAACACGCGGAGCAGCTTGCGCCGCCTGTTCCGTGGCGTCGGCATGAAGGAAGCAGCCTTTGCGCGCCTCGACGATTGCCGCACGTTCGCGCGATTCCGCGTCGCCTCCGAACTGGAGCTTAGGCTGCGTGCGGCTTGTCGTATGGCAGGGATGCCTTATCCCGAGCACTGCATCGTCGGGATCTACCAGAAGCCGTGAAGTTCCAGGACTACTACGAGACCCTTGGCATAGCGCGCACCGCGACTGCGGATGAGATCAAGCGCGTCTATCGCAAGCTCGCAAAGGAGTGGCATCCCGATCGCCATCCGCCGCATCGGCGCGCCGAGGTCGAAACGAAGTTCAAGCAGATCGCCGAGGCGCACGAAGTGCTGGCCGACCCGGAGAAGCGCAAGCGCTACGACCAACTCGGCGAGCACTGGCGGCAGGGGCAGGACTTCCAGCCGCCTCCCGGCGGCGGCGGTCGCACGATCAGTCCCGAGGAGTTCGCGCGCATGTTCGGCGGCGGATTTGGCGGCGCGCGCGGCGGTGGCGGTGGTGGCGGGTTCTCGGATTTCTTCGGTCAGATGTTCGGCGACATGTTCGCGGGCGCTTCTGGCGCTTCTGGCGCATCGCGCGGTCGCGGGCCGCGCCCGCAAGGTCGCGCGCAGGCGATGCGCGGCGAGGATGTCGAAGCGGATCTCGAGATGTCGGTCGGCGAGGCGCTGCGTGGCGGGAAGCGCGCATTCGACCTGCAGGTCAGCACGCCATGCGAAGCCTGCGATGGCGAAGGTCAGATGGATTTCGGCACGTGCCCGCAATGCGGCGGGCTCGGGCACTCGCGCGCAAAGAAGAGCGTCGACTTGTCGATCCCGCAGGATGTGCGCGACGGCCAAGTGCTGCGGTTGCGCGGCCTCGGTCAGCCCGGCGCGGGCAGCCCTGGCGACTTGCTGCTCGAGATCCATCTCGTGCCCGATGATGTGCACCGTATGCGCGGCGACGACGTCGAAGCGGACCTCCTGATCGCGCCGTGGGAGGCGATGGACGGCTGCAAGGCGGATGTGAAGTTGCAGAAGGGAACCGCGAGCGTGCGCATTCCCGCGGGCACCAAGGCGGGCGCGCGGTTGCGGTTGCGCGGCCAAGGCCTCGCGCGCGCCTCGGGCGAGCGCGGCGACCTAATCCTCGTCGTGCGGCTTGGTTTGCCCGACGCTCTGAGTCCCGAGCAGCAAGAAGCGCTGCGCGCGATGGGTGCCGGCAGCGGCCCCGTGCGCGGCGGCGTGCGCGAAGCCTGACGCTGCGGCTGCGCGCCGGCTCGCGCCGTTATCGCGGCGCGGCAGGAACCGCCGGCGACGCGGCGTGGACCATCAGGATCTCGAGCAACCGCACCGAGCGATCCCGTCGCTCCGAATGCTCGCGCGCTTCTTCGAGCAGCGGAGCCAGCGCATCGCGCGTCCGCTCGGGATCGAGGCGCGCGGAACTGTCGATCAAGCCCTCGCACATGCGACCGATCGAAGGATCGCGCGTCGCAAGGTAGGCCTTGGCAACCGACTCCGCGCAGCGCGGGTCCTGGAGCGCTTGCAGCGCGCGCAGCAACGCTTCGCGCGCGGCGTCGCACTTCGCGCGCGGCAGCAGGTCGTTGTGGAAGTCGAACCAATGCGGGTCCGTGGAGCGAGCCAGCATCTCAAAGGCCTCGCCGTCGTCGCGGCCGCGGCGTTCGACACGCTGCAGCGCATGGAGCAGCGGCAACTCGCTTTGGAGTTGCGCGTCGAACTCGTCGGCTCGCTTCTGCGCGGCCTCGGGCAGCGAAGGCCGCGCGGTGGCCAGCGCTTGGCGCGCTTCGTCGATGCGGGCCTGTAGGCGCAGGCCTTCGGCAGCGCGCAGCACGCGCATCGACTCCTCGGCTTCGACTTGGGCCGCGAGCTTCTTGCTCGGGATCCAGGAATTGCCGTCGGCGAGTTGGCGCAACAGCGGCAGCGTGGTCGTGCCCATCGCGTCCGCAGGCCGCTCGCGCAGCACGGCAGCGAGGCGGCGACTCGTCCACAGTTCTTCCTGCGCTGCCACGACGATCGCGACTGCCACGGACGCTGCGGCGCCGATGCCGAGCATCATGCGACGACGCTTCTGGCGAATTGCGGCGCGGCCCGTCTCCAGGTCCACGAGACGCTTTTGGAGCGTCGCGTCTTCGGGTTGAGCCGCGAGCGCCGCGCGAATGCAGCGGACTTCGAGCTGGAAGTCGTTGCCGCCATACAGGTCGACGATCTGTACGTAGCGCTGTGCTGCAGCAGCAGGATTGCCATTGACCTTCTCCAACTCGGCGCAGCGCAGCAGCAGTTGCTGGTCGTTCCGCAGCGGGCCAGCGTCGCAACTCGAAGTCAGCACCTCGCACGCGCGATCGGCGAGCCCGAGGTTCTCGAGTCTCTCCGCCCACTGCAGCAACGCATGGCGCAGCGCCTGCTTGTCGCCCGATCGCTTCAGCACCTCGCAGCGACGCTGGTGCAGCATCACGTCCGCAGGGTCGAGCGCGATCGCGCGCTCGTAGCAGACCATCGCGTCCTCGAACCGTTCTTCTTCGGTCGCTTGGAACGCGAGCACCGCCATCTCGCCGGCGGCTTCCCGACGCTTGCCTGCGGCCGCGAGCGTCTCCGCGAGGCGGCGGCGCAGCATCTGTTCGCGCGGCATGCGCACGAGAGCTTGGCCGAGCAATCGGATGGCTTCTTCGCGGTCCTCAGTCGTCAGCGCTTCTTCGGCGAGCGCCGCGATCTCCTCGCCGGTCGCAGGACGGGCGAGGCCTTGTTGCACCAGCGTCAGCAGCGCGGAGCTGACCTCGAAGCGACTGCGCTGCACGGCGCGTGAGACGCCCGCGACATCGGTGCGGCCGTCGAGCAGGCTCGCTACGAGCGCAGTGAAATCATCCGGAGCGCGCTCGGCGGCCTGCGCATCGGCGACGAACAGGTCTTGGTCGGTGCCAACTACGGTCCGAATGCGCGCGTAGTCGTCGGCGCGTCGCGCTCCTTCGAGCAACAACGGCCCAACTTCCATGCGGATCTCCGCCGCGAGCATGTCCGCGTCGAACGTCTCGGGCGGAGCGTCGCCTTCGTGGAACACAAACTGTGCGGCGCTCAGTTGCAGCAACTCGTAGACGCCTTCTGCCGTGATCTCCCGGAACGCGCTCTCGATCGACTCGGCGTCGCACAGTTTCTCGTCGCGCAGGATGCGAGCCGGGCGCTTGCGCCGCTTCTTGGTGTTGGCCTGAAGTGCCTTCACCTTCTCGGCGTCCGCGTAGCCGCGCTCGACGCAATGGTCGAGCAAGGGCAACTCGCGCCCAGGGCCCGCGGCGCAGCCTGCCACGAGTCCGTCGACGAGCCGAACATGGCGCTCGCCGCGTTCCCAACGCACGTGGAGCGTGCCGGTCGCGCGGTTGCCGTTGAGGTTCTGGAATACGTCGCCGAGGCCGATTCCTGTGAGGTCGCCGGAGAAAGTCATGCGACGGGTTTTTCGACACTCGGAGGATCTTGGCCCGAGGTCATCTCCTGTCGCCGATGGCACCGCTGCTCCCTGCGGCGAGAAGCGGACGCAGCGCTTCGTCCACGGACTGCGCGTCGCTATGGTCTCCGCCTCACGTTTCGAGCAATCCGTTCCCTGAAACCCTAGAGAGAGCCCGCGAGTGAAAGTCCTCGTTGTCGGCGGCGGCGGCCGCGAACATGCCTTGTGCTGGAAGATCGGCCAATCCCCGTTGGTGGCGAAGGTCTACTGCGCTCCCGGCAACGCCGGCACCGCGCTGGTGGCCGAGAACGTCGATATCGCGGCGGAGGACATCAAAGGGCTTGTCGCTTTTGCCAAGGGCAACAGCATCGGGCTCGTCGTCGTGGGGCCCGAGGCTCCGCTCTGCATGGGGATCGTCGACGAGATGAAGAAGGTCGGCATCCGATGCTTCGGCCCGAACAAGGCCGCCGCGGAGATCGAGGGCAGCAAGCTCTACGCGCGCGAGTTGTGCCGTCGACACCGTATTCCGTCGCCGCAGTTCTGGTCGTTCGAGGATGCCCACGGCGCGCGCGCGTTCCTCGACATGCGCGAAGATGGCCCGATCGTCGTGAAGGCGTCTGGTCTCGCCGCCGGCAAGGGTGTCACGGTGTGCAAGAAGAACGAAGAGGCGCGCGCCGCGGTCGCCGAGTGCTTGGAGCGGCGGCGCTTTGGCGACGCTGGCAGCACGGTGGTGCTCGAGGAGTTCTTGGAAGGCCAAGAGCTGTCCGTGATGACGCTGACGGACGGCAAGACGATCGTCCCGTTCGAGCCTGCGCGCGATCACAAGGCAGTGTTCGACGGCGACAAGGGCCCCAACACGGGCGGCATGGGCGCAGTGACGCCAGTGCACGTGCAGGGTCGGGCGATGACGCAGATCGAGAACCAAGTGGTGTTCCCGACCGTGCACGCGATGAACCGTGAGAATCGGCCCTACCAGGGCTTCCTCTACTCGGGCCTCATGCTGACGCCTCAGGGGCCGCGCGTGCTCGAATACAACTGCCGCCTCGGCGACCCGGAGACCGAGCCGCTCTTGATGCGCCTTTCGAGCGACCTCGTGCCGCTGTTGATCGCGACCTGCGATGAGAAGTTGGAGGAGCAGCAGGCTCCGAAGTGGGACCCGCGTCCGTGCGTCACGGTCGTAGCGTGCAGCGGCGGCTACCCGGGCGACTACAAGAAGGGCGTGCCGATCTTCGGCCTCGATCGCGTCAAGTCCGGGCCGGACTTGCAGGTGTTCCATGCGGGCACCGCGAAGAAGGGCGGCGACGTGGTCACCGCGGGCGGCCGCGTGCTCGCCGTCACGGCGATGGGCAAGGACGTCGAAGATGCGCGCAAGCGGTGCTACGAAGCGCTCGCGTTGATCGAGTTCGACGGCATGCACTACCGCAAGGACATCGGCGCACGCGCCTAGTGAGGGCGATCGCTCGCGGAGAGGCTTTCGACTCGTGAACCCCGAGCAAGAGCTGGAGACGGTGGCGCGGCACTTCCGCGCGCAGGGCTGTCGTTGGACGGCGCAGCGCGAGGGCATCGTGCGCGCCGCCTTTGCGACGCACGATCACTTCACCGCCGAGGAGTTGCTCGCGCAGAGCCGCGAGGTCGATCCTCGCGTGTCGCGCGCGACGGTGTACCGAACGCTGTTGGTGCTGGAGCAAGCGGGCTTCGTCGAAGGTCTCGATGCAGGCGATGGCGGTCGCCGCTTCGAGCACGTGCTCGGCCACGCACATCACGACCACATGGTGTGCACGCGGTGCGGCGCGATCGTCGAGTTTCACGATGCGGAGATCGAGGCGCGCCAGGAAGCCGCCGCCAAGGAGCACGGGTTCTCGATCGAGCGGCACAGCCTGCGCATCTACGGAGTCTGCCGCTCCTGCAACAAGAAGCCGCGCAGCAGGCGGCGCGGATGAGCCCTCTTCACGGCGCGCGCATCCTCGTCGTCGACGACGAGGAGGACATGGCCGAGTCGTGCGCGTTCTTGCTGCGGCGGAAGGGCTATGTGACTTCCGTTGCGACCAGCGCAGAAGCTGCGGTGGAGGAGTTGGCGCGGACCCAGTTTGCGCTCGTGATCAGCGACGTGCGGATGCCGCGCATGAACGGGATGCAGTTGTTGCTCGCAGTGAAGTCGCGCGATCCCGAGATCGAGGTCGTGCTGATCACTGGCCATCCGGACATCCAGAACGCGGTGTTGGCGATCAAAGAAGGCGCGTTCGACTACTTGACCAAGCCCTATGCCGAGAAGGATCTGCTCGATCGCGTGGCGAAGGCGCTCGCACATCGGCGCGTCAAGCTCGGCAATGAAGGGCTCAAGGACCGGCTGCAGTCCGGCATCGCAGGTCGGAAGCTGGTCTACCGAAGCGCTGCGTTTGGCGAACTGGTCGCATTGCTCGAACGCGCGGCGCGCACCGACGCGTCCGTGCTGATCCAAGGCGAGAGCGGCACGGGCAAGGAGTTGCTCGCGCATCGATTGCACGACACGAGCAGCCGCAGCGACAAGCCGTTCGTGCCCGTGGACTGCACAGCGATTCCGGCTGAGCTCTTCGAGAGCGAGTTGTTCGGCCACGAGAAGGGCGCGTTCAGCGGAGCGGTGCAGGACAAGATGGGGCTGTTCCAGGTCGCGGATGGCGGCACGTTGTTCTTGGACGAGCTCGGCGAGCTGCCGCTGCCGTTCCAGTCCAAGTTGCTGCGCGCGATCCAAGAACGCGCGATCCGCCGCGTCGGCGCGAACGTGGAGATCCCAGTCGACGTGCGCATCGTGGCTGCGACCAATCGCGACCTCGTGCGCGAAGTGCAAGAGGGGCGCTTTCGCCAAGACCTGTTCTATCGACTCGACGTCGTTCGCTTGCAGGCGCCGCCGCTGCGCGAGCGACGCGAGGATATCGAAGAGTTGGCCAACCACTTCCTTCGACGATTTGGCGCGCGCTCTGGGATCCTCGGCATGGAGCCAGATGTCCTCGAAGTGCTTCTTCGCTACGACTGGCCCGGCAACGTGCGGCAATTGCGCAACGCGATTGAACGTGCATGCGCGCTATCGACGGGGCCGCAGCTGAAGGCCTCGGACTTGCCGCATGAGGTGTGCACGGGGATGCCGCTGCCGACTGCGATGGGCGATGGCGACACGGCCGGTACGTTCCAAGAACTCAAGGCGCGGACGATTGCCGCACTGGAACAGAGCTACTTCGAAGGGTTGCTCAAGAAGCACAAGGGCAACGTCACGCACTCCGCCGATGAAGCTGGCATGACGCGCTCCGCGTTGCAGAAGCTGCTGCAGAAGTACGGACTCCGCAGCAGCGACTACCGCGACGGTTGATCTCCGTTCTTCGCGCCGCTGAGCAAGGGGCGTTCGCCGAGCAGTCGGCTCGCCTTGCGGCGCGGGCGCAGCATCTTCGAGGTGCCATCGACTACGTAGCGAACGGCTTGCTCGACGTCGTCGGTCAACAGGAGGCGATCGACGTCGGATTCGTCGATCGTGCCTTCCTTGGCCATCGTGTTGCGCAGGAAGTCGACAAGCGGTTGCCAGTACTCGACGCCCATGAGCACGATGGGGAAGTTGTGGACCTTGCCTGTCTGCACGAGAGTGGCGAGTTCGAACAACTCGTCCATCGTTCCGAATCCGCCCGGCAGGATCACGAACGCGTAGCTGTACTTCACGAGCATCAGCTTGCGGACGAAGAAGTAGCGGAACTCGACGAAGCGATCGATGTAGGGATTGGGCTGCTGCTCATGCGGCAGCACGATGTTGCAGCCGACGCTGAGTCCGCCGGCTTCGCGCGCGCCGCGGTTGCCCGCTTCCATGATTCCAGGGCCGCCGCCGGTCAGGATCGTGAAGCCCGCCTTCGACAACCCGAACGCCGCGCGGCGCGCGAGTTGGTAGTGCGGATGCGTCTCGGGGAACCGCGCCGATCCGAAGATGGTCACGCACGGCGGCAAGAAGTGCAGCGCCCGGAAGCCCTTGATGCACTCGTAGAAGATGCGCAGCGCGCGGAGCAGTTCGGAGAAGCGGCTGCGCGGGCCGGCGAGGAACTTCTGTTCTCCCGATGCAGGCGACGACTTGCCCCAATCGCGCGGCGGGACTGCGTTCGGCGTGACCATGGGGGCAGTCTGGTCCATGCAGAGGTGGACACAAGGTCGGACGACTGCAATCTGCGCGTGCGCGATCGCGGCGATGCCGCGTGCCTCAGCGGAACGTCACGTCGCGCACGTTCTTGTCGCCGAAGACCTCGAGCAGCATTTGCTCGCGCGCTTCGCCGGTGGCCGTGCGCAGGCGTTCGACCTTCTGCGGGTCGACGTCGTCGATGTGGTCTTGGCAGACTCGCATGCCTGGCGAGAGGCTCGCGCCGGGCGTGAGCGCGGCAAGCACGCCGATAGGCCCGCCTTCGATCGATTGCGTAGGGTCGAACATGCACCGGATTGCGATGAGTGGTGCCACTGCCGTGTCGATCCAGTCGAATGCCACAAAGGACAGCAGGTACGAGAGCGTGACCTCTGGCTCGTAGCGCTCCGTCTCCAGCATCCCGTGCAGCCTGCGATGCACATCCACCGACACCGAGCCGCCGCCTTCCAGCGTCAGCTCGCAGGGTTGCCGTTCCACGATCAGGCACGCGCCACAACTAGGCAGCGGCAGCGTCGCAAGGAGCGCCAACGCGAATGCGATCGCGCGGCGCATGGATCATGCTTCGGCGTGCGCTTGCTTGACCATCTCGCGGAACACCACCATGCCGTCGCCATCCAGCGGCAGCGAGCCGCGTTGCTGCAGCGTCGCGCGCCAATCGGGCATGTGGGTGGGCAAGAAGCTGCGATCGGGGTGCGGCATCATGCCGAGCACGCGACCGCTCTTGTCCGTGAGGCCGGCGATCGCTTCGGGCGAGCCGTTGGGGTTCTGCGGGTAGGCCATCGTCGGCTCGCCGCGTTCATCGACGTAGCGCAGCGCGGCGTAGCCTTCGTCTGCGAGCAAGCGCGCGATGGCGTCGTCCTTCGGCACGAGGCGGCCTTCGCCGTGCGCCGCGGGCCAGCGCAGCGTGAGGCCCGCGGGCAAGAACGCGCAGCGGCTCTTCTGCGTCTTTAGCGTGACCCAGCGGCACTCGTAGTGGTTGCTGAGGTTGTGAGTCAGCGTGACTTCTTCGTCGAGCGTGCTGCGCGTGCACGGCAACAGGCCGAGGCGAACGAGCACCTGGAAGCCGTTGCAGATGCCGATCGCGAGGCCGCCGCGGTCGCGGAACTGCGTGATGCGGTCGCCGAGGCGGCCCTTCATCTCTTGCGCGAGCACGCGGCCCGACGCGATGTCGTCGCCGTACGAGAAGCCGCCGGGCACCGCGAGGATGCGGTAGTCGAACAGGCGATCGGGCTTCTGCAGCAACTCGGTGATGTGGACGAACTCCGGCGCGCCGCCTGCGCGCGCAAACGCGAAGTGCGTCTCGCGCTCGCAGTTGATGCCGGGGGCGCGGAGTACGAGGACCTTGGGAGCGCTCATTGGGCGATCTCCTTGCACAGCGTTCCGTCGAGGTCGAGCGGAGTTTTCCAAGCGCGTTCGAGCGCAGCGATGGAGACGGTGGCGAGTCGGCTTTCGCCGCGCGCAAACCGCACGTCGGCATCGCCGGTCACTTCGCCGACGATCGAGAACGGCGCGTCCTTCATGCAGGCCTTGAGTTCGGCGATCTTGTCCGCGGGCACTTCGAGCAGGATGCGGCTCTGCGACTCCGAGAACATCACGCACTCGGGGCGTGCGGAGCGCAATGCATCGGACACCTGCACGGCATCGAGGTCGATGCGCACGCCGAGCTTGCCGGCGATCGCCATCTCGGCCGCCGCGACGGCGAGGCCTCCTTCGCTGCAATCGTGAGCGCTCTTCACCAGCCCTTGCTGGATCGCCCGGTGCACGCCGTGCAGCACCTTCTTGCCCATCTGTGCGTCGACGCGCGGCACGTTGGCGCCGAGCACTCCCTTGGTCTTGTAGTAGGTCGAGCCGCCGAGCTCGTCCTTCGTGATGCCCGTCAGCACGAGCTTCGAGCCCTTGTGCGCGAGCGCCGAGTTGACCGTCTTGGTCACGTCCGCGATCACCGACATTGCGGTGACGAGGATGCAGCCCGGGATCTCGATGGTGCGGTCCTGCGTCTTGAACTGGTTGTGCAGCGAGTCCTTGCCGGACACGAACGGCGTGCGATACGCGAGCGCGAGGTCGGTGATCGCGTAGCTCGCGCGCACCAGTTCGCCGAGGCGTTGCTCGTTGTTGGTGTTGCTCCAGCAGTAGTTGTCGAGAACCGCGGTGTAGTCCGGATCGGCGCCGGTCGCGACGACGTTGCGCATCGCTTCATCGAGCGCGCACTCGGCCATCGCCGCCGGATCGATCTTGCTGTAGCGCGGGTTGAGCCCGTTGCCGAGCACGACGCCGCGCAGGCTGCCGAGCTTCGGCGCGAGCACCGCGGCGTCGGCGGGGCCGTCTTCGCGCGGGCCGCACAGCGGCTTGCCCGCGGAGGCAGCCTGCACTTCGTGGTCGTATTGGCGGATGACCCACTCCTTGCTGCAGATGGAGTAGTCCGACATCAGCGCGAGCAATGCGCCCCCGAGGTCCTTCTCCGGCGGCAAGTCGGGCTCTGCTACCTTCGCCGGCACGTAGGACGCGATGCGTTCGCGGATCGGCAGGCCCTTGTGCAGGAAGTGCAGGTCGAGGTCCGCGTGCGTTGTTCCCGCATACTTGACGATCAGCTTGCCGGTGTTGGTGAAGCGTCCGAGCACGACTGCCTCGCAGCACTCCTGCTTGCAGACCGCGAGCACCGCGTCGAGCTTGTGTTGTGGGACCGACAGGACCATGCGCTCTTGCGCCTCGCTGATCCAGATCTCCCACGGTGCCAAGCCGTCGTACTTGAGCGGTGCGCCCGCGAGCTCGACTTCGGCGCCGAGGCCTTCGGACATCTCGCCGATCGCGGAGCTGAAGCCGCCGGCACCGCAGTCGGTGATCGCCGAGAACAGGTCGCGGTCCGCGAGTGCCAGCACAGCGTCCATCACCTTGCGCTCGGCGATCGGATCACCGATCTGCACGGCGCCCGAGCTGACCGACTCGCTCTTCGTGTGGAGGCCGAGCGAGCTAAACGTCGCGCCGTGGATGCCGTCGCGGCCCGTGCGGCCGCCGAGCGCCACGATCGCGTCGCCGACCAGGACCTGCTTGTGCGCACGCGCTGTCGGCAGCATGCCGATGTTGCCGACGTAGACGAGCGGGTTGCCGACGAAGTCTTCGTCGAAGTGGATGCTGCCGTTGACCGTCGGGATGCCCATCGGGTTGCCGTAGTCGCGGACGCCGGAGACGACGCCCGACAGCACGGTGCGCGGGTGGAGGCAGCCTGCGGGCAGTTTGTCCTTCGCGAGATCCGGCGGCGCGAAGCAGAACACGTCGGTGTTCGCGATCGGGCGCGCGCCGAGTCCGGTGCCGAGCACGTCGCGGATCACGCCGCCGACGCCAGTGCCGGCGCCGCCGAACGGCTCGATTGCCGACGGACGGTTGTGCGTCTCGACCTTGATGCAGACCGAGTCGACGTCGTCGAACTTGATGATGCCTGCGTTGTCGACGAACACCGAGACGCAGAAGTCGCGCTTCAGGGTGTTGGTCACGTGCGCGATCGTCGACTTCAGCAGGTTCTCGATGACCTTGCCTTCGAACCGCACGCGGCCCGTCAGCGTCTTGTGCTTGCAGTGCTCGGACCACGTCTGCGCGATGGTCTCGAGCTCCATGCGATTGGGCGCGCGGCCCAACTGCGCGAAGTGGCGCTG
>JBEELK010000208.1:0-2504 GCA_041168165.1 Planctomycetota bacterium | reverse complement strand
ATCTGGAGCGACCGCTGGTCGGTGCGGGCCTCGCCAGTGAGAAACGTCGAACTGTCGCCAAAGCCTCGACCGGCCGCGGGCCCGGACACCGGCTTCGGCTTTGAGTCTGCGGCAGGCTCCGACCGCTTCCAGAACAAGAACCTCTTCATGCGCGGCGGGACTCTACATGGTTGCGCCGCACCGGCTGCAACGCCAAAATCCGCCGCCTTGCTTGCGTGGACAAACCACGCATCCGAGCCGCTGCAGGACGCCACCCATGAAGATCGACAAGTCCACCTTCGACGACCACGCAGTCCTCTCGCTCAAGGGCGAGTTCGACACGTTCCACTGCCCCAGCCTTCAGGAAGAAATCGAGGCGCTGGTCGAGCGCGGCATCAACCACCTGATCCTGGACCTCCGGCTCGTGAAGTTCATCAACTCCACGGCGCTCGGCGCGATCATCAAGGCGCACAAGCGTTGCCGCGCCGAAGGCGGCGAACTCGTGATCTCCCAGCCGCTGTCCTTCGTGCGCGACGTGATCCGCAAGGTCGGAATCGACAAGTTGATCACTGTCTGCGAGACCGAGCAGGACGCGCACAAGGCGATCATCAAGCACCTGAACCAGACGGAGCTCGCCGGCAACGCCCCGGTGGACCACGAGAAGGTGATGGTTTCGTTCCCCGACGAGACGCGCAACAAGATGCTCGGCCACAAGCGCGGCACCCTGGTCGGCACGATGTCCAACGTCGATGGCGGCAAGGCGCAATTCGTCTGGAACGGCCAGAAGCACGGCTTCTCGTTCGATCAGGCGAAGACGCTGTTCTTCAAGGACGGCGAGGTGTGCATGAAGTTCCAGGTCAAGATGCTCAAGAAGAGCTTCTTCGACCTGAAGGGCAAGGTGACGCAGTGCGATGCGGCCGATGAAGGCGGCGTGCGCGTGACGGTGCAGTTCACCGGCATCGAAGCGAGCGATCGCGATGCACTGACGCAGTTCGCCGAAGACATGGCGTTCTTGAAGCGCCAACTGCCGAAGTGATCGAGTGCGGGGCCTCGGCTCCGCTTCGCTGCTAGCGCCGGCCCGCGAGAGCGGGCTGCTGCGCGGCGGGCTAAAGGGAAGCGCGCACCTATCCGCTGCGCGCATGTGTCGCCTGCGTGCGGACTGCGCGCGCCAATGCCACAGCGGCGGTCCAACCCAGCGCGCAATCTCGCGCGCGCCAGCGTTCGATTGCTCGGATCTCGATCCGAGGGTGTGCAGACACTCATCTCGTGCGCACACGGCTGCCTCGACGGAACGGTACCCCGGAGGCCTAACCTTGCGGCCAACCTAAGGCTGGCCGCGCTCGATCCTCAGTCGATCAGCCGACGCGGAACTTGCCGGCGCGGCGGATCTTGCGCTTGATAACCTTGCGGCCACCACGGGTCTTCGAGCGGGTGCGGAAGCCGACCTTCTTGAGGCGCTTCGTCTTCGAACGGCGAATCTTGAGCTTCATGGGTGTTCTCCGGCGGACATGCGCCTAGTGGCGGCCGCCGCTTCGAGGGCGGGGGACGGTAGCGACTGTCGAGGGCAGTTGCAACCCCGCGCACGCCCGTCCTTTTGCGCCCGCTTGCGTCCCCTCGCAACCGCTGCATGCTGCGCCCCGCATGCACTGGCGCACCCTGACAATCTCTGCCCTGCTCGCGATCGCGGGCACGGCCATCGCCCTGCCGGGCCAGGCCCCCGTCGCCACGAGCTGGGTGGAAGCCCGGCTCGATCGACTGGAAGCGTTCTACCGCGAACTGCACGAGAACCCGGAACTGTCGTTCCAAGAAAAGCAGACCGCCGAACGCCTCGCGAGCGCCCTGCGCACGGCAGGACTCGAAGTCACAACCGGAGTCGGCGGACACGGCGTGGTCGGCGTGCTTGCGAATGGCGCGGGCCCGACCGTGATGTTCCGGGCCGACCTCGACGGCCTCCCCATCGCCGAAACCACCGGCCTGCCGTTCGCTTCCAAAATCCGCGCAGAAGCCCAAGGCGGACAGGCCATCGGTGTCATGCACGCGTGCGGCCACGACCTGCACATGACGAACCTTCTAGGCACCGCCCAGTGGTTCGCGGAGAACAAGAACGCGTGGCGCGGCACGATCGTCTGCATCGGCCAGCCTGCCGAAGAACGCGCCGGCGGCGCCAAGGCGATGCTGAAGGACGGCTTGTTCGAGCGCTTCCCGAAGCCCGACTTTGCGTTCGCGCTGCACTGTGAGCCGATGCTCGCCGCAGGCATGGTCGGCTATCGCTCGGGCCCGCTGATGGCGGCCGTCGACAGCGTCGATGTAACGATCTACGGCCGCGGCGGCCACGGTGCGGCGCCGCATCGCACGATCGACCCGATTGTGATCGCGAGCCAATACGTGCTGGCACTGCAGACGATCGTGAGCCGCGAAATCGACCCAATCCAATCCGCGGTCATCACCGTCGGCTCGATCCAGGGTGGCAACAAGCACAACATCATCCCAAACCACTGCGACCTGCAGTTGACGGTGCGCAGCTA
>JBEELK010000207.1:0-4113 GCA_041168165.1 Planctomycetota bacterium | reverse complement strand
AAGTCGCGGTGCGTGCGGAACACGCGCTCCGACAAGCCGACGCCACCGGGCACGCGGTCGTAGAGGATCAACGTCGGCGCTTGGAAGTGCGGATGCTGCACTTCGCTGAGCACGCGCACGTCGCCGGGATCGACGCGCAAGAACAACGGAACGAGTCCCTGCAGCAACTCGCCGATGCCTTGCAAACATGCGGCTTCGCCGCCGCGCAAGAAGCCAAGCCGCGCAACCAACTCAGGCCGCAACACGAGCGCGCATGCTTCGGTCTCGAACTCTTCCGGCGGCAAGTGGATCTCGCCAATGCCGACGTTCTCGCGCGTGTAGAACTTGATCTTCTTGAAGGCCTTGCTGAGCGTGCTGACGTGCACCTCGCCGCGGTGCGCGACGTAGCCAGCGTGCTCCGTGGTCTCGCCGATGCGCAGCACTTTGACGTCGGTCTCCGAGTCGGCCTCGGTGTAGTAGTCGGCGTCGATCTTGCGCACGAACGCGCGCCGATCCTGGTAGTCGAAGCGCTCGACGATCCACGTGTCGCCTTGGTGGCCGTAGATCGCGCCCTGATAGACCTCGGTGATTGCCGATGGCCGATCGATCTCCGCGAGGATCGTGCGCGACTCGACGTCTTGGATCGTCACGTTGTCCATGTCCGCCGCGTTGAGGCTGACGCCTTCGGCCGGATACGTGAGGTCGGCGTAGTAGTAGCGGCCATCGCGCTTGATGAGGACCTGCATGTCCTTCTCCAAGAAGTCGAGCGCTTGGTCGAGGCCCTGCGCTTGGCCAAAGCCGATCGCCTCGTCGATCGGCAACTCGAACGCGGCGCAGCGCAGATGGTTGGTCAGGATGATGCCGTTGTCGGGATCGATCGCGACCGCGTCGCGTCGCCCGTCAAACAGGTAACCAGGCTGCTGGCACAAGAACTGGTCCATCGCCGAACTGCGCGCGACGAGAATCACGGCGCTCTCTTGCGTGCGGCGGCCGACGCGACCAGCGCGCTGGAACGTGCTCGACACCGTGCCCGGATATCCCACGAGCACGCAGACATCGAGGCTGCCGATGTCGACGCCGAGCTCGAGCGCGCTCGTCGAGACGACGGTCTTGATCTCGCCGCTCTTGAGGCCGCGTTCGATCGAGCGCCGCAGTTCTGGCAAGTAGCCGCCGCGGTAGCCCGCGACCGACGACTGCGGGATCAGCTTCTTCTGCGCGTCGTCGCGGAGGTACTTGAGCAACACCTCGGTGCCGTTGCGCGAGCGCGTGAAGAAGATCGTCTGCAGGCCTTTGCCGAGCAGCTCGCCGCCGATCTGTCGCGCGGCTTCGCTCGCGGGCACGCGCAGTCCTTGCGCCGGGCTCACCAACGTCGGGTTCAAGAACAGGTAGTGCTTGCGACCGCGCGGACTGCCGTCTTCGTCCACCACTTCGACGGGGCGCTCGAAGAGCCGCTTGCCGTGCTCGCCCGCGTTCGCAATCGTCGCGGACGCGCCGCAGAACACGGGGTCGCTGCCGTAGTGCCTGCAGATGCGCTGCAATCGCCGCAGCACGTTGGCGACATGGCTGCCGTAGATGCCTGACAGCGTGTGCAACTCGTCGACGACGACGTAGCGCAGCGCCGAGAACAGTCCCTGCCACTTCGTGTGATTGGGCAGGATCCCCGCGTGCAGCATGTGCGGGTTGGTGAGCACGAGGTGACCCTTCTCGCGCAGCGCTTGCCGCACCGGCGGCGGCGTGTCGCCGTCGTAGACCGCGACCGTGAGGTCGTCGCGCCCCACCGCGGCGAGCAAGCCTTCGAGGTCGCGCATCTGGTCGCGCGCCAACGCCTTGGTTGGGTAGAGGTAGAGAGCGCGCGCCGCGAGCCCTTCGCGCAGCAGCGCATCGAGAACCGGCAAGTGGTAGCAGAGCGACTTGCCCGACGCCGTCGCCGTCGCGACGACGCAGTGCTTGCCCGCGTGCAGCGCATCGGCGGCTTGGCGTTGATGGCAGTAGAGCTCGATCGCGCCGCGACCTTCGACCGCGCGCCGCAACTCGGGCAGCACCCAATCGGGATAGGGCGCCATGCGCGCAGGCCGCGGCTCGTGACAGTGCCACGCCTCGACCTTGCCGGGCCCACCCTCCTCGTTGCGGCGCAGCCGCTGCACGAATGCGTTCAGGTCCACGACGAGACCTCGCGCGAGAGAACCCAGATGCCGCTGCCGCCCATGGGCGGCGGATGCTAACGGAACCCGAACTCGGATCCAGTCAGGCCAACGCAGGTTCGCTGCACGGCTGCAGGAAGACCTCGTCGAACTGTCGCATCACGTTCTCCGGTGAGAACCGCGGATAGAACGCATTGAAGTCGCCGTGCACGGGCCGGAAGCGCGCGAGGATCCGGCGCAGCCCTTCCGCGTCGCGGTAGTAGATGCCCTTGTTGCCGAGCGTCTCGATGTGGCTGCGATCGGGGCTCAGGGACCACGTGATCACGGGCTTGTCGCGGATCGAGAACTCGGCGCACGACAGGCCGAACGTCTCGCCTTCGCGCCGCGCGTGCAGCATCGCATCGCAGGTTGCGATGAAACGCGCCTTCTCGCGCATGTCGATGATCGTCGGCAAATGCACGATGCGCGGGTGCGGCGCGCAGAACGGCTTGGTGTTGAGGAACACGAACCACAGGTCCTCGCGCGCAAGCACCGCGCGGGCGACCTCCTCGTGCGCGAACGGGATGTCGAACGTCGACGGGCCGCCGTGGCGGCCGAGCACCGTCGCATCGCGCGGGATGCCGAGGCGTTCGCGCAAGTCGCCATCGACAGCAGGCAGCCACACCATGTGCGGCACGACGGGCACGCGCGGGGCCGACGCGTTGCCGCGATGGTCCGCAACCCAATCCGACACCGCAGCGTAGATGTCCCCGTGAGGCTCCTTGCACTCGAACACGCAGTGCACCGCAGTCTTGCCGTGCTTTGGGCGCGGCCGCGGCTCCGCAGGGCGCGCGCCGTGGTCGATCGCGTAGTAGAGATCAACTGGCCGCAGCAGTTCTTCGAGGTCGCGACGATCTCGCCACAAGAACACCGAGAAGCGTGCGCGGAACTTGTCGAGCGCGGACACGTCGGCGCGCGACGGGCACAGGATCCACGACCGGTTGCCGAGGATCTCCTCGTTGCCGAGCGCGTAGTCATAGAGCGCTACGTCGGTGCCGCGCTCCAGTAGGTGGCCCGCATCGAAGGCCACGATCCGTTGCAGAGGAATTGCCATGATCCGCCGAGTGTCGTGGATCGGCATCAGCGCCCCCCGCGATGGAGCACCGCGGCGGAGTTCCCTTGTGCCCATCCGCCGAGAAGGTGTCGCACTCCTGCACATGGGCCTTGCTGCGAATGCACTTGTGAGGCGCCAAGTGTCGAATCCCCCCTAGTTGCCTTGCCTGCACACCGCATCGCAAGCGCCTGAGCCGCGCCCACCGACCCTCACCCCCACGATGACCTTGGCCACCAACGATCCCGCACTCGGCGCCCATCCCGCAGCGCTGCCGGCCAACGAATCAGCGCGCCTGGAGACGCTGCGACTCTGCCGCATCCTGGACACCGAGGCCGAGGGCGCCTTCGACGACATCGTGCAGTTGGCGGCGACGATCTGCGACACGCCGATCGCGCTGATCTCACTGGTCGACGAATCGAGGCAGTGGTTCAAGGCCAAGGTCGGACTGGAGGCGCCGCAGACGCCGCGCGACATGGCGTTCTGCTCGCATGCAATCCTCGGCAACGACGTGATGGTCGTCGGTGACGCGACCAAGGACCCGCGCTTCTGCGACAACCCGCTCGTTACCGGCGATCCGGGCATCCGCTTCTACGCAGGCGCACCGATCGTCATGGACAACGGGACTGCGCTCGGAACCGTCTGCGTGATCGACCGCAAGCCGCGCGAACTCTCGCTGATGCAGCGTTCCGCGCTGCGACTTTTGCGACAGACCGCTGCCCATCTCGTCGAACTGCGGCGCGCGCGCCAAGACCTCGACGCCGTCAGCAAGCTGTTGCCGTTGTGCAGTTGGTGCCGCAGCGTGAAGACGGAGAAGGGCAACTGGGTCGACCTGCACAAGTACGTTTCGCAGTCGATGCCGGTGACCCACAGCATGTGCCCGGACTGCCTGCAGCGCGAAAT
>JBEELK010000206.1:0-12505 GCA_041168165.1 Planctomycetota bacterium | reverse complement strand
GCGCGATTCCGGTCGACGTCACCGAGCAATACGCGCAGGACCTGCTGCGTCGCGCGGATCGATCCCCAGTGCCGGTGACGGTGCAGCAGCACGGCTATCGCCACGTCAACCACAGCACGGGCAAGCGCAAGTTTGAGTTTGACGACGAGCGCACGTTCGAGGAGCAACGCGATGACTTGCAGCACGGCCGAGACGCGCTGCAACGACTGTTCGGCGATCGCTTCGACCGCGTCTTCGTTCCGCCATGGGACCGCTGCGGCGCTCATGGAATGCGCGCGCTCGCAGAACTTGGCTTTGCCGGCATCTCCGTGATCGCGACGTCGAGCGCCCCCGATCATCCGCAGGTGCCCAAGGTGTTGATGACAACCGACCCCGTGCAATGGAAGCCGGTCGCGATGCATCGGCCCTGGGACCAAACGCTGCGCGAAGTCCAGGCGACGCTCGATGCGACGGGCTACGCCGGCATCGAGTTGCACCACGAGATCATGGATGACGACGCGGCGCAGGGCCTTGATTGGCTGCTCGGACAACTGAAAGGCGTGCGCTATCCGACGATGCTCGAGAAGGCGCAGCGCGGATAGCTACGTGCATTCCTTCGCAGCGAGACGAGGCTTACCTCGCCGCGTCTTCGCTGCTGCCCACCCAGCGCGCGTGGCTCCACGCGCAGGTTCGCGACGCGGCCTGATCAGTTCAGATCGAAGTGGATGCACACCGCATCCGACACGAGCAGGTTTGCCGGGTTGAACGACAACGGCACACCGGTCGCCAACTGCACCGACTGCGCGTAGAGATCCACGCCAGCAAACGCTGCAGGAATGTTCGCGAGCGCAGGCCACGACGAGGAGCCTGCCGTGATGGGGCCTGTGAACGACGCGAACTCTGGCAAGACCACGTTGGCGCTGCAGCCGGGCATGCCGATCACCGACAGGTCGACACCCGGCAGCGAGCCAGTGCTTACCAACGTGATGTTGAGCAATGCAGACGGATCGCAGTTGGTCGTGTTGAAGGTCAGCGGCGCGCCGACTTTCGGACGACCTTGGATGCGAATGCGCGCAGACGCGGCGCCATCGCCCGACACGTAGCCGGGTGCTGCGGTTGCGACGCTGAGGTCCGGGAAGCGGCGTGGCGAGGCGCCATTGCCCGGATCCGCGGATCCGTTGCCAGTCGTAAAGCCGACCAGCACAGGCACATCACTGTGACGGACGCCCGACGATCCATAGCGCACCTTCACGCCGCCGCCTGCCTGAAGCACGATTTGGATCGTGGTGATGTTCGTGGGCTCGTTCCAGATGCGGCAGTTGTTCCAGGTCACCGCTGCATAGGTCGCACCATCCGTGTCATACCAGAGGTCGCCCTGGCCGCCGAGGAACGTGCTCATGTCCGCTGGATCTAGATCGCACCATGCCGGCGCGATGCCCGGCTGATTGTCGAGGAACCCGGCATAGCCGTCATAGAAGCCGAACGTCGACGTTCCCGTCGTGAAGTAGACGATGCCGTTCGACGACACGGAGAGGATGTTGGTGCCCGTCGTGCTGCCCGGATACGGGAAGTTGAAGGGCAGCGTGATCGGCGCAGCCAATGCGTCGTCCCACGGCTGCGTGGCGGAGCCCGCCAGCGCCGGGGCCTGGGCGTTCAACTGGATCGCTCCAAAGCTCGTACCGGGCGCAACAACGAGCCCCGGCGCTGCATTGGCCGTGACGAGGTAGGTGCTGCCAATGTTCAACATGTCCAAGCCGTTCTGCACAGAAGCGGAGCCAACCGGATCGATGTCGAGTTGCGCGACAGCAGGAGCGACCGGACCAGCCCAGCTCTCGTAGAACGAACGCTTGCGGTCGTAGCAGCCGACGCCATACGGGGTCGAATACGCGATGTTGGATCCCAACGTGTAATCGAGCGTCACGTTGGCAATGCGCGGCGTCACGAGGCCGCCGGTCCAAGCCTGGCCCTGCGACGATCCGAGCGCCAAGGAGATGTATTGGTCGCTGATCACCGTCGACGTCGGCACAACGGCGGGATTGGTGTAGAGCGGGTGGATCGGCGCGCCCGCATTGGGCTGCGATGCCTGCACGAACAGATGGTTGATCGCCATCGCATACGTGCCCGGTGCAAACGTGATCGGGTTGGCGAGCACAACGGGCGAAGGCCCATCGGAAGCCGAGACCGTCACCGTGCCAGCGCTCATCAGCGACCAACCAGGAGGCGCAGGCGGATACGTCGTGGCGCCACCGGTGCCAACGGCATGTTGTCCGAGGTAGGTAGAGCCAGACGTCGTGATCGCCCAGACCGACACGTCCGCCAATTGTCCGGTGAGCGTCGGCAGCGTGGGGAGCGAACCGTCATCGAGCAAGTCGATCGCCATCGAGTTGATCGTGATCGACGTGTTGCAAGTCAGGTTAAAGAACAGGTTCGACCCAAAGGTCGCGTTGACGGTGCCGAGGTAGGTCGTGCCGTTGAACGTCGTCGCCAAGGACTGCGTGCCTGTCGGCGCAACGCACTGAGCATGCAGACTTGCCGCGACCAACATGGTGGCGACAGCACAAGGGAGCAGGTTCTTGAACATGGGTGCTTCGAGAGAAGATCCGGCCGGGACAGGCCGTGTGAGCGCACGGACCACTCCCGTGACCTGCCGTGGACTAGTCCCCTTGAAGCGATGTTCAAGTGCAGAAGGAACACCCCTAGATCCCTGACACGCGGGCGCACTGCGCACCACCCAACTAGCTCCGGTCTCGTCAGTGCGCAGTGATGCGCATCACTCGACCTTCGTCTTCAACGCCTCGAGCAATGCGCGCGCGCGCGCCGCGACTGCGGACTCCGTTGCGCCCTTCAGCAGAGCCGCGATGCCCTTCTGCGCGTTCTCGTCCTTCTTGTCGCGCAACTGCTTCTCGACCTTCTCGATCTTCTTGTCGAGCGCGAGCAGCGCCTTTGCTTCGTCGGAGTCAAACGCAGCGAGCTCTTGCTTGGCCGCAGCGAGCCAATCGGCGCGCTTCTCGCAAGACTTCACCAACTGCTCGGCTCGATCCTGCGCACGCACATAGCGACCCTGTCGCTTGAGTTCGGCGATCGCCTTCGTCGCGCTATCGCGGCGGCTCTCAACTTCCTTCAGCAACATGGCGCGCTCGTCGCCGTCATTGAGCGCTTCGACGAGCGCCATCGCAGAAGCGAAGTCGTGCTTGCCATACAGCAGCGCACGCACCTTCTTGGCCTCGGTCGTGTCGCCCCAGCCCTTCTTGACCTTCTCGAGCTCCTGCGCAATCAGCTCGTCGATGCGCTTGCTGCCCGCGTTTGGATTGCCGGCCCACAAGATCGTGCCATCGACGCCAATCACCGCCGCGTGCGGAATGCCGCGCGATGGCGGAATCGGCAGGCCGACGCCGGTGCATGTGAACGCACCGTTGTCCGGAAACGTCTTCCACAAGAACGCAGTCAACGTGCGTTCGTCGTTGCCCTGGGACTCCACGAGGATCGTGACGAGACCCTGGTCCTTGAACTCACGATCGTGACGAATGGCGCTCGGCACGGAGCCGCCGATGCACGGGCCTCAATGGATGCCCCACTGGTCGATCACCACCGGCTGGCCGAAGAACTCCGCGAGGCTCTGACGGCCATCGCCGTTCTGCAGAGTCGGGAATGTGACGTCGGCCACCTTGTCGCCGATCGCCGGGCCTTGCGAGAGGACCGGCGACGTGAGCGCGAGGAATGCGAAGAGCGGAAGGGTGCGCATGGAGAGAGGTCGGGGCAGGCTCGGCAGTGTAGCGAGCGGCGCGCGCCGTGAGGGACGCGCCGATGGGTCGCTATTCGTAGCTCGTTGCTCACCTGACTAGCGCCATCCGCTGCACGCGGCCCCTGCGAGCAATCGACGTCCCTCGCGCCGGCACAGGCATCCTGCCTGACGGCTGCAGCAAACGACGCCCTGATGCCGATAGCACCGAGCACTCCGAGGTTCCCCGTGCCCGACTTGCTCCCCGCGTCGCATCCCCGTCCCCGCACTGCAGCGCGCTTGCGTGAACGCATCGAGGCGGATGCGCGCGCCGCGTGCCAGACCGCCTATCTCGGCGACCACACTGCGCTGTGTCGCGTGCTGGGCAAGTTCTTGTGCTACGTCGACACGCGCGATCGTCATCTCGCGCCGCACTTGATGATGAATGGCTTCTGGGAGCCGTGGATCACGGCTGCATTCGTCGAGCACGTACGCCCCGGCATGGTGTGCGTCGACGTCGGCGCCAACCTCGGCTACTTCACGATGCTGCTCGCAGACCTCGCGGGCCCATCTGGCGCCGTGCTCGCGTTCGAGCCCAATCCGCGATTGCTTGAGCTGTGCAAGTCGTCGCTATCCGCTAATGGCTTCCGCGGTCGCGCAGTCGCCACCGGCCTCGCGGCGAGCGATCGCGATGGCCAAGACGTGCAACTCACGTTCGACCTCGCGTCGCCGATGAACGGCACGATCACCGGCGGCAGCCACGCGGGCGCCACGACCGTGCGCACCGTGCGACTCGACACCGCGTGCGCCAACTTGCCGCGCGTCGACTTCTTCAAGATCGACGTCGAAGGCGCAGAAGAACTGGTCTGGGACGGCATGCAGGGTCTGCTCGACAAGAACCCGAACGCGACCGTGGTGATGGAATGGAACGCGAAGCGGAATGGCGCCGAACGACTGCTCGACAAGGTCCACGCGCGCTTCCCGACGCTGCGACACATCGGCTTCGACAGCGAAGTCGAAGAGATCACGCGTGAACGACTGCTGACCGAGCGCGGAGCAGAGGACTTCATGCTGTTCTTGCGGCGCTGAGCGCTCGCGAGCCGCACTGCTTCGCGCGCCGGATCTTCACGCGAAGCCAACATTGCGCGCACAGTCTCGCGTTCACTTTGTCGCGTCCTTTGCGGCGGCTTCCTACGCGCGCACTGGCGAGACATGCAGAAGCCACCGCGCGCCAAGAAACTGCTCTGGTTCCGCCGCAAGCCGCGCGCGCAGCGCAAGCCTGCGCGGTGGCGGAAGCTGCTTGACCGCGAAGATTGGAACTTCCTGCTGACCAACCGCATTCCGCGGCGGCTCGCCACGCGGCTGATGGGCGGCATCAGCAAGATCCCGACGGGTCCGCTGACCGGCGTGACGATCGCGTTCTGGAAGCTGTTCTCGCGCGACCTCGATCTCAGCGAGAGCAAGCAGCGCCGATTCCGCTCGCTGCATGACTGCTTCGTGCGCGAACTGCGGCCTGGCGCGCGGCCGGTGCACCGCGATGTGTCCAAGCTCATCAGCCCGTGCGACGCGATCGTCGGCGCGCATGGCGCCGTCGAGGGCACGACGGTGTTCCAAGCGAAGGGCTTCCCCTACCGGCTCGAAGACCTGCTCGGCGACCCCGCGCTCGTCGAGCGCTATCGCGATGGCGCCTACGTCACGCTGCGATTGAAGGCGAGCTTCTACCATCGCTTCCACTCGCCGTGCGATGCCGCCGTTCGCCGCGTGGTCTACATCTCGGGCGACACCTGGAACGTCAATCCCATCGCGCTGAAGCGCGTGGAGGCGCTGTTCACCAAGAACGAGCGCGCGGTGATCGAGATGCAGCCGCAGGATGGCAATGGCCAGATCGCGCTCGTGGCCGTCGCCGCGATCCTTGTCGCGAGCGTGCGACTCAACTGCCTCGGCGCTCGCTTCAACCTGCGCAAGCGAGGCGCGAACCCCATCGAAGTCGATGCGCGTTACCACCGCGGCGACGAGCTCGGTTGGTTCCAGCACGGCAGCACGATCGTGCTGTTCGCAACCAAAGGCCACGCGCTGCTGCCGCACATCCGCGAAGGCGCATTCGTCCGCATGGGCGAGCCCCTCCTCGCACGCCCTGCCACAGCTACCTCTACGCAAACGGAGACTCCATGACCGCAACACCCGCCACGGATCGCCCCATGTCCTTCCGCGAATTGCTCGCGACGCAGCGCTGGGACGATCACCGCTTCTACCACCACAGCCGCATCAACCAGACGCTGCACCTGATCAGCGCGATCAGCTTCGTCATTGCTTACGTCTACTTGTTCATCGATCCCGTCGTGTCCGCGTTCCTTGGTTGGGGCGTGTCGATGGTGACGCGCCAGTCGGGACACTTCTTCTTCGAGCCCAAGGGCTTCGACGTCGAGAACAACGTCACGCACGAGCACAAGGAAGCGATCAAGGTCGGCTACAACCTCGCGCGCAAGTACGTGCTGATGTCGGCATGGGCGCTCTCCACGCTGATCCCGTGGGCCACGCCGACGATGTTTGGAATCGCGGAGCCTTGGCAAGACGCGCACGGTTACGCGACGCAGGTCGCCGTGATGTGGATTGCCGTTGGCGCGATGGCGATCCTGCTGCGCACCGCCTACCTCGCCGCGACGGTCGCTCCGATCCAGGGCATCGCGTGGATGACCAAGATCCTGACGGACCCGTTCCACGACATCCGCATCTACTGGAAGGCGCCGCTGCACCTCATGCGCGGCGAGATGCTGGATCCGATGACGGATTGGCCCGAGCCGATGCGCCGGGCCTGATCGCAGAAGGGACCGAGGGGAAGGACGAGAGAGAGCGCGCGGAGTTTGCGGCGCGCCTTGGATGAACACCAAGGCGCGCGCGTCCTGCGCTCAGCGAGCAACCGCCGTAGCGTCGCTCGGCGAGGACTCCGGACGCGGGATCTGGACCATCGCGGCGACGGGCGCGGGTTGCGCAGGTTGCGCGTCCAGCAGCGGACGGCGGCGCTTGCGGTCGCGGCCGAGCAGCACAGAGATCGTCTCGCGCAGCACGCGCTTTTGGATCGACTTGTGCGTCAGTTGCGGGCTGCTCCACCACCAGCCGTCCGCGACCATGGTCTCGGCAGCGGACACGAAGCGCGTGCAGAACTCGCCGAACTCTTCTTCGGTGAGGTCATGGCTGAAGAGGAAGCGGCCGCTGCCTACCCAGCTCATCGTGATGCCTGCAGCGCGCAGGTAGTACTGGAACATCCAGCTGTAGCGACTCGCCTGCGTGAACAACGTCGTCCACACGGACACCATGTTGGCGACGCGCATGGGAAGCCCGCGCGTGGCGAGCATCCCGTTGAGCTTGGCCGCGCGACAGTCCCATCGCGCATCGATGTCGTGGTAGCCCTCTTGCACCTCCGGCCAATCGAGATGCTGCAAGAACTCGTTCATCGCCGTCATCACGTACGGATGCGAATTGAACGTGCCGCGCGCGAAACAGATGTCGGTCGGCCACTCGTCGCGGTAGCGGCGCATCAAGTCCGCGGACCCGCAGACCACGCCGATCGGCAGGCCGCCAGCGACCGTCTTGCCGTAGGTCACGAGGTCGGCGCGGACGCCGAAGTACTCCTGCGCGCCGCCGAGCGCCAAACGGAAGCCGAGGAAGACTTCATCGAAGATCAGCACGATGCCGCGCTGCGAGCAGACCTCGCGCAACTGGCGGAGCCACGCGGCGTAGGCCTCCTTGTCGTAGCGAACGGTGCGACTGCTCGTCACGAGCATCGAGTCCGTGGGCGCGTTGCCGTTGGGATGCATCGCCTGCAGCGGATTGACGAGCACGCACGCGATGTCGTTGCGCGTGGCGAGCACGCGCAGCGAAGTCGCGGACATATCCTTGAGCGTGTAGACCTCGCGCGCGGGACGCGGATTGCCGACGCCCGCTTGCACGCCGTCCCACCAACCGTGGTACGCGCCGCAGAAGCGAACGATGTGCGACTTCTTCGTGTGGTAGCGAGCGAGGCGCACGGCTTGCATCACTGCCTCAGTTCCTGACATGTGGAACGAGACCTGCTCCTTGTGCGAGATGCGCTTCAACCGCTCGACGTTGTCGATCACCACGGGGTGATACGGACCCAACACGGGGCCAACCGCCTCCGCGCGCCTGCACGCGCGCTCGATGCAGCCCTTGTAGAAGTCGTAGCCAAACACGTTGACGCCATACGCGCCCGTGACGTCGAGGCTCCAGTTGCCGTCGAGGTCCTGAATGTGACGACCGCGCGTTGCTTGCACGACCAGTCCGAGACGGAACGACTTACGCACCTTCTCACGGAACTGGAACGGCACGCGGTAGCGATTGACGAACTCGACGTCCGCGAGGCCATCCTCCACCGCGCCGCTGTAAGCGAGTGTCTTCGGCGCCTTGCGCGCGAACTGCTCCGCGAGCCGTTCAAACGAAGCGCGGCGCTGCTGCTGCACCGACTCCGGCGCGTCGTCCGCGGCGAAGAACTCTTCGTCGTCGTACTCGTAGTACGGGATCCACTTGGAGATGCGACGCGCCATGCGCGCATGGCCGCGCAACGACGGATGCTTTGCGCGCGACAACAGCAGGCGCGCACGCGCCCAACGGGCCGCGAACAGGGCGGCGATCCCGCCGCCAACGAAGAGTGCAGCTTGCATCAGATGGCCTCCGTCGCGGCATGCGACACGCGGTGGTCGACGAGGTAGAGATCGACGGCTTCTGGCGAACGATCGTCCTCTTCGTGTTGCGCGACCTTCTTGTTCTTCTTGAACCGCTCGCGGTACGAGTCGGAGTCGAGGATCGCGGAGAACGGCTCCGCGAGCTTGTTCTGTTCCACGAATGCGCGCGCCGCTGCGCCCATTCGCTTGCGGCGCTCGGGGTCGAGCAGCTTGTGCATCGCATCGATCAGCGCATGCACGTCGCGCCCCTTGACGCAGTAGCCGGTCACGTCGTGCACCATGAGCTCCTGCGGGCCGCCTTGGTCAGAGACGACCACGGGTAAGCCCGCAGCCTGCGCCTCGAGCGGAGCGTTGCCCCACGTGTCTGTGGTGCTCGGGAACAGCTTCACGTCGGCCGACGCGTACGCGATCGACAGTTCTTGTCCCTCGAGGAAGCCCGTGAACGTCACGGGCTCGCCCGCGAGCTTCGCCTCCAGCGCCTTGCGATACGGCCCATCGCCGACGAGCGCGAGATGCACGTCAGGCTGCTCCTTGCGCAACTCGACGAATGCGTCCGCGAGCGTGTCGAGGTTCTTCTCGAGCCCGATGCGGCCCACGTAGAGGAACGTCGTGACGCCTTCCGGCACGCCATAGCGCTGCCAGAAGTCCTCGACCTTGTGCTTGGGATGGAAGCGCTCTGCGTCCACCCAGCGATCGAGGATCAGCAGCTTGCGATTGCGCATGCCGCGCTGGTGCAAGAGACGCGCGATGAACTTGCTCGGCACGACGACCTCATCCACCGAGTGGTAGAAGAGGCACATGTACTTCCACGCCAGCGCTTCGAGGCTGACGTCGCGCGTGTAGTTCTCGACGTACTCCGGGAAGCTCGTGTGGTAGGTCGAGGACGTCTCGATCTGCAGCAACTTCGCGGCCATCAGGCCGGCGATGCCGATCGCGCCGGGCGTGCTGATCTGCATCTTGGTGAAGCCCGACTCCTGCAAGAACTTGAGCAGGTCGAGGAACGGCGGGATGCGGATCTGCAGGCCCTGGTACTCAGGGAAGTCGAGGTTGACGATCGACGGCAGGATCTTGAGTTGACCGCTATCGATGTAGCGCTGCGCATCGGCAGCGGCGATCACCTCGGCGCGCTCCGAATCGTGCAGGCACGTGACGACCGTGAAGTCGACGCCGCGCCGCTTGGCCTCGTCGATCATCTTGCGGATCGTGCGCGCGACACCGTTGATCTCGAAGAACGTGTCGGTGACCAGCACGAGCTTCTTGTGCTCGCCGAAGTCGAAGCGACTGCGAACGTCCGCGACGATCTGCCGGTCTGAGCTCTGGTGCAGGTAACTGACCAGGTACGGCAGCGACACGAAGACGTTGGAAGCCGCGAGTGCCACGCCTTCCTTGACGAGCCGGATCAGGTCGAGCGACTTCGCGGACTGCAGGCGCTCCACGTAGCGGCGGAAGATGCGGTGAATCAGCGAGCTGACGACCAAGAAGATGCGGTCGTCGGTCAACACTGCGCCGGCGAGCTTGCGACGGAACTCCTGGTCGCTGAGCAGCGCTGCCGCCTCGTCCGCGAGGATCGCTTCAAACGCGCGGTCCGCGTCGCGGCCCTTCTTGCGCATCGAGGCGAGCTTCTTCAGCGTCATGCGCGCTTGGAAGCCGACCTTCTGCCACACGCTCGTCGACTGCGAATCGAAGACGAAGCGCAGCAGTTCATGAATCGGCCCACCCATGCGGACCGTGCGCTGCGCCGGGTTCTTCTGCGTTCCTTGGCCAGGCTGCGCGCCGCCCTTGCGGTGGCCATCGTAGAGCAACTTGACCATCGCATGCGCGAGCGTCACCGGACCGCCGTGCGCGCCACCGATCGCGGTGCGCCGATTGCGGATCGCATCGATGAGGTCGTTGGGCGTTGCCTCGCGGCCATCAGGCGTCAAGAACTCCGTCCACGTGCGGCCTTGGTTGATGCCAGAGTGATCGTCAGATCCCGCGACGATGCCCTTGAGCCACGGCGTGCGACCGCGCGGGACGATGCCGTGCTTGTTGGCGAGGCGCTCGATCATCTCGCGGTCGAGCGACGTCACAAGGCGATGCGTGAATTCGTTGAGCGATCGCGTGCGCGTGCCATTGCGCACCTCAAGGCACGGGAAGAGCAGCAGCGCCTTCTCGATGTGGTCTGCCGTGAGCGCGCCTTCGCGGCCGTAGGGCCGGTTCTGCGTGCTCATCAGCGGGTGCGTCATGAAGTAGGCGATTCGATTGCCTGCCTTCGCGCTCGCCTCCTGCGCGATCTCCGTCTCCACGTAGTCGAGCATCTCGTAGAGGTTCGTTCGCAACCGATTGACCTCGGTGAACTGCGCCTCGGTCATGTTGGCCACGGTCACGTGGATGTTGCAGCCATCCTCCGGGAACGTCGCAGTCATCTCCGAACTGATGAAGACCCCGGGCAACTGCGCATCGAGCATCTCCTTGACGCCATCGATCGAGTTGTGGTCCGTCAACGTGACGAGCCCCATGCCCTGGGCCCGTAGTTCGCGGTAGGTCGCAAGCGGATCGCTGTAGGACTCCGGGATCGCGAATGTGTTTGCCGCGTAGTAGTCGGTGACGTTCGACGCGTAGCTATGGAGGTGGAAGTCGACCTTGGTCGTGCGCTTGCCAGTCATAGGAGAGAGGTCGCGCAGAGCCCGCCGCGATGCTGCGCCCGTCGCCCCCTCGGCGCAGTCGCAGCATCGCGGATGCGGACATCCGCCACGATGAATCGAGATGGAACTGCGCCAATGTGCAGAACCCGCGATCGCACAAGGAAGATTCGCGCAATGCGATACGCGCGCTTCCCACGCTGCCGCGCAAACGTAGTTGTGCGCGCATGGCAACGAGCGCGCTCTCCACTAGCTGGCTGTTCTTCCGCAAGTTCTTGCGCAATCCGCGCGAGGTAGGAGCCTTGCTACCGAGTGCTCGCAGCCTCGGCGATCAGATGGTGCGCGACCTTTCGCTGAAGAGCGGCGATGTCGTTGTGGAGTACGGCTGCGGCACGGGGTCGCTCACTGCGTCCATCGCTCCCGCCGTGCAGCGCATCCCCGGCGTGAAGTACCTGGGCATCGAGCGCGAGGCCGCGTTCTGCGAAGTGCTGTCGCGCAGGTTCCCGCAACTCGACTTCGCCGCAGACCGAGTCGAGAACGTGCAAGCGCTACTGGCTGCGCGCGGGCTCCCCGCGCCGCGCGCGATCCTCTCGGGCCTTCCGCTCATCCTGTTGCCCAACATGGATGCGATCGTCGATGGCGCGCTCGATGCGCTCGCTCCCGGCGGCGAGTTCCGCACGTTTAGCTACATCCAGTCCTGGCCAACGCCTGCAGCGTTCCGACTGCGCAGGGCCTTCCGCGAGAAGTTCGCGAGCCACGGACGGAGTCCGCTCGTGTGGTCCAACTTCCCGCCTGCGTGGGTGCTGCGTGGCATGAAGCAGGGCGACCGCGACGATTGAAGGACTCGCGAACAAACCGCGAAGACGACGTTTGGATTGCCAGAGCCTTCACATCGAGCGTCGCAACTTCACGTGCGCGCGATTTCCTCGCACGAATCGGAGCCAAGCTTCACTCGACGACGATCACAACTTGACGCGACAGCGGACAACTACGGTCCTCACTAGTCATCCGATCCTTCCCTAGGACCCAAATGCACATCCGCAACATGAAGATCGCGCCGCTCGCAGCCCAGTCGCTGCTCGCGTTCGCCGCCTTGACGGTCGCCTCGGCGAACGTCCAGGCCCAGACTGTCACCCAGGGCCCGAGCTCGTCCCGCACGCCCTATCTCGTTCCCGCCTACAGCAGCGGCTCTATCGTCCGCAGCATCACTTCGATCGCGACCGCGACGGACCTCGTTCCGCTTACGGGCTCGCCGACGACCGCCTTCGAATTCGGCGGCATCATCGATGGCCTCGGCGCCTACGACAACGGCAACGGCACGGTCACGATCCTCGCGTGCTTCGAACTCGGCACGACGAGCGGCGTCGTCCGTCGCCACGGTGCCCGCGGCGCCTACGTCACCGAGACCATCGTCAACAAGCAGACGCTGCAGGTCATCTCGGCCAACGACCTGATCGAAGAAGTCATCGAAGCGAACGGCACCGTCCGTA
>JBEELK010000205.1:0-2563 GCA_041168165.1 Planctomycetota bacterium | reverse complement strand
CGCAAGCGTTCGTCGGTGTCTTGGTAGAGCGCGAGCATCGCGTCCTTCGACAGCGCGCCGCTGCGCAGCAGCAAGTCGCAGAAGGACAGCAGTGGGTCTTGCTCCTCGACGCGTTCGATCTCGGCGAGCGTGCGGTAGTTGGTCTCGACGTCGCTGCCGGCGTGGCCCATCAAGCGCACGGTGCGAAGGTGGAAGAACGCGGGCTTCTTCTTCTCGCGCACAAACGTGATCGCGCGCTTCGCCTCTTCCCACACGCCGGGGTAGTCCTGGCTGTCGGCGGTGAAGTACTCGATCGCGCAACGGTCGCGCATCATCTTGTTGACGAAGCCATCCGGCGTCTTCACCGAGATGCCGATGCCGTTGTCTTCGCACGCGAAGATCACGGGGCACGGCTGCGCGTGCAGCACCGCGGCGCCGGCGGCGTGGATGCCAGCCTGCGACGAGCAGTGGTTCATCGAAGCGTCGCCGAAGCTGCAGTAGACGATGCTGTCGTACGGCACCGCCGCCGGGAGGCCGAGACGTTCCATGCGCGACAGCGCGCGCGCATAGCCGACGGCCTTGGGCAGATGGCTTGCGATCGTGCTCGTCTGCGGCGATGCAAACGTCGTGTGGCTGCCGAGCACTTTGTGGCGGCCGCCGCTGACTGGATCTTCGCTCGATGCGCAGAACGACAGCATCGCATCGAAGAACGGCGTCTCGCCCATTCCTTGCCGCAGTCGCGCTGCCATGAACGCGCCGCTGCGGTAGTGCAAGAACGCGGGATCCGTCGTGCGCAGCAATGCGCCGAAGATCGCGTTGGCCTCGTGGCCGCTGCTGCCGATCGTGTAGTAGCTGAGGCCTTTGTCCTTCATCTCGCGCGACAAGAGGTCTTGCAGGCGCGATTGGATCGCGGACTCAAACACTGCGACTGCTTGTCGCCGCGTCATCGACGAATGCGCCGCGATCGGCTCGTCCATCGGCCCCGCGAGCGCAGGGTCAGTGCCGGCATGGTTGCGCAGCAGGTTGAGCAGGCGCTCAGTGACAGGGCCTTCGCGGCGGATCGACATGTGCGTGGCGCCCGTGCAGGGCGGTTTGGGGGCGAGGATCTTACGTCGCGGCCGCGCGGCGGCCAGGACGGGGGGCTTGGCGCGACGCGCGCTGCGCCGAATGGGCGCCTTGCCTCGCGTTCGGCCTGCCGCGTCAGCCGCCGCTGCCCACGATCGCGTCGACTTCGATCTCGATGCGCATGCGCGGATCCGCGAGGCCGCATTCCTGCATCGTCGCCGCAGGGCGCACGTTGCCAAACGCCTCGCGCAGCGCAGGCCACGCGGCCGGGAAGTCGGCGGCATGGGGCAGCAGGTAGCGCACGCGCACGACGTCGGCCATCGAGGAGCCCGCCTGCCGCAGCGCCGCCTCGATGTTCTTGAGGCATTGCCGCGTCTGCGCGTCGACGTCGTCCACGATCGTCATCGTCGCGTAGTCGAAGCCCGTTGTCCCGGACACAAACACGTTGACGCCGACGCGCACGGCGCGCGAGTAGCCGATCTCGCGCTCAAACGTCGAGCCGGAAGAGATCAGGATGCGCGAGGGCAGGCGATCCGCAGGTTGGGCGTCCATCACCGCATCGTCGCGCGCCCGCGCCACACGCGCGAGCGTTCGCCACGCGCTGCTTCAGAACGTCATGAACATGCACACGAGCAGCACGTGGTTGAGTCGGTCCTCGCCGGGGCGATCGATCCACTGATTGAGGTAGCCGACCTCGATCGAGATCGACTTCTTCTCGTCGAAGAACTGGCCGAGCCCGAGGAACGCGCGGTTCTGGCGAAAGCCTGTGCGCTGGCCCCAATCGGTGTCATCGAGGTCCCAGAACATCTCCTCCCACGCGCTGACGAACGTCGTCTTGTCCTCGACGACGGGGACGGTGGCCTTGAAGAACTGGCGCAGGCGCCAGCCTTCGTCGGACTCGTCCACGATGAAGCGCTCTTCGAGTCGCGTGCGCGACTGCAGCGTGAAGCCTTCGACCGGCACGTTCCACGTCAACTGCTGCCAGACGCGGTTCTCGTGGACGACGGGCCTGTTCTCCGGTTCGTTGTCGATGAATGCGTAGCCGACGTGCGCGATGACGCGGTCCGTGATCGCGTAGCCGATGCCAGGCCGGAAGATGCCCGTGTCGAAGGTCTCTCCGTTGTCGCGCCAACGACCTTGCGCCTCAAGCCACCAACGCCACTTCGCGAGCGGCGAATCCTTTTCGCCGAACTTGCCTTGGTTGATCGACTGCAGCCAGAGAGCCCCGTCATCCTTGGTCTGGGCCAGTGCCTCTCTCTGTGACGAGAGCAGCGCAGTCAGCGCGATGCACGCGGACAGGAAGGTCGTGTGGAGCTTAGCAGTGGTCATCTGCGCATGATCTGCGGCGCAGACGCCTTCGCAAGCGGTCAGATCGCGAAGGCAGGGCCTCGCGTCAACGCTTATCGAGGAATGCGCCATGCGCGCTGTCCCAGCGGAGTTCGCTGGAGTGCTGACGCAGCCAGACTTCGGTTGGCTCCGCGCCCTTCGGCAGGATGCGACGTAGCTGGCCCGCCGCGAC
>JBEELK010000204.1:0-12090 GCA_041168165.1 Planctomycetota bacterium | reverse complement strand
TCTTCGGTCGCGATCGCGCAGGCCGGCACCTTCTCGACGCCGTCGTCGTAGCGCATCGCGCCGGTGTGCGGGTAGCCATCGATCGACGTCGTCATCGAACGCACGATGGCAGCAATCGCGCCGGCCTTGCCCGCCTCGATCGCGCCGTTGCTTCGCTGTGGCACTGCGTCGCCGTACGCCTGGAACGTGCGCAAGAACGACCGCGGCATTGCGCGATTGAAGAACACGATCTTGCCGCGCGCCGCTTCGCCGAGTTGCTGCAGTTGCTCGAAGCTCTTGACCATCACGACCTCGGCTTCGATGCCACTTGCTGATGTCGGCACGCTGCCGCCGAGCGCCGTCACGCGCAGTGCCGTCGTCTCGGGCGCAGTGACCATCGCCGTCTCTTCGCCACGGACCCAGCGCGGCACGAGCACGGGCTCGGTGCGCACCTCGTCACAGCCGATCTCGCGCAAGCGTGCAGCCGCGAACGCAACCGCGTCGTCGTAGCCCTTCGATCCCGACAAGCGCCTCGGTGCCGCGGCAACGAGATCGCGCAGGTGCGCAATCGCGCCGCTGTCCTCGAGCGCACGCGTGAAGATCGCGTCGGCGTTTGCTTGAAGCGCGGAGTTGGACGATGGCGCCGGTTGCGCGCCGCCTTTCGCAACCTCCGTCGACGAGCACGAGACCGCGAGCGCAACGCCCGCAACGAACACACATCGCCTCACGTCACGACATCCAGTTGGGCTTGCGCTTGCCGAGGAACGCGCCCATGCCCTCGCGAGCCTCGGGCGTCGCGCGCAACGAGGCGATCCACTTCGACGTGACGGGGATCGCTTCTTCGAGCGACAGCGCGCCGACCGAACGGATCAGTTCCTTTGCGCTCGCGACCGCCATCGGCCCAGCGGCGATCAGTTCGCCGATCGCGCGCTGCACTTCGGCATCGAGCGCCTTCTCGTCGGCGACAGCCTTGTGCACGAGTCCGATGCGTTGCGCTTCGTTGCCGTCGAAGCGTTCGCCAGTGAGGAACAGCGTGCGCGCGCGGCCCGTGCCGATCTTCTGCATCACGAACGGCGAGATCACCGCGGGCACGATGCCGAGCTTGACCTCGGTGAGCCCGAACTGGCAGTCCTGCGTGCAGAACGCCATGTCGACCGACGCAGTGAGCCCCGTGCCGCCGCCGAGCGCGTGGCCGTGGATGCGGCCGATCACCGGCTTCCGGCAGCGCGCGATCGCCAAGAACATGCGCGCCATGCGTTCGGCGGAGCGCTCATTCTGCTCAGTCGGCAGTTCGGCTTGCTCCTGCATCCACGCGAGGTCCGCGCCCGCAGAGAAGCTCTTGCCGTTGCCCGAGAGAACGACGACGCGCGCCTGTTCGTCGAGGTCCGCTTCGCGGAACACGAGGCCGAGTTCTTCGACCACCTTGCCGTTGAACGCGTTGCGCACATCGGGGCGGTTGAGGCGAACGTGCAGGACTGGGCCGTCGCGAACGACGTCGAGCGTTTGGTGGCTGGACATGCGAGACAAGGTGCCGCGCAGCTGCGCGCGAGTAAAGCGATGCGCGGCTCGGCATCATGCCTAGCCCGTGAACGCGCGCATCCGACTGCTCCTCGCCGGCGTCCTGTTCTCGCTCGGCGGCGCATTGATCAAGGCATGCACGTTCCCGTCGCTGCAGCGCGCGGGACTGCGATCGCTGATCGCGGCTATCACACTGTTTCTGTTGTTGCCTGAGGCGCGACGCCTGCCCGATCGACGCATCGCGCTGCTGTTGTTGCCCTACTTTGGCGCGACGTGCCTGTTTGTCGTCGCCAACGCGATGACGACCGCGGCCAACGCGATCTTCTTGCAGTCGACCGCGCCGTTCTGGGTTGTGCTGCTCGCGCCAATGCTGCTCGGAGAACGCATCGGCAAGCGCGACCTAGCCATGCTTGCCTGCATTGGATTTGGCATCGCGATGTTCTTCCTCACCGACACCGACGCGAGCGCGACTGCGACGGACCCGCGCCTTGGCAACCTGCTCGCGCTCGTGTCGGGGTTGGCGTATGGCACGTTGCTCGTGGGCTTGCGTTGGCTGTCGCAGCGCGATGCAAACGCGTCGTGCGCCGTCGTCGCATGGGGCAACGTCGCCAACGTGCCGCTCGCGCTCGTTGCCGGCGCTGCGATGGGCCAAGGTTGGACTTCGGGCGATGCGAGCAGTTGGGTCTCGATCGTTGTGCTCGGCACGCTGCAGGTCGGGCTCGCGTATGCGCTGCTCGTTCGCGCGATGCCGCACGTGCCGGCCGTCTCCGCGTCGTTGCTGCTGATGATCGAGCCCGCGCTCAACCCGCTGCTTGCGTACCTCGCGCACGGGGAAGTTCCGCATGCGGCGGCGGTAGTTGGAGGCCTTGTGATCTTGGGAGCGGTTTTGGCGGGCAGTTGGCGCAAGAAGTGACGGCGACGGAAGTCGCCCACCGACAAACCGACCGCCAATTGGAAACTTCGCAGCCCGGGCGTCACCCAACGCCTGAACGGCGCATTCCGCGGTTGTGAACTCGAAGCAACCTCACGACACGCTGTTCCGGCGCGCCTTTGCCGACCCTCGCAGCGCCGTAGCCCTCGTGCGCAGCGCGCTGCTACGACACCCAGAGCTGCGGCATCTCGTTCCTCTCGTCGCGTGGGATGGCCTCAAACCGATTCAGGCAACCGTCGTCGACGCGGCGGACAAGTTGTTCCTCACCGACCACTTGTTTGAGGCGCCGGTGCGACTCGCGGACCGGACGGAGCTGTCGCTGTTGTTCGTGCCCATCCTCGAACACAAACGACAGATGGACAAAGACACTGCGTGGCAGTCGATCCGCTATCAGGTGCGCACGATTGAGTGGCAGCGCTCCCAGCCGGAAAGGCACAACTCGTGGCCGATCGTCATAACGATTGTCATTTACCACGGGGATGAGCCGTGGACTGCGGCGCGCGATCTGCGCGAGATGTTCTCCATCCCTGCATCGCTGTCCGATGTGATGCGCGACGCCCTCTTGGTCCACTTGCCGGGATCGCGATATGTGCTACACGATTTGCGTGAGGAGCCAGACGAGTGGACGGGTGCCAATGGCCTGCCATTGCCCGCGTTCTTGACGTTGCAGTTCTTGAAGCACCTGCCGAACGCAGACCAATCCGAACTCGCGGCTCACCTCAAACGACTCAAGCCACACATCGCCGAGCTGTCCAACTTGCCAAACGGCAAAGCGTTCCTCGGCTTCTTCCACTGGTATCTGATGAACACTTCCGACCTGAAACTGAGCGACATCGACGACCTCTATCGGAGCACCGTGATCCCGGATGTCTGCGACTCCCTGCTGACGCCGTTCGAGCGCTACGTGAAGCAGAAGATCGAGGCGGGGAGAGCGGAGGGGTTGGCGGAGGGTCGCGCCGAATCCGCGCGCACCACCCTGCGCAACTTGCTCGAGCGCCGCTTCGGCCCACTCGCCGCAAGTCACCTCCAGCGCATCGACTCCGCGCCACAGCCAGCCCTCGACCGCTGGCTCCTCCGCGTGCTCGACGAACCGACGATCGAAGCGGTGCTCTCGGACTGACGCACCCGCGCCCTTCACCGCGCGCGGTCGATCGGTTCCGATGCGCCGATGCAGTCCCCCACGTGCCGAACTCGCGGCGTGCTCGCGCATCTGCTGCTGCTTGCGCTGCCGCTCCTCCTGCTCGGCGACTCCATCTTCACGGCGCGGCGCTACCTGCCGTTCGACCTCGCCGAGTTTGCGCCCGTCGCGACGACGCTGACCAAGGCGCAACTCCAAGAGCTTCAGAAGGGCTGCAACTACGACCCGTCGGAGCCGACGATCTGGTTTGAGCCAGAACTGCGCGAAGTGCGCGAGGCGCTCGCAGAAGGCAACTACCCGCACTGGAACCCCTACGTGCGCGGCGGCGAACCGCTGGTAGCGCACGGGCTCATGGGCCTGCTCGATCCGATCAAGTGGCCGATGCTGCTGTGCAACGACCCGGCGAGCGGCCTGCTGTGGACGAGCAGCGCGATGTTTGCGCTCGCGGGGCTCCTGATGTTCGGCCTGTTGCGCTCGCTCTCGCTGGCGCCGTCTGCGGCGCTGTTCGGCGCGGTGGCGTTCGCGTGGTCTGGCACACTCGTCGCCAACGGCCACTGGTACATGCGCATGGAACCGCTCGCGCTGCTGCCTGGGCTGCTTTGGGCGCTCGTGGCGCTCGATCGCGCAGAAGGCGCTCGCCGCGGACTGCCCGCTGCGATGTTTGCGCTGCAGCTCGCGCTGACGTGGAGCGCGTCGTTCCCGCCGTTTGCGATCCCGTGCACGTTGTTCTGCGGCCTCTTCACGGTGGCTCTCGCCGTGCGGCGTTGGCGCGAAGGCGGCGCCGCATCGGCGATGTCGATCTGCGCGTGGGCAGCGTTCGCTACAGCGCTCGGGCTCTGCATCGCAGGCGCGCACGTCTTGCAGCAAGCGATGTTCTTCCCCGTGTCCAATCGCCCCGTCGCGCCGACGCTGTCGAGCGCGAGCCGCTTTGCGCTCGATCCGATGGGCCTTCTGGGCCTCGTGTTGCCCGACGCATTCTCGCATCCCGGCGATCGCGTGATGTCCGGCGCGCGTTCACCGCTCGCATTCTTGCTGTTCTCGCGCACCGACTGGGAGACCGGCGCGTTGCTGCGCGCGGACGTCAACTACAACTACTCGGAGTACGCGATGTTCCCTGGCACGTTGCCGCTGCTGCTCGCGATCGTGGGCCTCGTCGCCAAGGGCCCGAAGTGGCGCTGGCTCGCGTTCGCAGGCTTCTCGCTCACGCTCTTGCTCGCAATCGGCGCAGGCCCATTCCGCTACGCGTTCGCGCTGCCAGGAATCGGCGCAGTGCCGCCGTATCGCTTCGCCGGACTCGCGTGCGTGTTCCTTGCGATCCTCGCCGGCCTCGGCGCAGATCGCGTCCTGCGCGGCGCGTCGCAAGGCTCGCTACGAGTCGCGGCGGCAGTAGCGCTCGTGCTCGGCGGCATCTGCCTCACGAATGCGCGCTCGCTCAAGCATGACGCAGAAGCCACGCAAGCAGAGTGGCTCGAACAGATCACCGAGAAGTGCCGGCCGCTCGCGCCGCAGTTCGACAAGAACCTCACGCCCGAAGCGCTGACGAAGGAGATGGTGCAGCGCGCGTTCTTCACGTCGCGCGACGAAGCGGGCAACGATGTCGACCTGCTCTCGCGCGGCCGCGAACGATTGCGCGCCAGTTGCGAACGCAGCGGCTGGTGCCTGTATGTCGGAGCTGTGTTGATGATCCTTTGGAGCAAGCGGCGGCGCGATCTCGCGATGCCTGCGTGGATGTTCGCGCCAGCGCTCGCGCTCACCGCAGTCGAACTGTGGCAACACGGACATCCGCTCGTGCAGGGCCGCGACACGCCGCACGCGCTGGAGACTCCGGTGCACGCGTTCTTGCGCGAGCAACGCGCAGCGCACGCGCAGCAAGGCGGCATCCTCGTCGCGCGCGCCAATCCGGCGTCCGCTGGCGACGACCCCATGCACCTGCCGCCGGGCACGCTCGCCAAGGACGACATCCGCGACCTGCACGTCTACACCTACGTCGACAAGCACAGCAGCGAGCCAATCCGCGCGCTCTACGGCGAGTCGTTCATGATCCGCGACTACTTGCCAAAGGCGCTGCCAGACGATGAACGGCTCTCGCTGCCATGGTGGGACGCGATTGGGTTGCGCTACTTGCTGACGACGCAACCGATGCAGCATGCGGGCAAGCGCGTCGGCCCCGAGCTCAAGGGCGAGAATGGCGAGTTCTTTGTCTACGAGCGCACGAGCGCGATGCCGCGCGCCTGGGTCGTGCCGAGCTTGCGCGCAGTCGGCGACGATGCCGCGGTGGTCCGCGCCGCGAACACCAAGGACTTTGCGCCGCTCAACTACGCGCTCGTGACCGACCATGACGCGCGCACGATCCCGCCGCTGCCCGAAGTCGCATCCGCGTCGCAGCGCGCCGTGCGCTTTTTGTTCGAAGACCACAAGCGCCTCACGCTCGAAGTCGACGACGGGCCGCTTGGCTATCTCGTGCTCGCGGACACGTGGCTACCCGGCTGGACCGTCACGTGCGACGGCGAAGAGCTGCCAATTGCGCGCGGCAACGTGTGCATGCGCATCGTGCCGCTGCCCGCAAAGGCGTGTCGATTGGAGTTCCGCTACCGCACGCCGGGCCTCATCGAAGGGCTCGCGGTCACAGGCCTCGCGCTACTGATCGCCGCGTGGCTGCTCGTGCGCGCGCACAAGGCGCGCGCCGCAGCTGCAGCAAGCGCCGCGTGACCGATCACTCGCCCGTCGCGTCGTCGATGCGTTCGAGCACGGGCTGGCTGTCGCGGAACCCTTCGCGCACGTCGGCATCCCACGGCCAACGGCCTTGCTTGTCGGGATAGACGAGCTGCAGCACGGGCACGTCGACGTCGCCATACACGGACGCCAACTCGGGCAGCAACGCATCGACCTGCTCTTGGCGCACCTTGCCAAACCACACCGGGTAGCCGTGCACGATGCCGTCGTGCTTCTGCCCGGCTTCGTAGACCACGCCGTCTTCGACGTCGTCGATCACGAGCTCAAGCACCTGCACCGCGAGGTCCTCAGGCAAGCCAAGCGCCACCACTTCGGGCCGCTGGCGCAGATGCCAAAGGCCGAGCGTGAATGCGCGCGACGAGCCGGACTCTTCGTCCTCGTCGAAGAACAGCTGCACGCCGTTCTTCTCGATGTCCTCGAGCACGCTGCGATCGGGGCCCGCCCCGCCATGGGTCTTGTCAGTCATGAATGTCGTGCCGCTCACATGCGGAAGACGGGCGCGCGCCAGTCAGGAATCGGCGCGTTGAGGCTCGCCGACAGCGCGAGCGCGAGCGCGGAGCGCGTCTGCCGCGGGTCGAGGATGCCGTCGTCCCACAACCGCGCGGTCGCGTAGAGCGGGTGCCCTTCGGTCTCGTACTTCTGCAGGATCGGATCCTTGATCGCGGCCTCGTCCTGCGCGGAGAGCTTCAGGCCCTTCTCTTCGAGTTGGTCCTTCTTGACCTGCGCGAGCACGCCAGCGGCCTGCTCGCCGCCCATCACGGAGATGCGGCTATTGGGCCACGAGAACAGGAAGCGCGGTTGGTAGGCGCGGCCGCACATGCCGTAGTTGCCGGCGCCAAACGATCCGCCAATCAGCACCGTGATCTTGGGCACCGTCGCCGTCGCGACGGCCTGCACCATCTTGGCGCCGTCCTTCGCGATGCCGCCGGTCTCGTACTTCTTGCCAACCATGAAGCCCGTGATGTTCTGCAAGAACAGCAGCGGCACCTTGCGTTGGCTGCACAGCTCGACGAAGTGCGCGGCCTTCTGCGCGCTCTCGCTAAACAGGATGCCGTTGTTAGCGACGATGCCGACGGGGATGCCGTGGATGTGCGCAAAGCCGGTGACAAGCGTCGTGCCGTAGCGCGTCTTGAACTCATGCAGCCTGCTGCCATCGACGAGGCGTGCGATCACTTCGCGAACGTCGTACGGCGTGCGCGTGTCGCGCGGGATCACGCCGAGCAACTCCTCTGGATCGAACGCAGGATCCTCGGGCGACTGCAGTGCGATCTGCTCGTGCTTCTGCACGTTGAGATGCGAGACGATGTTGCGCGCGAGCATGAGCCCGTGCTCCTCGTCTTCGGCGAAGTGATCTGCCACGCCAGACAACCGCGTGTGCACATCGGCGCCGCCGAGGTCTTCTGCGCTGACGATCTCGCCCGTCGCGGCGCGCACCAGCGGCGGTCCGCCGAGGAAGATCGTGCCGTTGCCCTTCACGATGATGCTCTCGTCGCTCATCGCGGGCACATACGCGCCGCCTGCGGTGCACGAGCCGAGCACGCATGCGACCTGCGGGATGCGCGCGGCCGACATCTGCGCTTGGTTGTAGAAGATGCGCCCGAAGTGGTCGCGATCGGGGAACACGTCTGCTTGCAGCGGCAAGAACGCGCCGCCCGAGTCGACGAGGTAGACGCACGGCAGACGGTTCTCGAGCGCGATCTCCTGCGCACGCACGTGCTTCTTGACCGTCATCGGGTAGTAGGTCCCGCCCTTCACGGTCGCGTCGTTGGCGACGAACATCACTTCGCGCCCGTGCACGAGACCGATGCCGGTCACGATGCTCGCACTCGGCGCGTCGTCGTTGTAGAGCCCGTTGGCCGCGAGCGGCGACAGCTCCAAGAACGGCGAGCCTTGGTCGAGGATGCGCCCGATGCGTTCGCGCGGCAGCAGCTTGCCGCGCTTGTGATGCCGAGCCACTGCGTCGGCTCCGCCGCCTTGTTGCGCAGCGGCGAGCTTCTTCTGGATCTCTTCGATCGTGCGCAGATGGTGGGCGCGGTTCTGTTCGAACTCAGCGCCGCTGACCTTGACGTTGCTGTGCAGGACTTCGCTCATCGGTGGCGCGGCACGATAGCCACGCGCGCTGCACAGGGCGAAGGCAGAACCCGCTGCTTGCGTCAGTCCTGCAGCAGGTCGCGGAACAACTCCAACAGATCGCGCTCCGCCGGAACGATGCGGCCGTCCGCGCGAGCGACGGCGATGGCGGCGTCGAAGAATGCCTGCCGGTGCTCCTTGGGGATGGCGGTCGGATCGACCTCATCCGCAGGCGGCGGCGACTTCAGCCAGCCTTCCACCTTCTTGGTCTCCTCGTTGCCGAGCCCCATGCGGCCGACGACGCGCATCACGAGGTCGCGTTCTTCCTGCTGGACCTTGAGGTCGGTCCACGCGAACGAGCAGACGAATTCGAGAAGGCGCAGCTTGGCGGCGCGGTCGAGTTGCATGGCGACCAGTGAAGCACGCAGCCGGATCAGAACAAGCCGCGGTCGGCATCGCCGAAGCGATCCAGCGCCACGCCCATGCGCTGCAGCATCGACAGCCACAGCGAGCACAGCTTGGAGTCGCGCTCACTCGCGATCAGGCGGCCTTGCGCAATCGAGCCGCCGCCGCGGCCAGCGAGCAGCACGGGCAGATCGTGCGGGTCGTGCGCATTGCCATCCGACATCGCCGACGCGAGCACGACCATCGACGAGTCGAGCAGCGAGCCTTCGCCTTCGCGCATCTGCGCAAGCCGCTCGAGCAGCGACGCAAACTGCGCGACGTGCCAGCGGTTGATCTTCTTGTAGGGCTCCTGCTTCTCGGGCTTGTTCTCGTGGTGCGAGTAGTCGTGGAAGCCGCCGTCGCAGCCTTCGACGAACGGGAACGGTCGCCCCGACACTTCGTTGGCCATCAAGAACGTCACGACGCGCGTCGTGTCCGTCTCGAATGCGAGCGCGATGAGGTCGAGCATCAAACTCACATGCGTCGGATAGTCGCTCGGAATGCCCGTGGCAGGCGCGCGCGACAGATCGACCTCGCTGCTCGACGCGCGCTCAGCTGCCTCGATGCGAAGCTCCAACGCGCGCACCGAATCGCAGAACTCTTCGAGCCGACGCTGGTCGCGTGACGACGCGCGCTTCGCAATCCGCACAGCATCCTCGCGCACGACGTCGAGGACGCTCTTGCGCAACGGGTCTTCGGCCAGCGCGCGCGAACGGAACATGCGATCAAACGCGGCGCGCGGCGCGAGCAACTTGGTCGCAGGTCGGTCTGGCGCGGTCCACGACAAGCTGCCGCCGTAGACCGTGGAGTAACCCATGTCCTCGACGGGATAGATCGGATCGCAACCGAGTTCGAGCGACGGCAGCGGCGTCGCAGCGCCAATCGCTTTCGCCGCGACCTGGTCCATCGACACTTCGTTGCGCAGATCGCGGCCGCCGGTGCGACGGATCGTGGCGCCCGTCAGCAACGGCGCGACCTTTGCGTAGTGGCCGTCGCCGCCAAAGCTCCCGCGATTGCACAGCCCCGTCAGCACGCTGACCTCGCCGCGACGCGGTGCGAGCGGCTCCAACGAGAACGATGGATTCCACCCACCGAGGCCATCCGACTCCGGCTTCCACGCGCTCTGCAGCACGCCGTTGGGCATCACGAGAATCGCCATGCGCACGGGTGGCACTGCAACGCGCGATGCGGCTCGCGGAGCCAGCGACTCCATCCACGGCAATGCGATTGCGGCGCCGACGCCGCGCAAGAACGCGCGCCGCGAGTTGGTCGAACCGATCGCTCTCATCGCATTCCTCCTGGATCTCGCATCGTGAACAACGGCGAAGCCAACAACGCATCGACGAGCGCCCACATGCGGAAACCGCCTGCTTCGCACGCAGCTGCAATGCGCGCCAGTTCGGGCTCATCCTGCGCCACTGCGTCGCGACCGACGGCATAGACGAAGAACTTGCGCGCCATCGCGAGCGCGAACTCGCCCTTGCGCTGCAGCAGCGCGTCTTTGAGCGCGATCGGTCCATCGACCTGCGCTCCATCGGGCAACGTCCCGCGCGCGTCGACAGGCGCGCCATGCAACTCCTCGCGCCAGCGCCCCACGACGTCGTAGTTCTCGAGCGCAAAGCCCAGCGGATCGATCGGCGCGTGGCACGACGCGCATGCTCGCTTCTGGCGGTGCAACTCCAACTGCTCGCGCAGTGACTTGCCGCGAACGGGCTCATCGTCTTTTGGCAGCGCAGCGACGTTCGCGGGCGGCGGCGGCGGCGCAGCGTCGAGGAGTTGATCGAGGATCCACTTGCCGCGCAGCACAGGGCTCGTGCGCAACGCATGCGAACTCACCATCAGCATCGCGCCCATGCCGAGCACGCCGCCGCGACGGCGATCCTGCAGGGCGATGCGCGCGTAGCCCTTCGCGTCCGGCTTCGGCAATCCGTAGTGCTCGGCCAACGTCGCGTCGGCCCACGTGTGATCGCAGTCGATGAGCCACAGAAGGCTCGCGTCCTCGCGCGCGATCTCGGCGCACAGCAACACTGCTTCTTCGTAGAACGCGGGTCGCAGCGCCTTCTTCCAGATCTGCGGGTAGCGCCGAAAGTCGGCGTTGGCCGCAAGCACATCCTCGAGCCGGAGCCACTGCGCAAAAAACCGCACGGCGAGCGCGCGACCGCCATCCTTCGCGACGAGCCTGCGGGCATGAGCACGCAGGACGCTCGCGTCGAAGATCGCGCTATTTGCGGCATCGTTGCGCAGCGCATCGTCAGGCATCGTGGCCGAGAACGCATACGCAACGCGCGTAGCCACTTCGTGCGCCGTGAGCAGCGAGGCATCCTCGACGCGCCCCGTCTCGATGCGCAGCAAGAACGACGGCGACGCGAGCACGGACACGATCGCCGCCTCGCGCGCTTCCGCTTCGCACGCGCCGCGCGACAGCGCATCGAGGTAGAGATCGAGCCGCGGTGCGAGCTCGCTCGCAGTCGCTTCGCGACGGAACGCGCGCGACGCGAATGCCGCGAGCTCGTCGGCAAACGGCACGCGCTCATCGAACGCAGCATGCCGCGGCTCGCTTGCGCGCATCGCCTTGGCGACTCGGTTTGCCGCCAGCAGATGCGCCTCGAAGGCCGCAGCTGTCTCGCCAGCGCCATCGCCAAAGTTGTCGAAGCCGCGAACACGCGGGTCTTCTGGCAACAACTCGCTCGCGTCGACGACGACGCCACAGAGATCTCGCACCGTGTTCTGCCACTCGACGCGCGACAGCTTGCGCGACGTCGCGATGCGATCGCCGGGCTCAGATGGAATGCGCGCCGCGATGGCCGCGGCGATCGCGGCTCGCTCTTCGGCAGTCGGCTGCTTGCCTTCGTCGGGCGGCGGCATCGTCTGCGAACGCACTCGCTGCAGCGCGGTGCGCAGCGCATGCGCGCCCGCCTCGTCGATCGAAGCGCCGACGGCGAACAACGGCTCTAACGCGAACTTGCCTTCAGGCTCCTCGCCGGCGTGGCACTCCGCGCACGCGCGCGCCATCACGTCCGGGATCCCCGTTGCGTCGAGGCTTCCTTGCGCCACGCCCGCAATCGCAAGCGAGGACACTACGAACGCGCGCGTTGCGAGCTGAAGCGCCATGGTTCGCGAGACTCTACTTCTGCCGCGCGCTTCCGCGTGCAAACCTCAGTCCCGCAACTTCACGCCTTCGCGACGCGCGAGCCACAGGCTGCACACCAGGTCCGACGTGACGTTGGGCACCGTGCGCGTCATGTCGACGAGTCGGTCGACGCCGAGGATCAGCGCC
>JBEELK010000203.1:0-14962 GCA_041168165.1 Planctomycetota bacterium | reverse complement strand
TCACTTCGGCGACGAGCTCCGGCGGCAGGTTGGGGCCGAACACGCGGTTCGTCAGCACGAACAAGTCGAGGTCGCCGTCCTTGTCGTAGTCCGCAAACGCAGCGCCCGTGCTCGCGGCAGTCACCGCGGCGCCAAACGCGCCCGCGCGCTCGACGAACGTGCCGTCGCCTTGGTTGACGTAGAGCAAGTTCTTCGACTGCGTGTTGCAGACGTAGAGATCGAGGTCAGCGTCGCCATCGAAGTCGACGAAGGTCGCGGCCTTGCCCCACGCATCGCCGCCATCGAGTCCGCCCGCCTTCTCCGTCACGTCCTCGAACTTCCACTTTGCCACTTGGCGGTAGAGCCGATTGGGCCCGTCTTGGCTCACGAGGTAGAGATCGGGCAAGCCATTGCCGTCGTAGTCGCCCACTGCGCAGCCCGCGCCGCTGTAGACGTAGGCGATCACGTTCTCGCGACGCAGTTCGTTTTGGAACGCGATGCCGCTGTCCTTGGCCGCGACCTTGCGAAAGCGCGGGCCCGCATGTTCTTGCCGTTGCGGCAGCGGCGACGATGTGATGAGGGGCGAAGGTGCTGCGCGCTCCGGCGAGCACGCTGCCGCAGCAGCAAGAGGGAGGCACAGCCAACGGCGCATGGAGCGCGCATCTTGGTTGGCCACGAATGCCTGTCAACGGATGCGCACCGACAGGCAGGATCGAATGCCTCCTTTGGCCCGACTGCGGCGGGCCTTGCGGCCCGTTTCGAAAGAGCACCCTTCGCCGTGCGATTGGGCCCCTACGAGCCCTCCATGCAACTTGGCATCAAAGTCCTCATCGCCGGCGCGACCTTGGTCGCGTTCCCGTGTTTCCTCGCGTTCACCGACCCAGGGCACAAGGCCCAGTTCGTGCTCGGCGGCGCGATGATCAACGCGGGCTATCGCCTGCAGGATCATCACGACGAATACGACTTCCACGAAGGGCACGACGAACATCACATCACGCCCGAGGCAGTGTGGCAGGAGATGCTCGAGCAAAACCGCATGGCGGCCTCCGTGCGCTCGACCTTTCCGCGCACGCCGCGCCATCCGCTCGTCGCGATGGTCGTCTGCATGGACGCTCGCATCGACACCAACGAACTGACCGGCGACACGCGCAAGTACTACTACGTCGTGCGCACGGCGGGCTCGGTGCTGTCCGAACGCGAGATGGAGATGCTCGAGCTAGCGGTCGACAACGGCGTCAAAGTGATCGTCTTGACGACGCACACCGATTGCGCGGCGGAGCGCGTGGCGAAGAGCGAAGTAATGCAGAAGCGCTACCCAGCGCTGTCGCAGGCCGTGCAGGAGCGCGGCATCCGCATCCGCGAACTGCTCGCGCGGCCGGCGATCGCGAGCCACATTCGCGATGGTTCGCTCGCGGTGAAGCTGATGGACATCGACACCGCAACCGAGCGGTTGGAACCGAAGTAGCAGAGCCGCGAGCACGGCGCCGCAGAAACGACGAGGCCGCGCAACGGATCGCTCCATTGCGCGGCCTCGCCACTGGCGCGCACGGGGCGCGCCATCAGGTCTTCGGTCCGATCAGTTGCCGATCAGGCCCGAAGCGGCATCCGAGAAGGAGCCGCCGAGCGCGTTGATCACGTCGAACGAGAAGCCCTGGATGTAGAGGTGCACGCCGACGAACACCGGATCGAGCGGGATGCCGATCGACCAGTTCGACACGCCACCCACGGCGAACGCGAGGCCACCGTTGATGTCCGCGCTCGTCTGGATGTTGCAGCCCGGCGCGCCGATGAGGCCCGCGTCAATCGGCAGCGGGAAGCCCTGGAACAGGGTGTTGCTGAAGCCGATGAACGGGATCACGCCACCGGGCGTGTTGGTGAAGTCGACGACCATGTTCTGGCCGACGCGCGGACGCGCGACACCGACGTTGCCCGGGATGCCGAGCGAGCCTGGGCAGCCAGCGCCGTAGGTGTAGTAGCCGGCCATGCCGAGCGACGCGTCCTTGTAGTTGAGGCGGACGTTGAGGACGCGCGGCGTGAACAGCGTGCTGGTCGTGCTGAACAGCGTCGTGCGGACCTGGCCGAGCGACAACGTGACGTCGGCGTTCGTGTAGGTCTGGTTCGTGCCCGTGCCGTTCGTGTAAGCGAGCCCCGCGCCGGTCGCGACAACCGTGAAGCCGGTAATGCCCGGCGGCAGGTAGATCGGCGAGTTGAGCTGCACGTAGGTCTGCGAGCCAATCACGTTGGTCACGCTGGCGCCCGAGACCTGGCTCCAACCGGCGGCGTTGGTATCGAAGCCGACGTAGGTGCCGCGACGCGTGAAGACGTCGAGCGTGAACGGCGTGCCGGCCGTCACGGTGTTCATGTTGAGGTGCATGCCGCACAGCTCGATGCCGTCCAACGCCGTGACGTTGGCGTCGAAGTTGACCGCGTAGCCCGTGGCGCCCGCGTTGTTGGCCGCAAAGAGCGTCTCGATCGAGTCCGTCGGGGCGATCTGGCTCGTGCGCGTGAAGGTGCGGCAGGAGTTGGCAACCGTCAGCGAGACGTTGACCGGAGCGCAGCCGGGGGCGTAGGCCCAGGTCGGGTTCGCAACCGTCGAGTCGACGACCGAGTCGCCATCGAGATCCCACGCGTAGCTCGTTGTCGAGGCCGAAGCCGTCGACGTGAACTGGAACAGCGCAGGCTCGCCGACCTTCGACCACGTGAACAGAGCGCCGAGGAGGTCCACGGTGACGTAGCCAGTGCGCACCAACGGGTAGTTGCCGAGCGCATCGTAGGCCGTGAGGCGGACCGCGTAGTCGCCGCACGTGTAGGTGCGCGACGCCGTCGGGCCGAACGCGTCATCGAGGCCGTCGCCATCGAGGTCCCAAGCGAAGACCGTGAAGCCCGCCGGATCCAACGACACACAGCCTTCGGCGAAGTTGACCGTCAGCGGGCCGTTGCCCGTGCGCGTCGTCGACGTGAAGTTGACCGCGCTCGTGGTCTGGTAGAAGAGCTGCAGGTTCGGCGTGCGCACCGCCGACTGGCCGCCCGTGAAGGCGAGGGCGGCCGTCGAGTTCTGGACCACCGACGTCGTGCAATCGAGGGCCATATCGGCGTTCGAGAAGACGAGCGGCAGCGGCGGAGCCTGGGTGGTTCCGTTGGTGTAGACGTGGCGGAAGCCCTTGCAGTGCAGCGCGAGGCCGTAGGTGCCCGGCGCGATGTAGATGCCGCGATCCAGCGTCAGCACCGTCGGGTTCGCCGTGCCGAAGCCCGAGCACGTGCCCTTGAGGTTCCACACCGCAGGCAGCGTGTGGTTGTTGACGTGCGTGCCGCCGGCGGCGGTCAAGTAGACGTCAAACACGTTCGTCGCAGCGGCGCCGTCTTGGGCGCGCATATTGATCTGCGTGAGGATCAGGCCCGACGGGTTCGTGACCGTCAGGTCCGCGTAGATCGTGTTCGAGAACGGCGCCGTGGCCGTGAGCACGAGGCCGCCAACCAGCGTGGTGGTGAGTGACGACTGCGCTGCCGCAACCGGCGCGAGCGCTACGAGAGATGCAAGGAGCAGGGATCTCATGGAAACGAAGCCTCTTTGGGTTCGTGGGGGAACAGAGAGGCGTGCAACCCTAGCAACGATCGCGTCCACTGTCGCGGGGGTGCGCAATCCTCATTCGCGCGGCAGTTGCCGCTCGACGAAAGCGCGCCCGCCCCCACGCTCGATCCCTGGTTCCCTCGCATGCAGCACGACGACGCCCACCCCGATGCCATCGCGGCCTTCCGCCTCGACTCCCCCCACGACGGCGAACGGCTCGACGCGGCCCTGCGATCGCTGGTCACCGGTCTTTCGCTCCAGCGTGCGCGCGCCGCATGCGGGATCGGGTGCGTCGCGGTCGGTGGCGTGCGCGCCATCGCCACCCAGCGACTCCGCAGCAATGACCTCGTGCAGGTTCGCCCGGGCATGGTCGACCTCTCGCTGACGATCGGCAGCGCCGTCGTCTGCGACCGCGGCGGCGTGCTCGTTCTCTACAAGGTGCCGGGCGAAGCCGTGCACGCAGGCCCGCTCGTCGAGGACCCTATCGCAGAACGACTGCAGCGCGCGCTGCCGCAAGCAGGCTTGTGCCAACGTCTCGATCGCCCCGCGTCGGGATTGTTGTTGTGCGGCCGCGACGAAGCGGCGGTGTCCGCGATCTCGCAAGCGATGGAGCGCGGCGAGATCGAGCGCGAGTATCTCGGCATCGCGCATGGCGTCGTCGAGCGCGACGAAGGAACGATCGACGCGCCGCTGCGCATCACGGACGAACCGCGCGGCGATCGGCCCAAGGTGATCGTCGACCACGAGAACGGCTTGCCATCGGTGACGCACGTGCGCGTCATCGCGCGCGGCAAAACCTGCACGCTCGTGCGTCTCAAGCTCGAGACCGGCCGCACGCATCAGATCCGCGCGCACTTGCGCGCCATCGGCCACCCACTGCTCGGCGATCCGCGCTACGGCGATCACGAGGCCAACGCGCATGCGCACAAGACGCATGGGATTGCGCGCACGCTGCTGCACAGTGAGAAGGTCGCGCTCGTTGCGCCGCACTCCGGCGAACGCGTCGAAATCGAAGCGTTCCACGAGCCGGACTTCGTGCGACTGTTCCCATCGCTTCGACAACGCTGATGCGCTCCGCATCGACACGCGCCGTGACTCCACTCGCCATGCAATCGACTTGCGTGCCCCATCGATCGCGTTTCGCCGCGTTTGCGACGCTGATGTTGGCGACCCTCTTCGCATCGTCGCTCGCGACGCAACAGCCGCAGAACGAAGAACGGAAGCGACCGCGCATCGGGCTCGTGTTGAGCGGCGGCGGCGCGCGCGGCATCGCGCACATAGGCGTGCTCCGCGTGCTCGAAGAGATGCGCATCCCCATCGACGTCGTCGCTGGCACAAGCATGGGCGCGGTCGTCGGCGGGCTCTTTTGCTACGGGCTCGACACGGACGAACTCCAACGACAAGTCACGCGCGATGGCCTCGAGCTTGGATGGTCGGACCTGCTGCGCGACGGCGCCGCATTCCGCGACCGACCATTCCGCCGCAAGGAAGAGGCCCAGAGCTACCTCGCGGGCCCCAAGTTCGGCATTCGCGGCTTCTCGCTCCGATTGCCGAAGGGACTCGTGCAGGGCCAGAACCTCGAGACCGAGTTGCGCTTGCTCACGCTCGACGCGCACGCGATGTCGAGCTTCGACCAGTTGCCGGTGCCGTTCCGCTGCACGGCTGTCGACGCGCGCAGCGGCGAGTCCATTGTCCTCGACCGCGGCAACCTCGCGGACGCCATGCGCGCGAGCATGTCGCTGCCCGGCATCTTCGCGCCTGCGCGCATCGACGGCCGCGAGCTGCTCGATGGCGGCCTCGCCGACAACGTCCCCATCGGTGTCGCGCGCGCGATGGGAGCCGACCTCGTGATCGTCATCGACATCGGCACGCCGGTCGACGTCAACGAGCACGCCGCGGACCTTCTCGACGTGAGCCTGAAGGTCGTTGCGATCCTCACGCAGCAGAACGTGGATCGCAGCCTTGCGACGATGCGCGACACGGACATCCTGATCCGACCCGAGCTCGGCGATATCTCGTCCTCGGAGTTCGAACGCGGCCACGAAGCGATTCGGATCGGCAACGAAGCGGCGCGCGCGGTGGCGCAGCGACTCCTGCCATTGGCGTTGTCCGAGGCGGACTACGCGCGCCATCGCCAATCGCAACGGAAGAAGCCCGCAGCGCCACGCACCATCACGCAGGTCGAACTGCAAAACGACTCGAGTCTCTCGCAGGAGTTGCTCGAGTCGCGCCTTGGCATCCGCAGCGGCGAGCCCCTCGACGAAGCCAAGCTGCGCGCAGGCATCGAAAAGCTTTACGGGCTCGATGACTTCCAGCGCGTGCGCTTCGAAGTCCTCGACGGCGACGCGCCGGACAAAAAGCGCGTGCTCGTGAAGGCTGAGGAGAAGGAATGGGGCCCCAGCTTCATGACGTTCGGGCTCTCGCTGCAGTCCGACGCGGACCGCAACAACTTCCAACTCGCGGCCCTCAACGTGTTCCGCGGCCTCGACGAACGCGGCGCGGAGTTGCGCACGATCGCAGAGATCGGCCAGCGCACGGGATTTGGCGCCGAGTGGTATCAACCGCTGACCGCGGGCGGTCGCTTCTTCGTCGCGCCAAACGGCCTCGTGCGGAAGCAAGAAGCCGACTTCTACGTGAACGGCGATCTCATCGCCGAGGAGTCGGTGACTTCGAGCCGCGGTGGCGCGGATCTTGGCATGTCGCTCGGCAGCCTCGGCGAAGTGCGCGCGGGCTATGTGCACATCGCCGGCAAGGGCGACGTCGTGCTCGCGAGCACTCCGCCGCCCGAAGATTCATTCGACGAAGGCTATCTACGCGCACGCATGGTGCTCGACACCAAGAACGCGCAGTGGCTCGCAACCGACGGCTCGTATGCGCTCGCGGAGTATCGACACTCGCCAGAGGGATTTGGCGCCGACGCGGCGTGGAGCAGCATCACCGCACGCGCGGATACCGCGTTGCCGATCGGCGACGTGACGGTGATCCCCGCCGTCGAATGGGACTCGATGCTCGAAGGCGATCGCCCGCTCTACGACTACCCGGCGCTCGGCGGCTTCACGCGCATCAGTGGCCTGCCGATCGGAGCCCAGCGACTAGAGCACTTGGCGCTCGCACGCATCGGCGCGCGCATGCCGCTCTATCGCGGGCTCGTGCCGATCCACGTCGGAGGGACCGTCGAAGTCGCAAGCGGTTGGCAAGAGCGCGCGGACCGACTCAGCGACACGACCTTCGGCGGCAGCGCGTTCTTCGTGATCGAATCGCCGATCGGCCCGCTCTACATCGGCCTAGGCCTCGCCGAAGGCGGCGAGGCGACGGGCTTCTTGCTGCTCGGACCGGGGCTCTGAGTGATCAGCAGGGATCAGAACGCGATCACGAACTGTACGATCTGCCAGCCGAAGTAGTGGTCTTCGCCGGCGAGATCTTCGGGCAGCCAGTAGAAGTTGACTTCGCTGCTCAGCATGCCGTGCGTTGAGGTCTTGACGCGCAGGCCGGCGCCGCCGCTGAACAACAGGCCCCAGTCCTCGCTGCGATTGTTCTTGTCGACCATGCCAAAGCCACCGCCTGCGGAAACGTAGGCCTGCACGCTGTCGGTGAACGGAGCCAAGAAGTAGCGGCCCTTTGCTTCGGCGCCGAAGAGATCGACATCATCGTCGTAGCCGTAGTGGAACGACGGGCCGAGCGTGATGTGGTCGTCGATCGGCACGTCGTAGGACGCGCTGAACAAGGTGGACACCGGCGAGTCACTGACGCCGATGCCGGCGGTCAGCATCGCTTCCTTCGGCGCAGCGGGCTGCTGCGCGCGCGGAGCTGCAGGTTGGGCCAACGATGCAGCAGGAGCGGGCGCGGGCAATGCGGACTCAAGCTGCGCGGCCTCGACGGCCTGCGGCGCGCGCGGGGTCGAAGTCGCGCACGCAACGAATGCGAGCGGCGCGAGAGAGAGCGAGAGCGAACGAACGAACTTGGTTTGCATGGTGGTGTCTTGGTGTCGCTGCGCGATCGGTCGCGCGATCAGAATGCGGTCGTCATGCCGACGAGCACGTAGGAGCCATAGGCCTCGGTCTCGCCCGGGTGCCCATAGATCACGCCGCCAAAGCCGACGTCGAATGAGAACGCGCGGCTTGGATTGAAGTTGAGCACCGCGCGCAACTGCGCCGCGCCTTCGTTGTCGATGCCGCTCGCGCCAATGTCGCGATCGAATCGCGCGCCGCCGAGTCCCGCGCCGATCAGCAGCGAGAAGTTGCCGCCGCCTTCCGACAACGGCACGCGCACATCGAAGTCGACATAGAGCGAGTCGATGCGGATCGTGCCGCTGTCGCCCGACAGGTCGAGGCCTTGGTACATCGCGCCGATGCTCTGGTCCTTGTTGCCAATCGCGAAGCGACCGCCGTAGCCGTCGCCATCCGCGGAGCCATCGACTGCGGACGTCGCGGACGAATCGTCGTCGTCGAACTCAAGCCAAGCGACGGGCAGATACTGGCCTTCGACGAGGATGCGATCGCCCCACTGGCCTTCGCCTGCGCGGCGACGCGACGTGAATCCGGGCGGCTGCATGCCGTCCTGCGGATCCTGCTTCATCGGCAACGTGGGCACGTTCGCACACGCAGCGAGCAGCAACGACGCGGCGCAGAGCGGCGCGAGAGGTCGACGAACGATCGAAAGCGGAGTGAGCATGCGCGAAGTGGGCCGCGGATCAGAGCGACGGCGCGCGCTTGCGTCCAATGCGGAACGAACGCGCGCAGTGACCGCGCACCTCACTCGACCCCAGGCCCCCACGGCGTCGTGCGGCGATTTGCCATGCCGCGATGCACGGCGTCTTCGCCATGGCGATCGCGGATCGCGTCGAGCGCGCGCAATACGCGCAACCCCTTCTGGTCGCGCGCGGGCTCGAACAAGCTCTGCTGCACCGACGAAGATCCCTCGACCAATTGCGCTGCCGTCACGCCGAGCAATCGAATGCCGGCGCGTCCGTTCCAGTTCTGCTGCAGGAGTTCCTTCGCCGCGGCATGCAGCACGAGGTCATCTTGCGTCGACGACACCGTGCGTTGGCGCACCGTCGTCGAGAAGTCGAAGAGCCGCAGCTTGAGGCGCACGCAACGCGCGGAGCGACCATCCTTGCGCAGCCTGCGCCCCACCATCTCGCACAGTTGCAGCAGCGTCGCTTCTGCGTCCGCGCGCATCGTGAGGTCGCGCTCAAACGTCATCTCGTGGCCGATCGACTTCGCTTCGCGATCCGACTCGACTTCGCGCGCGTCGAGTCCGTGCGCAAGGTCGTGCACATGGTTGCCGAAGTTGTCGCCAAACCAGCGCACGAGGTCTTCGCGCGCGACGCGCTGCACGTCGCCGATCGTGAGAAGCCCGCGTTCGCGCAGCAGCGTTGCCGTCTTCTCGCCGACGCCCCAGAGCCGCGTGATCGGCAGCGGCGCCAAGAACGCGCGCTCGTCGCCAGGATTCACGACGACGAGGCCATTGGGCTTGTCGAGATCGCTCGCGACCTTGGCGACGAACTTCGACGACGCGACGCCAACCGACACGGTCAGCTGCGTCGCCTCGTGCACGTCGCGCCGGATCGCGCGCGCGATCGCTTCGCCGTCGCCAAACAAGGCTTCGCATCCCGTCGCGTCCAAGAACGCCTCGTCCAGCGACAACGGCTCGACGCGATCGGTGTAGCGCGAGAACACTTCCTGCACCTGCCGACTCACGGCGACGTAGGCATCCATGCGCGGCGCGACGAACACGCCGTCCGGACACAGTTGCTTCGCGCGCACGCCCGGCATCGCCGACCGCACGCCGAACTTGCGTGCTTCGTAGCTCGCAGTCGCAACGACTTGCCGCGGCCCGCTGCCACCGACGATCACCGGCTTGCCGCGCAGCTCCGGCCGATCGCGCTGTTCGATGGCCGCGTAGAACGCGTCCATGTCAGCGTGCAGGATCGTGCGGGGAGAATCGGTCATCGGCGGATCGCGAAGGAGCGCGGATCCTACCGTGCGGCGGAAATGCGCCACTGCATCCGGCTATTGAGCCCATTCCAGCGCCCGTAGCGATGCGGCAAGCTCTTCGCTCCCCGATGCACCCACTCCCACTCGTAAGCCTCTTCGCGCTCGCAACCGTCTGCCCCGCGCAGTGGATCGCCGAGTCCCCCGCGACCTCGCCATCGCCGCGCTCGGGCGCTGCGATCGCGTTCGACGCAACGCGCGGCGTGACGACGTTGGTCGGCGGCGCACTCACGTCCCCCGTCGTGTTCGCCGACACGTGGACCTACGACGGATCCGAGTGGCAACTGCAGAACCCGCCGCTCTCGCCTTCCGCGCGCAGCGGCACGGCGATGGTCTATGACCAAAACCGCGGCGTGTGCGTGTTGTTTGGCGGCACGAGCGTCTCGCTCGTCGGCGGCGCGTCGTTCCAAGACACATGGGAGTGGAACGGAACCACGTGGACGCAACGCGTGACCGCGACCACGCCGTTCCGCACCGGACGCCACGGCATGGCGTTCGACAGCGCGCGCGGTCGCACGGTGGCGTTCGGCGGCGTGCCGAGCACGTTGCTGATCGGCGCGAGCAACCAGACGTGGGAATACGACGGCGTGAACTGGAGCCAGCGCCCCGCGGCAACCAACCCCGGTGCGCTCGACGGCCCCGCGATGTGCTACAGCCAAGCATTGTCCGCATGCGTGCTGTTTGGCGGCGTGACGCCCATCACCGGTGCGATGAACTCCACCACGTGGCTGTGGAACGGCACGGCGTGGACGCAAGCAAGCATCGTCGGAACGCCGCCGCCTGCGCGCTACCAAGCGTCGATGTGCTACGACGCATCGCGCGCGGTGTGCGTGATGCACGGCGGCGTCACCGCGGCGGGCACGATGCTCGACGACACGTGGGAGTTCGATGGATCGTCGTGGACGCAAGTGGTGACTTCGTCGCCAGGCGCGCGCCGCATGGCATCGATGGCATACGACGCGCTGCGTTCGACGCCGTTGCTCTACGGCGGCATCAACGCAATCACGGGCGGGCCGATCTCGGTGCTCGGCGACACGTGGACCTATGGTGCAAAGGTCTTCTCGTTTGGACTCGGTTGCCAAGGTTCCGTGGGAACGCCGCAACTGCTCGCGGCATCGGGCCCGCGCCTCGGACAGACCTACGCGCCCGTCTTGACCAACCTCGTGCCGACGATGCCCATCGCGCTCGTTGCGCTCGGGTTCTCCAACACGACTTGGTCCGGCGTGCCGTTGCCGCTCGACCTCACGAGTTCGGGCATGCCCAACTGCTCGCTGCTCGTCGCTGCGGATCAGATCGACGTGATCGCTGCACAGAACGGCCAAGGCACGCTGCTGCTCGCGATCCCCGGCGATCCGTGGTTCTTAGGCCAGACGTTCTTCCAGCAGGGATTCTCGTTCGAAGTCCCGGGCTACAACGCATTCGGCGGCGTGCTCTCGAACGCGCTGCGCGTCCGCATCGGCCAGTGATCCAGACGGAACTCGCGCCACGACTCATCATGATGGAACGCACCCAACTCACGCTCTGCTCCCTCGCGCTGATGCTCTGCGCACCGCTCGCCGCGCAATGGGCACAGATCGCAGCCCCGACCACTCCGCCCGCGCGCTACTACGGAGGCACGACGTTCGATGGGATACGCGGCAACACAGTCGTGTTCGGCGGCGCGCAGGCGAGCCCGGGCTTCCGCAACGACATGTGGTCGTTCGACGGAACGGATTGGACGCAACTCAATCCAGCGACCTTGCCATCGCCGCGCGGCCACTTCCAGATGGTTCATGATCCGGTCCGGGATCGCATCGTGATGTTTGGCGGCCGCGGCGGCACGGGCTTCAACGGACAACTGCTCAACGAGACGTGGGAGTTCGATGGCACGACGTGGGCGCAGATCGCAACCGCCAACACGCCAGCGGCGCGCCAGTGGTTTGGGATGACGTACGATGCGGGCCGCGGCGTGATGGTGCTCTACGGCGGGCAAGCCGCAGGCCTGCTCTTGGACTCCGACGAGACGTGGGAATACGACGGCATCAACTGGTCGCTGCGCACGCCCACGGTGAAGCCCGGTCCGCTCGAGAACGCAGCGATGTGCTACCACTCGCTGCTCGGCAGAGTCATCTTGTTCTCGGGCATCGACGTCCAGGTTGGCGGCACGTCGTCGACGTGGGCTTGGGATGGATTCAACTGGTCGCAGTTGTCGATCCAAGGCGCTGTGCCAGCGCCGCGCACGTTCGCGCGGCTTGCGTATGACGACAGCCGACAGGCGGCGCTGCTGTTTGGCGGTATGGACCCGCAAAACGGCACGTTGTTCACCGACATGTGGGAGTTCGACGGCGTCGCGTGGCGCCAGTTGCCGGCGTCGGGCCCGGTTGGCCGACGCGGGTTTGGCTACGTCTACGACTCGCTGCGCCAACGCACCGTGCTGCACGGCGGACTCAACCAGTCGTTCCAGGGCGTGACGGACACGTGGATGTTCGGGCCGGAGTCCTCGACGTTTGGCCAGAGCTGTGTCGGTAGCGCCACCACGCCGAGCCTCGCCGCGTCGACGCAACCGCGCGTCGGCCGCACGTTCGTCGCATCAATCGGCGGACTGTTGCCCTTTGCGCCCGTCGCGGTGATCGCAACCGGCTTCTCGTCGACCAACTGGAACGGCACGCCGCTGCCGCTCGCGATGGACACGTTTGGCATGCCCGGTTGCGCGCTGTTCGTCTCGCCCGACATGGCCGCGACGCTGCCAGCATCGAATGGCGTCGCCAACTACGCGCTGACGATCCCGGCGGACCCGTGGTTCGTCGGCCAGAAGTTCTATCAGCAGGGCTTCTCGTTCGAGGTTCCTGGCTTCAACGCGTTTGGCGGAACCTTGTCGAACGCGACGGCGATGACGATCGGTTGGTGATCGATGTAGCGCGCTCCCTCAGCGCGCATCGCCGAGGGCAGGCAATTCCGGCGGCCGCATGCGCCGCCGACGTTCTTCGAGCGACTCCAAGAACGCGAGAACCGCGCGCTTCTCGTCCTTGCTGAGGTCGAGCTTCTTCAGCAGCGGCGACTTGGTCGGAAACAGCGGGTCGTTCTCTTGCCCAGGCTTCCTGCGCAACGTCGCCATGCCCGCCGAGTACATGTTGACGACGCCTTCGAGGTCAAACAGACCGTTGTGCATGTAGGGCGCGGTGCGCGTCACGTTGCGCAACGACGGCGTCTTGAACTTGCCGACGTCGAGAGCCTCGTTGGTCACACGGTAGCGACCGAGGTCCTCCAACTCGCGGCCGTAGTACGACAGCCCTAGGTCGTGGAACGAATGGTCCGTGAGCAGCGGGCCGTTGTGGCAGTTGGCGCAGCGCGCCTTGGTGCGAAACAGATGAAGGCCCGTGATCGCCTCGTCGCTCATGGCTGCGTGGTCGCCAGCCAAGAACTTGTCGAAGGCGCTGCTGCCGTCGCTGCGCACCGTGTCCTCGAACGCGGCGATCGCGGAGAGGATGCGCGGCAGCGTGACTGCGTCATCGCCGAACGCGACCGCAAAGCGCTCGCGGTAGCCCTTTGACTGCGCGACCACCTGTTGGATCGCAGCCGCGTTGTTGTGCATCTCGTCCGCGTTCTCGAACACCATCAAGGCTTGGTCTTCGAGCGATGATGCGCGACCGTCCCAGAACAGGCGCGGCAACAACCCTGCGTTCTGGATCGACGGCGCGTTGCGGCGCAGTTGCTTGAAGGCGTGGCCAAAGCTCGTCGTGCGGCCGTCCGCCCACGCGAGGTCCGCGTCATGGCAGCTCGCGCACGCCATCTGGCCGGTGCCGGACAGCCGCGGGTCGAAGAACAGCGCCTTGCCGAGTTCGACGCGCGCCTTGCCGGCATCGTCCTTGGGCGCGACATGCTTCTCGACGAGGCCTAGTTCCACGAACGCGACTCCGTCGTCGATCGTCGCCGCGGGCCACTCGGAGGTCGGCTTGCTGTAGGCCGCACGCAGTTCGGACGCCGACGGCGACCCTGCGGTCGCGGCGCCCTCGGGGGCGGTGCCGCTGCCTTGCGTCGCAGAAGACGTCTCCGGGGCAGCGCACGAAGCGACGGCGACCGCAGCGGCCGCGAGGCAGGACAGAGAACGGAACCAGGGCGGTGGCATCCAGCGCATCCTAGATCGACGACGCGGCAACTGCCGACGGGCTACCCGGCCCAGAAAAAATCTGCGCCAACTGCGTGCGCCTGCGGGCAATTGGTTCTTCCAGGGTGCGCCAGAAGGAAATCCCCGTGCTCGCATTCGCCCCAAGCCGCCATAGTCGTCCGCCGCAAGCCAGCTCGCTGGCGGCTTGCCGCGCCCTCGTTCGGGGGCACAATCGGCAGCCCTACACGGCCCGAGCCACCTTCTTGGACGAGAACACCAAAGCCCTGGTCGCGCGCGCGCTTGCGAACGACCGCGACGCGATCGACGCGCTGTTCCAGCGCTACCGCGAACGCCTGCGCTCGGCACTGCGCAAACTCGTCGGCCCCAAGTATCGGCTGCTGCTCGCGGACAGCGAGGACGCGACGCAGGACGCGATCCTGTCCGCGCTGCGCCGCCTCTCGCAGTTCGAGTATCGCGGCGACGGCTCGTTCTTGGCGTGGCTGCTGAAGGGCGCTGAATACGAGATCCTGCGCCGCGTGCGCGCGATGGAGACGCGCAAGCGCTCGGGCCAGCAGCACGAAGTCGAGTTCGATACCGCAATGGCGCGAATGCTGCCGGGAGACGACGAACGCCCGGACCAGATCGTCGGCGAACAGGAGATGGCGGAGCGCGTGCGCGAGGCGCTGCAGCGACTGCCCGACCGCGAGCGCGAGGTGATCATGCTGCGCCGCTACATGGAGCTCGACAACGAAGAGATCTGCAACGAGCTCGGTCTGCCGACCGCGGGCGCGGTGCGAGCGCTGCTGAGCCGCGCGCAAGCTCGGCTGTCCGAGATGCTCGCGGACGACGAGGACTCCTGAGATGGCGGACCGCAGTCGGGAAGGGGAGGACAGGGGAAAGCGATTGCCGCCGAACGTCGATGACAGCGACCTCGTGCAGCGCGCCGTCGAGGCGTTCATCCAAGCGCGCGGCAAGCAAGCCGACCTAGAGCCCACGACGTTTGCGCAGACCTACCCCGAAGCGCTGCGCAAGAAGATCAGCTCGCGCTGCCGCCACTTCCTGCAGTTCGACGACTTCCTCGGCTCCATCGTCGAGGACGACGGCGCCCCGGCCGAACCTGCTGGCCGTCGCTTTGGCGAGTATTGGATCGAAGATGAACTCGGCCGCGGCGGCATGGGCGTCGTCTATCTCGCGCACCAACCCTCGCTGCGCCGTCGCGTAGCGCTCAAGGTGCTCGCGACCGGCCTCGCGCTGAGTCCGCGCCACGTCGAGCGCTTCCGTCGCGAAGCAGCTGCCGCGGCGAGCCTGCGGCATGCGGCGATCGTCCCGGTGCACGCG
>JBEELK010000202.1:0-5306 GCA_041168165.1 Planctomycetota bacterium | reverse complement strand
GTGCCAGCGGAGCTCTACGACTTCTCGCCGCGCCGCATGCCGGACAAGCTGCCCGAGCACTCCTACGCGAGCGACATGGAGTTGCGGCGCGTGCGCACGGATGGCTCGATCAAGTGGGCCGACAAGATGCTCTCGGTTCGCGAAGTGCCTTAGGCCCGGCGTTCGGCCAGATGGCGGCGGAAGGCCGGCAGGGGCCCGCCCGGTGGGCTTTTCCATCCGCACGCTAGGCCTGGGGCCCCCTCGTCGCTATGCTCCCCCGCCCCATGGAACCACTCGCGACGATCGTCGAGCGCCTCTGTGCCTGGAAGGATGTTGCCCGTGAGAAGCGGGACAACAAGGATTCCTTCCTCGTGCGCGGCCAAGTCTTTGCCTACCTCGGCAAGAAGGGCGTCGTGGTCAAGCTGGCCCCGCCCCAGGTGACCGAAGCCCTCAAGATCATCGGCGCAAAGCGGATGCCGGACGATGGCGACCCGCACTCGCGCGAGTTCGTCGAGATCCCGGTCACGACGCCTCGCGAAGTCGAGCGCGCGATGATGTGGCTGCGCCGCGCGTGCCGTCTCGGCCGCACGGCTGCCGGCCCCGTCTGATCGAGTCGGGCCGTCTGGTCGCGTCAGATCAGGCGACCGCTCGTCCAAAAGCCGTTCTAGATGGGGGCCTTACGCTGAGGCCCTTCTCGTCGGACGCATCCTCTGTGGCTCGCCCCAAACTGGGCGGGCCGCAGTCGTTTATGGGCCTCTAGATGCCGGCGATGCGGCGCGCGTTCGCCCGCAGTGACGGCGGTCGTCGCTAGTTCGACTTCTGCCGGGTCCACGGCACGTCGGCGACTCCGGCGCGCACGTTGGCGCGCCGCGCCCACGAGAAGAACAGGTCCGACATCCGGTTGAGCAGCACGCCGATCGGGCGTGGCACGTCGTGCGCAACCTTGGCCAGCGTCCAAAACCGGCGCTCGGCGCGGCGCGCGATCGTGCGGGCCACGTGCAGCAGGCCGGCGGCTCGGCTGCCGCCCGGCAGGATGAAGTTGCGGAGTGGGGGCAGTTCGGCCTCGCTCTCGTCGATCCACGTCTCCATCTGCGCGATGGCGTGCGTCACTGCGGGCACCGAGGCGCAGCCGCCGTCGGTCGCGAGGTCCGCGCCGCATTCGAACAGCAGGTTCTGCATCTGCTGGATTCGCGCTTCCGTCTGCGGGTCAGGCGTCTCGCTGCGCAGCACGCCGAGGCAGCTGTTGAGCTCGTCGATGACGCCGTAGGCCTCGATGCGCAGGTCGTCCTTCGAAACGCGGCGATTGCCAAACAGGCCAGTTTCGCCTTCGTCTCCGGTCTTGGTGTAGAGGGCCATGAGTCCTTGCTGCGCGGTCTGCGGGTCCAACCCGCGGGGTGCGGTCGGGCGGCCGAGTATGTGGCGTGCACTGCCCGCGGCAACGCCTTTTCGCGGCCCCGTCCGCTGTGGTTGCAACCGTGTCGGGGCTTGGTGGTGGGGGCGATGCGACGGATGATCCCCGCTTCTCTCACTTCCGAAGCCACCCATGCATCCACGCTCTCTCGCTTCGATCTCCGCGCTCGCGCTCTCTCTCGCGCTCGCAGCGCCGATGGCCGCCCAAGGCCCGATGCGGCTGTCGCTCGTCGGCGGCTCCTACCCGGGTTCGCTGAGCGTCGCGCTCGAACAAGGCCCGATCTTTCAGTTCGGCATCCTCGCGATGGGCATCGATCCGGGTCCCATCCCGATCGCGGTCGTCGACCCCGCTGACTTCCGCATGCTCGACGTCGGCGTGCAGCAGCTCGATCTGTTCTTCGGCATGTTCGACATCCAAGGGACCTTCGCGCTCGCCGGCTGGACGGTGCCCAACGTGCCCGCGTTCTTGGATGTGCCGCTCTATTTCCAAGGCCTCTCGTTCGGCGGCCTCACGACGGTGTTCGACGAAGTGTCGCCGCCCGAAGTCGTGCGCTTCGCGCCGAGCGGCACGTTCCGTGATCGGCAGGTCTACATGACCGACGACCGCGCGTTCGGCTCGATCCTGCCGCGACGCGACGGCCGATGGATGGCGGTGGGCGGTGGCCGCGGCGCGCTGCTTGCTCAGGTCGCGGTGCGCACGACCGAGATCTACGACGACGTCACGGACTCGTTCGTGTTCGGCCCGCAGATGAACCAATACCGGTCGATCCACACCGCGACCCAGCTGCAGGATGGCCGCTGGCTGCTCGCGGGCGGCGTCGACGTGCTCAACAACCCGCAGGTCGAATGCGAAGTCTATGACCCCGCGCTCGACGTCTTCGTGCAAGTGGCGCCGATGGCGACGCCGCGCGTGGGGCACTCCGCGACGCTGCTCGCGGATGGCCGCGTGCTCGTGACCGGCGGCTTCAACGTCGTGACGAGCGGCATCGACACGATCGAGAACGCGGTCAACTCGACTGAGATCTACAACCCCGCGACCAACACGTGGTCGCCTGGCCCCAACCTCCGCACGCCGCGCGTTGGGCAGTTTGTCATCCCGCGGCCCAATGGCACGTTCTTGATCTGCGGCGGCGTCAGCTACGACAACCTCATCATCGTCAAGGTGCCGGCCGTGCGTTCGACGACCGACATCTACAACCCGGCGACCAACACGATCACTGCGGGGCCGTCGATGTCGACGGGCCGCGCGCTGATCGATGCAGTGCCGATCGGCAATGATCGCTGGCTCGTCGCAGGCGGCATCAACCAGATGACGCTGGTCAATCAGGGCACGCCGACGAACTCGGCTGAGATCTACAACGCCGTGACCAACACGTGGTCGAGCGCAGGCTCGATGGCGACGGCGCGCGCCAACCAGCGCAACATCCCGCTGTCGGCCAATCGCATCCTCGTCGTCGGCGGCGGCAACGGGCAGATCCTCACGCCGACCCCGCTCGCGAGCGGCGAGATCTACGACGTCGCGACCAACACGTGGTCCGTCGGCCCGTCGCTCAGCCTCGCGCGCGCAGGCGCTGCGTCCTACGTCACGCCGCGCGGCCAAGTGCACGTGATCGGCGGCGGCACGACGAGTGGCGCGATCGCGCGCGTGTGCGAGTGGTGGTACTTCTGATTCGCATGCGGCCGGAGAATGCGCCGCGGACCGCGTTGCCTCGCAAGGCAGCGTGACTAACCAAGGTGTCCGCGCGCGCGGCCGTGAGGTCCCGCGCGGAGCCTCCGATGCCATCGGCAGAGCCGCGGCCACGGGCCTTGCGCCTGCGGCCGCGGCTTCTGGAGGTAGACTTGTGCGCCGCAATTGCCCCGCCCGGCAGACACGCCCGGCAGCCCCGCCCAGCAGTCCCGCACTTCGAGAACCGACGCAATCCCCATGCGCGCCATCGCCGCCCTGTTCGCACTCTGCGCCTCCGTCCTCGCGCAGACCGTGACGCTGCCATTCCCGGCGCCGACCACGGCCAACACGCAGATCCCGTTGTCGTCGGGTCTCGGTCGCTACCAAGTCTGGTACTCGCCGACCCAAGCGGCCAACCTTGGCGCAGAGCCTCTGCGCATCCAGAGCTTGTCGGTGCTCGCAGGCGCATCGACCACCTCGGCGCCGTCGACGACGCTCGACATCGAAGTCGGCATGGCGCACGCGTCGCCATTCGGCCTGTTGACGACGTTCGATAGCAACTACCAGACGCCGCGCACGATCGTGCTGCCGCGCACGACGCTGACGATGACGAGCGCTGCCGCGGGCAACCCGGTGCTCAACGTGCCGTTCACCAACCTGTTCACGTGGGACGGGACCAGCGCGATCCTCGTCGAGTTCCGCGTGTTCGCCAACGGCCGCGGCAACGTGCCGTTCGCGTTCGACTTGCGCGGCACCGACCTCGGCTTCGGCAGCATTTCGCGCGTCTATGCGGGTGGCAACCCGGCGGCCAACACCGGCTCGCTCGTGCAAAACCAAGGCTTGTTCCTGCGGTTCAACACGCGAACGGGCGCCAAGGTGCCATTCGGCAACGGCTGCCGCGGCGTCAACTTCGTGACGCCGACTGCGGACACGCTGCAACTGCCGCAGCCCGGCGCGATCTGGACGCACCAACTCGCCAACGCCGCGGCGCAGACGATCGCGGTGTTTGCGCTCGGCCCGAGCCGCACGCAGTGGACGACGCCAAATGGCACGGCCGCGCTGCCGCTCGACCTCGGCCCGTTGCTCAACGCCAACGGCTGCACGCTGTTCGTGTCGCCGGACATCATGTTCTCACTGTTCACGGTCGGCGGGCCGGGCACTGCAGGCGCGACGCTGTCGCTGCAGGTGCCGCCGTTGTCCGAGTTCGCGGGCGCGTCGTTCTACTCGCAGTGGTTCGTGCTCGATCCTGCCGCGCTCAACGGAACGATGTCGAGCACCGCAGCGTTGTGGTCGATCGTCACGCCGGTCGGCGGCTGAGCGATCGCTCGATCGCTCGCACTCAGCTCACTTCGCGTCGTCGGGCAGCAGCAACTCGACCGGGTGCACGACGCGCGCCGTGCTGCCAACGGCCTTGAGATGTGCGGCGATCTGCATCATGCAGCCGGGATTGCCGGTCGCGACGAGATCGGGCTTCGCTGCGCATAGCGCCTCGGCCTTGCGCTTGCCGATATCCGCCGCGAGCTCTGGCTGCAGCATGTTGTAGATGCCCGCCGAGCCGCAGCAGTCCTCTGGCTTTTGGTGCTGCACCATCTGTATCCCCGGCACCTTGGCGAGAAGGTCGCGCGGTTGCGTGCGCACCTTCTGGCCGTGGCACAGATGGCATGGATCGTCGTAAGCCACCTTCGCGTCGAGTCGCTTGGGCACCGCCGTGAGTCCTTGCTCTGCCAAGAACTCGGAGATGTCGCGGCACTTGTCGGCGAACGCGCGCCCAGCGTCGTCGCCGAGCAGTTCGCCGTATTCGCGCATCGCGCAACCGCAGCCCGCGGAGTTGTTGATCACGCGATCGACTTCAAGAAACGCCTTCGCGTTCGCGGTCGCGAGTTGCTTGGCATCGTCAGGCAAGCCCGCGTGGATCAGCAACGCGCCGCAGCACTTCTGTGCCGCGGGGACGAAGACCTCGAAGCCGTTGTCGAGCAACAGGCGCAGCGTCGCTCGGTTGATGCGGCCAAAGATCGGCTCCATCACGCAACCCGTGAACAGTCCGACCTTGCCGCGACTTTGGCCTTTGGGCTTGTGCCATCCCGTCGGCAGCGGCGCGCGCTCGCTGCGCTTGGGCACATGCGGCGCGATGTCGTCGACTGCTGCGGGCAAGAGATGCAGGATCCGCGCGAGGCGACGCAGGCCGAGCGCTTCGGCGATGCCAAAGAACGCGAACATCGTGCGCAAGCGGCGCTGGTGGATCACGACGTGG
>JBEELK010000201.1:0-6050 GCA_041168165.1 Planctomycetota bacterium | reverse complement strand
CGCGCGGGTGATCTGCGCGATGCTGGCCACCGACTTGATGCGGCCGCGGAGTTCCTTGAGGTTCGCCATTACTCAGCTCTTCGAAAGCGGGTCAGCGGGAAGCGTCCCTCGCCAAATCAGGCGAGGAACTCCTTGCGGAACGCGGCGCAGACGTCGTCGAACTGCTTGGCGAGGTCGTCAGTCCACTTCTGGGCGGTGCGCAGAGGCTCGAGCAGCTTCGGGTGGTTCGCGCGCAGGTGCGCGATGTAGGCCTTCTCGAAGGCTGCCACCTTGTTCAGCGGGATCGAATCGAGCGCGCCCGACGAACCAGCGTAGAGGATCGCGACCTGCTCTTCGACCGGCACCGGCTGATACTGCGGCTGCTTCAGCAGTTCGACCATTCGCTGGCCGCGCGTGATCGCCTGCTGCGTCGCCTTGTCGAGGTCGCTGCCGAACTGCGCGAACGCGGCGAGTTCGCGGAACTGCGCGAGCTGGATACGCAGACCACCGGCGATCTTCTTCATCGCGGGCGTCTGGGCGGAGCCACCGACGCGCGAAACCGAGATGCCTGCGTTCACTGCAGGGCGCTGGCCCGCGTTGAACAGCGACGACTCCAGGAAGATCTGGCCGTCCGTGATCGAGATGACGTTCGTCGGGATGTATGCCGACACGTCACCTTCTTGCGTCTCGACGACTGGCAGCGCCGTCATCGAGCCGCCGCCCTTTGCGTCCGACAGCTTGGCCGCGCGCTCCAGCAGCTTGCTGTGGAGATTGAACACGTCGCCAGGGAACGCTTCGCGGCCCGGCGGACGGCGCAGCAGCAACATCGTCTGGCGATACGCGAGTGCTTGCTTGTAGAGGTCGTCGTAGGCAATCACGACGTGGCGGCCTTCGTCGCGAAGGCGCTCGCCCATCGATGCGCCCGTCGAGCAGCTCAAGAACTGCATGGCGGCATCGGCCGAAGCCGGAGCCGACACGACGATGCAGTAGGGCATCGCGCCAGCGGCGTCGAGCTTCTCGACGACCGCCTTGACGGTCGACTGCTTCTGGCCGACGGCCACGTAGATGCAGATGACCTGGTCCTTGTTGTTCGGGTCGCCGCCGCCCGTCAACTTTTGGTTGATGAACGTGTCGAGGATCAGCGCCGTCTTGCCCGTTTGACGGTCGCCGATGATCAACTCGCGCTGCCCGCGACCGATCGGAATCATCGAGTCGATGGCCTTGATGCCCGTCTGCAGCGGCTGCTTGACCGGCTGACGCTCGGGAACCGAAGGCGAACGGCCCTCGATCGGACGGTAGTCGCTGTCCTTGATTGCGATCGCACCCTTGCCGTCGACGGGACGACCGAGTGCGTCCACCACGCGACCGCACATCTGCAGGCCCGTGGGCACCGAGATGATGCGGCCCGTCGCGCGGACCGTGTCGCCTTCCTTGATCTTGGTGTCAGAGCCGAGGAGCACCGCGCCGACATTGTCCTCTTCGAGGTTCAAGGCGACGCCCATGACGCCGTTCCCGAAGTCGAGCAGCTCGCTCATCATGCAGTCGGACATGCCGTGCACGCGGGCGGTGCCGTCACCGACCATCAGCACGGTGCCGACGCTCGACTTCTTCATCGTGTCCTTGAACCCTTCGATCTCTTGCTTCAGGACAGTCGCGACTTCGTTGGGCTTCAGTTGCATGGCAATTCAGTGCGGTCCTCGGCAGGTGCCGAGACCGCGAAGGTGTCATCTGCGGATCAGGAAAAGGCAGCGAGCAGCGATCAGATCGAAGCCTGCAGCAGCTTCTGCTCGAGCTGCTGAAGACTGGACAGGACAGAACCGTCGTAGAGCACGTCGCCGACGATGAGGCGCACGCCACCGATCAGCTCGGGCCGCTCGCGCTGCGTCAACACGCAGGTCTTGCCGCAAAGGCTCTTCGCGAGTTCGGCAAGGCGCGCAAGGTCGTCCGGACCCAGGGCCTTGGGCGTCTCGACGACGCCTTCCACTTCTCCGCGTTCCTCCATGCAGAGGGCGCGGAATGCCGGAAACAAGTCCGGCAGCATCTCCTGGCGCCGACGCTGAAGTGCTACGCGCAGGAAGTTCTGCACCAGCGCATGGCGGCCGCTACCGAGCTTCTCCACGTAGACGGCGCGCTGAGCGGCCTTCACGTCGGGAGAAGTCAGCAGCATCTGGACCGAACGGTCCTGCAGGTCGCCGTGAAGCTCCCGCAGATCCGTCTCGACCTGAGCAACTGCGTTGCTCGCCTTGGCGGCGAGGTGCAGGGCCGACGCATAACGCTTGGCGAGCAGGCTCATCGACGCCCACCTCCGGCAACGAAGTCGCGCACGAGTTGGCGGTGCGCTTCGTCGTTGACGTCCTTGTGCAGGAGCATCTTGGTCGCGGAGATCGTCAGGTTGACGGCCTCGTTGCGAATCTCCTGCAAGGCGGCGCGCTTCTGCGCGTCGATCTCGGCCTGCGCCTTTGCCTGCTGCGCCTTCATGCGTTCCTCGGCGGCGCGCTGCGCCTCCCCGGCCTGACGCTCGGCACGTGCGACCGCTTCCTCGACCATGCGCTTGCTGTCCGCGCGCGCCTTGTCGAGTTCGGCCTTGGCCTGCGCCATCTGCTGCTCCGCCTGCTGGCGTGCAACTTCGGCGGCAGCGATGGCGTCCTCGACCTTGCGGTCGCGATCCTCCAGCGCCTTCGTGATCGGGCCATAGACCATCTTCCACATGACCGGCAAGGCCACGACGAAGGCGATCCAAGTCCAGATCGTTGCGCATGGGATGAACTCCAGCAGGGCGCCCAAACCCTTGTCGCCGCTCGGCGCGGCCAAGGGGATGAAGTCAGTGACGGCAGTCACGGCCATCACCACTTCACTTGACGGCCATCAGAAGGCCGATGACGGCCGCGAACAGCGCGACGCCTTCGACGAACGCCGCGAGCAGCAGTGCGTTGCCCTTGATGGCATCCGCGGCTTCCGGCTGGCGAGCGATGCCCTCAGCGGCCTGGCCACCGATGCGGCCGATGCCGAGGCCAGCGCCGATCGTCGTCAGACCAGCTGCGAGGCCAGCGCCGATGCCCCAGTTGTTGCTGACAGCGGCCTCGACGACTTGGGGATCCAGGATGAAAGCGAGCATTGTGAACTCCGTTTCGAACTAGCAGTAGGAAGGAATGGGAAGGACGACTCAGTGATCCTGATGCATCGACGCGTAGACGAAGTTGATGCTCAGGAGCGTGAAGATGTAGGCCTGCAGCAGGGTGACGAAGGCCTCAATGATGAACACGAACACCGCCATGCCGACTGCTGGCACCGCGGTCAGATAGCTGAACACGCTGCCTTCCATCATCTTCGCAAACAGGAAGATGAGGCCGATCGACGACGCGATCACCAAGTGGCCGGCGAGCATGTTCGCGAACAAACGGATCGTCAACGCGAACGGCTTGACGATCACGCTGACGATCTCGATCACGAACATGATCGGGATCAGCGGCAGCGGCAGGCCGTGCGGCAGCAGGCCTTTGAAGTAGCCAAAGAAGCCGTTCTTCTTGATGCCCATTCCGAGCATCAACAGCATCGTCGTCAGCGCGAGCGCAACCGTCACGAACGGCGTCGCCGTCGCGGTCGTCGTAATCGTCGGGACCAACCCGATCACGTTCATCGCAGCGATGAAGAAGAACACGAAGATGAAGTAAGGCGCCCAGGCCTTGCCCTCTTCCTTGCCCATCACCGAGTAGACCATCTCATCGCGGATCCACAGGCACCAACCGCGCAGCACGCGCGAGCGCCACGACGGGTTCTTCTGGCCGAACGAGCCGGGAACCGGCAGGAACAGCAGCAGCAGCACGCCGAACGAGATCCACTGGAACAGGTTGACGTTGTAGAAATCGAACATGCCCGGCGCGTGCGCCGAGCCGTCTGCGTGGTCGTGACCGGTCGGCGACCAGATCACATGCGGCACGCTGTGCCCGAACTGCTCGGTGAAGAACTCACCGTTCGTCATCTCCATCGTCGGCTTGCCGGCGCCGTGACCATCATGCTGGTCCTTGGCTGCCGGAGCCTGCGTGGCGGACGGCGCTGCGCCTTCCTGCGCCGAAGCAGTGGCCGCGAACATGCCGCAGCCGATCGCGGCGAGCAGGGCAAGCAGTAGGTTGCGGAACGCGATCATGTTCAGCGAGGAGTGGCCGGGATGACGGACGCGCTGCCCTGCAGGCGGCGCGACAGTTGGAATGCGACGACGAACTGAAGCACGAGCGCCGCTGCCGCGAAGGCCAAAGCAAACGCCACGAGCGTGGAGAATTTCAGCCCTGCGAGCGCCATCGCGCCGAAGGACACGGCGAGCAGCACGACCTTGACCATGAGACCAGCCCCGAGCAGGGCCTGGAGTCGCTGAGCCTCTATCGCAGCATGCTGGCCAGAGGCCGGGCGGATGACGCGGGCTGCAAAGAGCGACGCGAGCAGCACGGCGACTGCCGCGACCACGACGCCAGACAGGGCAGCCCAAGCCTCGGACGGCGCCACTGCGCCACTCCATCCCACCGAGCCAGCGGCCGCCAGCATCGCGCCCAGCGCGAGCGCGAACGCACGCCCGCCCATTCGGGGCGCAGTCGCTTGGCTCGAGGTTGCGTCGGTCATCACAGGCGCAGGCTTGGGTCGGGCCCAGGAGGGCAGTGAGGTTCGGTCAGGACTCGTCTTCGTTCTCGCGATCGCCGCGGCGGCGGGTCTTGCCCCAGCTACCCAAAGTCTCCGGCGCCAGTTCGCGGACCATGTGCAGTCCGCCACCGAACACCCCGAGCAGCGTGAGGACCAGGACCATCCAGGGCTTGGTCCCCCACGTCTCGTCGAGCCACATCCCGCCCCAGGCGAAGAGTGCTACCGTGACCGCGAAGGTCAGGCCAGCTCCCAGGGCGTGCGCGGACTCAGCAGGCTTTTTGGGCAGGGGTTTCATCCCTCCGCAAAGAACGAAGTTGAGGGGCGAGGAAGATAGAGACGGCCTCCGATCGAGCAAGAGCGAACTGCGCAAGATTTCGGAGCAACTGCGCGCGCACGGTTCCACAGGGGTGTCGCGCCATGTCGGCGCGCGAGGAGAACCCCCGAATGTCTGACTCTGTTCGCACTGTCCTGTTCCAACTCGCCCCTGTCGTCGCCGCCGTGCTTGGTGGCTTCGCGTCGCCATCGCTCGCCCAAAGCCAAGCGGTCTCGCCCGCGGATCGCACGAGCCTCGAAGGCTCGAGCTTCACGAGCTTCCCGCTCGGGCGCCCGAACGCGCGCTTCCAATTCCTGCACGCCGACCTGCCGGGCGGCATGACGATCCACGGCCACGCATACCGCCGCGACGCGGCGCAGGTGCGCGGTGCCGTCGACGGCTTTGCGGCCGAACTCGAGGTGTCGTTGTCGATGTCGCCGCGCACGCCGTCGACCGCATCGGCCACGTTCGCGGACAACGCGGGTCTCAACCCGACGATGGTCCTGCCGCGCACGACTCTGGTGTTCCCGAGCACGAACCGTCCCGCGATCGACCCGGCGCCGACGTTCGAACTGATGATCCCCTACGCGTTGCCGTTCGTGCTGCCGGCGGGCGGCGGAACCCTGTGCGTCGACACGGTGATGCACGCCAACGTGTCGGCAGCCGGCGTGGACCGCAGCCTCACCGTCTACCTCGACTCGCACGAGATCTCGACGACGCAGAATGAGCAGCCGGGCTTCCGCAGCGGCGGCGGCTGCGCCCCGCTCGGCGCGGTTGCGACGGCAAACGCGACGATGGCTCTGCGGCACACGGGAACGGGGCTCCAGCTCGACTGCACGGCGCGCGATGGCGTGCGGGACCGCGGCAACGGCATGACGAACAGCTACCTCGCGTTCGGCGTCAATCAGCAGAGCGCCGCGTGGCCGTTCCGTCCCGCGTGCGTGCTGCAGTCCTCGTCGGAGCACTGGTTCGTGCTCGGCCGCAACGACTTGAACGGCGACTGCACCGCGAGCCTGCAATGGCCGGTGCTGCCATCCGGCTACCGTGTCTACCTGCAGGTCGGTTCCATCGAGCTCGGCGGCAGCGACCTCGTGTTCAGCGACTTGACGCAGGTCGTCACTCCGCCCGC
>JBEELK010000200.1:0-7683 GCA_041168165.1 Planctomycetota bacterium | reverse complement strand
CGTGACCGCGTCGTCCGCGTGGCCCGGCAGCACAAACGCCGGGATGTTCAGGTTGGCGTTGCCAGCCTTGATGCTGACCATGTCGCCCTTGCTGACGCCGAGGCGCTGCGCCATCGCAGGGCCCATCAGAGCGGCGTTGTCCCAAGAGATCTTCGTCAGTGGGTCTGGCAGCTCCTGCATCCACGAGTTGTTGGCGTAGCGACCGTCCCACATCTTGGGGCACGGACGCAGTTGCACTTCCGTGCCGGCAATCGGCTGGAACGCGCGAACCGCGGCTGCGACGCCAACGGGAGCGAGCGTCGGGCTTTCGGCTGCGAACTTGCTGTCCGCGACGAAGCCCGTGTGCAGCGCGTTGCGCCACCACGCGTCGAAGCCGTTGGCTCCGATCGCTTGGCGCCACTGCGCGCGGACCAGTTCCATGCCGCAAGCGCCATCGCGACCCGTCAGCAGCGACTCCGCCGCCGTCTGTTGGCTCAGGATCGCGAGGAACTCCGCCGCCGAGACGCCGCCGAACAGCGGCGCAATGAGAGGTTGGCGCAGCGACACCGTGCCGTCGTGCGCGCGCATGTCGCCCCATGACTCAAGGTCGTGGGCCATCGGGAAGTGCCACTTGCACTGAGCCGCGGTCTCGTCGGCGTGCGAGCCAACGTGAATCGTCGTCTCGATCTTGGCGAACAGCGAACCGAAGTTGAGGTCCGCGGGCGCGTCGTAGGCCGGGTTGGTGCCAAGGCAAACCAACGCCTTGACCTGACCCGCATCGATTGCCGCCGCGAGGTTCTTGATCGCGGCGACGTTGCCCTGCAGTTGCGCGGGCATCGACGTGTAGGCGACCGTCTTGCCGACGGCGCCGAGCGCCTGGTTGATCGCGTGCGCGACAGCGTGAGCTGCAGCGGGCTGGCGCGGACCGACGACGACGGCGCAGTTGCCACCGGCGCTCTTCAGGTCCTTCGCGATTGCGCGGATCTTGTTGTTGTCGGCCTTGAAGCCCTTCAGCGCTGCGCCGAGGTCATTGCCGTCGCCGACGCCCAACTCTGCTGCGAGTTGGAGCAGCGCAGCCGTGACGTCCTGCGCCTTCATCGGGAAGCGGTGATCCGCGACCGTGCCCGTCGACGAGAAGCACGTCTCGAAGACATATAGGCGCGACATCGGTTCGCCGGCCTTCGGGTTGCGACGGCGATCGCCCCACGTCTTTGCGTTGCGCAGGTTGTTGCCGTCGACCGCGAGGAAGTCGCTGTCGAACGACGCGATGACGTTGGCCTTCGCGAAGTCGACGTGCGTCTCGAACGCGTTGCCGAACGCGGCGGCGGAACCGGCGGCGGCTTCATCGCCATGCACCGGGCTCCACGCGTGGATCTGCGCCTGCGGGAACACGGCCTTGACCTTGTCGATCATGCCGAGCAGCGTCGGCGACGTGGACGGCTCCATCAGGATGTGGAGGCCGGATCCGCCGTTGTTGCCGCTCAGCTCCTTGCCCTTCGTCTCCCACTCGGCCCAGAAGGTCTGGATGCCGAGGTTGGGGTCGACTGGCTCGTGCTTGTGGCCGTGCCCATCGTGCGCGTGGTCGTGCACCGGCATCCCGGGGAACTTGGCGCCGCGGCTGCGACCCGGATCGTAGATCTGGAGCAACTCGGCCTGCAGGCGCGCATCGCTGCCGCCCAGGCTGCTCGGGTGATCCGTGTTGCCTTCGATCTTGGTCGGGCGACCATCGCTGCTCTTGACGAGCACGCCGATGCCGTAGCCCGAGCGCGAGATCGTCGTCGCGTACAACTGCGCCGTGCCCGGCTTGAAGCCCTCCGGCCGCTTGTTGAACGGCAGGATCTTCGTCACCGGCTTGCGGCAGCTCGTGAGGCCAGCCAGCGCCACCGAAGCGGCGACTGCTGTGAGGAACCCGCGGCGCGAGACGTCGTCGCTGACGATGTCGTCGCCCGACTCCGTGACGCCTTCAGGGAACTCGCGTTCGACGAGCTGCTGGAACTCAGCCGAGTTCTCGAGCTGCTCGAGGCTGCGCCAGTAGGTCACGCCGGCGGTGTCAGAACCGCCCGAGGAGATGTGGTCGCTCATCGATGGCAAGCGGAGCAGTGGGTGGGAGGATTCAGTTCGCCGCGGGTGAGGCGCTCCTTGGCCGAAGCGATCGACGCCTCGGTGGGCTGCCAGGCCATGTCCGTCGCCTTGACGTCCTTTGGCCGCACATGCGTCTCAGGGTTGCGGTGGCATTCGAGGCACCAGCCCATGCTGAGCGGCTCGACCTGACGCACGATTTCCATCTGGTCCACGCGCCCGTGGCAGCTGGTGCAACCGACGTTGGCGTTCACGTGCACTGCGTGGCTGAAGTAGGCGTAGTCAGGCAGCAGGTGCACCTTGATCCACGGAATCGGGAGGTTGTCGCCCGATCCGTCGCCGTAGTTCTCGCGCAGCAGGGCAAGGCGCGGGCTTTCGTTCTGGACTTGCTTGTGGCAGCCCATGCACGTGTCCGCGTCTGGCACCGTAGCGTGCGGGCCGTTTTCGACCTCGCGGTGGCAGTAGCGGCAATCCATGCCCAACAGACCCGCGTGCAGCTTGTGGCTGTAGAGGATCGGTTGCTCAGGCTGGTAGCCGACGTCCGTGTGCTTCGGCGAGAACCAGAACCAGACGATGAAGACGACGGCCAAGAGCTTGCCCGTCACTGCGAGTGCAGCGAAGGCAGGGATCTTGTTGGTCCACTTGGGAAACAGGGCGGTCAAGTTGGTTCCCCTCCGCGATTCGGGGACTTTGCGGTCGTTGGCATGCCGAACGACCCAGCATCGCTAACCCCTTTTGCAGCAAGGCAAGGGGAAAGCAGACCAGGTCGACGGGGGACAGGGACGGGCCCCTGGGGGGCCTTTTGGGGGCAGAGGTCGTAAAAGATCGCCCGTGCCCGGTCAATTTCAGAGTCGTAGATCGCGCGCACAACTCCTCACAACGGGTGTGAGAGTTGTGCAAAGATCAGAGCAGCGGCCGCGCGAACGACGTGATCGCCGGCAGCACGAGGCGTTGGGCGCGGGGGTTCGCATGCATGTCGGCGGGCGTCACCCACAGCCCTTCTGCCGGTTCGGTCTGCAGGATCGGCAACAGGTCGAGCATCGGGATCTGATGCTGCTTGCAGTGTTCTGCCACCAAGGTGTGCAGACCCTGGAACGGATAGAAGCGACCCGGGCCGAGGCCCTGCAAGAACGGCCACAACACTACGCCCAGGCGAGAGTTGTGCGCTTTGCACCACTCCCCCATCGCGGCTAGAGCACGCTGCGGAGCGCCCTGCGACCACATGCCATCGAACGGCTTATCCGGTCCATACACGCCCATCGACTCCCCCGCCTCGCGCGGCAGCGAGAGCGTGCCCGCGACCCAGTCTGCCGTGGGGTCGAGGTCCAGCGAGCTCGGCGACGAAGCAGCGTAGTAGTAGTCGAGCAGCAGCCAGCCCGTTCGCTTGGGTTGCGCGCCGAGCACGCAGAGTCCGTGGCTCGGGATGATGTCGTTGAGGTAGATCGAGACGAGCACCACGTCCGGCGCGAACGCGCCAAAGCGCGTGCGTAACCCCACATCGTACTCGTCGACGGTAAGCGCTCCGCTTGCGCCGCAGTTGACGGTGCGCACGTTGCCGTCGGTCTTGCGCAACTCGGACTCGAGCAAGCGCACCCAGGTCTGCTCGACTGGGATACCCCAGCCAAACGTGAACGAGTCACCGATGCAGACGATGCGGCGCTCGTCGTTGGCCTTGTTGTCCGGGCGGATCTCTGGTCGTTCGCGCAGCGCGAACTCGTTGATCTTCACCTCGACGCAGCCCTGTGCGTCGAGCCAATCTGCGCCCAGTCGCGCGTGGTCCTCGTAGCACATGAAGAAGTGCGCGCCGGGCGCGAAGCGCGAGCGAGGACGGTTGGGCGGAGTCTGCTCTGCAGGCAGTGCTTCCGAGAGTCCGCGGCTCATCGCTTCTTGGTGCGCGCCATCGACTTCGAAGCGAGTGCCCGCGGCGTCGCGGAAGTAGAGCGAGCCCAGCACGCGGGGTTCGCCGACCAAGAGGCGCAGTGCGCCCTCTGCTAGCGCAACGGCGACCAGCAAGCTCATCGATGCGGCGCACAGGCGTCGGGACCAAGGACTGCGGAGCATGCGCCGCATGATGCCGTGCCATCGCGCGGAACCGAGCGCGCGTTCGCGATTCAGCAGACCTATCTCGACGGACGGAGTTTGGCTGGGCCGCGTCGGTGCTAGTCTTGGGGATAGGAAAATGCCCAACTACATCCTCGGCATCTCAGCCTACTACCACGATTCCGCGGCGTGTCTGTTGCGCGACGGCGAGATCGTGGCAGCAGTCCAAGAGGAGCGCTTCACGCGCAAGAAGCACGACGCGGACTTCCCGTCGCATGCAGTCGCGTATTGCCTCGACCAAGCCGGCATATCGCAGAAGGACCTCGACTTCGTCGCCTTCTACGACAAGCCGATCCTCAAGTTCCATCGACTGCTCGAGACCTACCTCGCATACGCGCCGTACGGCATTCGATCGTTCAAGCACGCATTGCCAGTGTGGGTCGGCAGCAAACTCCACATGCGACGCGAGCTTGAGCGCAAGCTCGGTTGCAAGCCGAAGAACCGCTTTGTCTTCCCCGAGCACCACGAGAGCCACGCTGCGAGCGCGTTCTTTCCGTCGCCATTCGAAGAAGCGGCCATCGTCACGATGGATGGCGTCGGCGAATGGGCCACGACGTCGATCGGAGTCGGCGAAGGCAATCGCATGCGATTGCTGCAGGAGATCCGATTCCCCCACTCGATCGGCCTGCTCTATTCGGCGTTCACGTTCTACTGCGGGTTCAAGGTCAACTCCGGCGAATACAAGCTCATGGGCTTGGCCCCCTATGGCGAGCCGATCTACGAGAAGTTGATCCGCGACCATCTGATCGACCTACGCGAGGACGGCAGCTATCGGCTCGATATGTCCTACTTCGACTACTGCGCGGGCACGCAAATGACGTCGAAGAAGTTCCATGCGCTGTTTGGCGCCGAACCGCGCAAAGCAGAGTCCAAGTTGGAGCAGCGCCACATGGATCTTGCGGCGTCGATCCAGAAGGTCACCGAAGACGTGATGTTGCGAACGGCTCGGCAAGCGCAACGCATCACAGGAAAGAAGAACCTCTGCCTCGCCGGCGGCGTAGCGCTCAACTGCGTCGGCAACGGTGTGATCCTGCGCGAAGGGCCGTTCGAGAAGGTCTGGATCCAGCCTGCTTCCGGCGATGCTGGCGGCGCGTTGGGCGCAGCGACGATGGTTTGGCACAACCTTCTCGGCAAGCCGCGCAAGGTTGGCCCCGTCGATTCACAGCGAGGCAGCCTGCTCGGACCGCGCTATGAGTCGTCCGACATTCGCGCGTTCCTCGATTCGCAAGGAGCTGTCTACGAGGAGTGCGACACCGAAGAGCGGCTTGCCGATCGCGTCGCCGAGTTGATCGAGCAGGAGAATGTGATTGGTTGGTTCCAGGGGCCGATGGAGTTCGGCCCGCGCGCGCTAGGGTCGCGCAGCATCATTGGCGATGCGCGCTCGACCAAGATGCAGAGTGTGATGAACCTCAAGATCAAGTTCCGCGAGTCGTTCCGGCCGTTTGCGCCGATCGTGCTGCGCGAACATGCGAGCGAGTACTTCGACATCGCGCCGCAACACGACAGCCCATACATGTTGATCGTGGCGCCGGTGCGCGACGAGAAGCGCAAGCACGTCGACGCGGGCGAGAAAGGCCTCGAAAAGCTCAAGCAGATTCGCTCCGTAGTCCCCGCCGTCACGCACGTCGACTATTCGGCGCGACTCCAAACCGTCGACGATGAGCGCAACCCGCGGCTCTCGCGCCTGATGCGCAGGTTCCATCAGCGCACTGGCTGTCCTGTGCTCATCAACACGAGCTTCAACGTGCGCGGCGAGCCCATCGTCTGCACGCCGCAGGATGCACACCGATGCTTCCTGGGCACCGAGATGGACGTGCTCGTGCTCGAGAACTTCGTTATCCGTCGCGCAGCGCAGAAGAACCTGCCCGAGATCGACCGCGAGAAGTACCTCGCCGCGTTCCAACTGGACTGAACATGATCAAGCTGCAGCTCCGTCCGGATTCGCGCATGCTCGCCCAGTTCGCCTGGGTCGCGCCGATCGGCTTCCTCGCGTTCGCGTGGCTGTTCTCGCGCTTTGGCCTCGGCGAGACGGCTTGTTGGAGCGTCGCTGCGATCGGCCCAATCGTGCTCCTCGCGCACTTGGTTGGCATTGCAGCGGTCCCGTTGTTCGCCTTCCGCGCGCTTGTGCTGCTTACGTTTCCGATCGGCCTCGTCGTGCTACCGCTCGTCGTGGGTTTGATCTACTACGGCGTGTTCACGCCGATGGGATTGATGTTTCGAGCGATCGGCCGCGACGTGATGGGCCGCAAGTTCGACAGCAGCAGAGCCTCGTATTGGCGCGATCGCGGGACGCCGCGGCCAGCCTCTAGCTACTTCAAGCTATATTGAATCAACCGACGCTGTCGCAGCGCCAACAGCCATGACGAACGACAAAAAGGACGAAGACAAGAGCCAGTTCCTCGACGCGGCTTCTCACTCCAAGGAGCGTGGGCTTGTCGGCGAGTTCGTGGGCTTCATGCGCGAGAACAAGGCTTGGTGGATGGCTCCGATCCTGATCGTGCTCGCACTCGTAGGCGTGCTCCTGATCGCGTCGTCGACCGGCGCTCTGCCGTTCATCTACACGCTGTTCTGAGTCATCGTTGCCACGGCGCGATCCGCGCCGCGCGCGTTGTCGAGTCCCGCTCTGCGACATCTCCCGCATGCGCACGCCGCATGACCGAGGTTCGTGTCCGATACTTCGGCACCACCAAGGGGAATGCACCGAATGCGCGACCACGGACTCGACACCTATCTCTCCGGAATCAACGAAGTCCCTCTGCTGACGCCGGATCAGGAGATCGAGCTAGCCACCAAGATCCAGCGCGGCGACCTGGAAGCTCGCGAGCACATGATCCGCGCGAACTTGCGGCTCGTGGTCTCGATTGCGAAGAACTACGTGAACCGCGGCCTCGCGTTCATGGACCTCATCGAAGAGGGCAACATCGGCCTGATGAAGGCGGTTGAGAAGTTCGATCCCAAGGCTGGTTGCCGCTTCTCGACCTACGCGACTTGGTGGATCAAGCAAGGCATCCGCCGCGCGCTGATCAACACGGTCAAGACGGTCCGCGTGCCGTCCTACATGTCGGAGATCGTGTCGCGCTGGAAGGCGACGGCGATGGAGCTCAACTATCTGCTCGGCCGCCAAGCGACGTCGGCAGAGATCGCGCAAGAACTCGGCTTGCCGGAGAGCAACTGGAACGTCGTGCGCGACACCGTGCTGTCCAACTCGCAGCCGACGCACTCGATGAGCGAGGATGCTTCGACGGTCTTTGGCGACTCGATCGAAGACCCGAACGGTCGCTCCCCGGAAGAGCAGATGTTCGCGACGATGGAGTTGACGCGCATGCGTCAGTTGCTCGACATGCTGGAGCCGAGGGAGGCCCGCATCGTCAAGCTGCGCTACGGCATCGGCAGTGGCGAGCCCATGACGCTCAAAGCCATCGGAAAGAAGTTTGGCCTCACACGCGAACGCGTTCGGCAGATGGAGCAGCAAGCGCTGGAGAAGCTCTATCGCACGATGTCGCGCGAGTTCGGCGAGCAGCGCCC
>JBEELK010000199.1:0-5313 GCA_041168165.1 Planctomycetota bacterium | reverse complement strand
GGGTCCTGGCCTTGGTGGAAGCCAAGCGCCGTGATCCACACCTCGCGCGCGTTCTCGTCGACGTGCTCGATCTTGCGCACGCGATAGTCGCCGCGCGTCAATTGCACCGCAGCGCCGGTCGCCGCGTCGATGCGATAGAGATGGCAGTTGCCGTCGCGCTCGCTCGTCCACAGCAACTCGTCGCGTTGCTGCAGCCAGATCAGGTTGGTCTTCTGCGAGTAATCGACGAACGTCTTCGACGTCTCATCGACGATCGTGCGCACCGCGCCGGTCTTCGCGTCGATCGCGCGCACCGCGAGTTGCTGATGGCCGCGGCGGTTGTAGAGCACGCGCACTTCGCTGCCGTCCTTCGCCCAGTGCACGCGATCGATCGACCACGCGTCCACGAACGGCGCTTCGTCGACGTCGATGCGCGTCTTCTGCTTGAGGTCAAACAACCGCGGCCGCGGCCGCGCGATGCGATCGCCGGGCTTGAGATACTGCAGCGTGTGCAGCTTCGGCTGCACTTGGTCTTTCGGCGAGGACTCGATCAGAGTCACCGTGTGCTCTTGTTCCGGCACGACCTGGAACGCGAGCAGATGACCGCCATCGGGAGAGACATGCAGGTCGCCGCGGTAGCAGTCCGCCGCAGCGCCGTCGGTCGTCAAGGCAACGTCGCCGCCGTCGATCGCGACGTGCACGTTGTGGTCGCGCACGAATGCGCGCACGCGCGGCGCGTCGCCGCTGCGCGCGCTTGCTGCGTCGCGATCGCGCGAACGACGGCGCGCGTTTGCGGCATCGCGCGACGCATCGCCGATGCGCGCCACGCCGCCGCCGTCTTGTGCGACGAACGCGCCAACCACCGCGCCGTCCGCAGCGACGAAGCGCCACGCATGGCCCGCATACGTGTGCTGGCTGCGCTCTGCGCCAACCTCAAGCGAGCCGTATGCATGCTCAACGCCCGACGCGTCGATCCACTTCACCACGACCGGCGCACTCCACTCGTTGCGCATGCGCAGCGACGTCGAGGGGCCGCCGTTCTTGCTGCTGACGCGCATCGGCTGCGGCTCCAGTTCGTCGCTGCGCAGTGGCAGACCGAGCACCTTGGCGTCCGCGGACTCGCTCCGTTCTCCCGTCGCGCAATCGACGCGCACATACCGTCGCGCATCGCCATCGCCGATCGAGAACGCGACTGCCTTGCCGCCATCGACCCATTCGATGCGACGAGCAAACGGCACGACGAGATCGCGCCACTTGGCGACGCGCGCCTCAGCCTCCGGCAAGTTGCGCGCAAAGGCATTCGCGTCCGCCTGCGCACCAAGACTCGCGGCGACCGCGCAGCAGAGGAGCACCTGGCACGCGATGCCCACGAGGCGCGAAGGACTGCGAACGAGTTCGCTCGGCTTCATGCGTCGATCGTGCCGCGACATCGCGGCATCGTCGACGGAGCAAACGGCAACGCGCCGGCGACCGTTCACGAGGAACGGTCGCCGACGGTCACCGGGGCCTTGCGGCCCAGGGGTTTGACTCCCCTTCTTCCCCTTGCCGCACGGGACCGCGTGAGGGCCCCATCCGGTGCGGAAGTTCGGTCGTGAGGCGCTCGGCGCACGCGCGCCCAAGTGGGCGGCGGGCCGTAGCGCGGTCCGGTTGCGCGGCAGGTCCGTCGCAGTCGACGGCTCGCATTGCCACGGGTCCCCGCCAACTCGCTATCGCTTGACCGCAAATGCTCAGGGCATTTCGGGTACGTAGACCCGACCGCGCCGTGAAGACGGCAAGGTGCTTGGCCCTGCGCTTTGCGGGCTCATCGAGGGAGAGGGATAACAACGGCGGGGGTCCGGACCGTGCGGGCATTGCGCCCGTCACACCGGGGGAAGAACCGAACTCGCCCGGGCGCACGCGGCGACCTCACATTTTTTCTGTGCGCACGCCGCCGCGGCCTCGCCCGCCCCACTTTTCCGCAGAAGTGCACTATAGTGCAGCATCTCCCCACGAATTCTCTGCGATATGCTGCTTGAGCCGTGGACGAGGGCGCGGCAGCATGCTCGCCCCACTGACTCGAAAGCCACTCTCGAGCCGCTCCATGATCGACTTCAACCGACACCCCAGCTCCTACAAGCACTGGCAGCTCAGCTTCGACGGCGACGTCGCGACGCTGCGCATGAACGTCAACGCCGACTTCCCCTACCGGGAGGGCTACGAGCTCAAGCTCAACAGCTACGACCTCGGCGTGGACATGGAGCTGTGCGACGTCGTGCAGCGCCTGCGGTTTGAGCACCCCGAAGTGAAGGTCGTCGTCGTCGGCAGCGCCAATGAGCGCGCGTTCTGCGCCGGCGCCAACATCTGGATGCTCGCGGAGAGCACGCACCCCTTCAAAGTCAACTTCTGCAAGTACACCAACGAGACGCGACTCTCGCTCGAAGACGCGAGCCGCAACTCGGGCCTCAAGTCGATCTGCGCGATCAACGCGGCATGCGCCGGCGGCGGCTATGAGCTCGCGCTCGCGTGCGACGAGGTCCACCTCGTCAACGACAACAACTCCGCGGTGTCGCTGCCCGAAGTGCCGCTGCTCGCGGTGCTGCCCGGCACCGGCGGCCTCACGCGCCTCGTCGACAAGCGCAAGGTGCGCCGCGACCGCGCCGACGTCTTCTGCACGATGGCCGAAGGCCTGCGCGGCAAGAAGGCGCTCGCGTGGGGCCTCGTCGACGCGATCTGGCCGAAGTCGCAGTTCGCCGACAAGGTGACGGCGCGCGCCAAGGAACTCGCCGCGTCGCTGCCCAACAAGGCCACGAAGGGCATCGAGCTGCCGGCGATCCACGCGAAGACGACCGACAAGGGCTTTGCCTACTCGCACGTCGAAGTCGATGTCGATGCGCAGAAGCGCGTCGCCACGGTGACGGTGCACGCGCCGAAGACAAAGCAGCCAAAGACCGGCGCGGAGTACGAAGCGGCGGGCTCGTCGGTGTGGGCATTGCAGTGCATGCGCGAGCTCGACGATGCGATCTGCCAACTGCGCTTTGGCTACGAAGAGGTCGGCCTCTTGGTGCTGAAGACGCGCGGCGATCGCGCGGCGCTGCTGCAAGTCGAGAAGGACCTGCTCGCCAACCAGAGCAACTGGTTCGTCAACGAGATCCTCATGCAGATGGCGCGCACGTGCCGTCGCTGGGACGTGACCGCGCGTTCGATGTTCGCGATGGTCGACGCGGAGTCGTGCTTCGCCGGCGTGTTCCTCGAACTCGCGCTCGGCTGCGACCGCATCTACCTGCTCGATGACGAGAAGGCCGTGATGCAAGTTGGCCCGCTCAGCAATGGCGCGCTGCCGATGACGCACGGCATCACGCGCTTGCACAACCGCTTCCTCAAGAACCCGGAGCACGCCGAGTCGCTCGCCAAGGAGCAGCCGACGCTGTCGGGCGCGGACGCGGACGAGCAGGGCCTGTGCACCTATCTGCTGGATCCTGTGGACTGGGACGACGACACGCGCATCGCGATCGAAGAGCGCGTCTCGCTGTCACCAGACGCGCTGACCGGCATGGAAGCCTCGCTGCGATTTGGCGGCGCCGAGAACTGCGACAGCAAGATCTTCGGCCGCTTGTCTGCGTGGCAAAACTGGATCTTCACGCGCCCCAACGCCACTGGCGACGAAGGCGCATTGACCCGCTACGGCGCTCCGGAGAGCGCCAAGTTCGATTGGAGAAGGACGTGATCCCATGAGCACTGTCGACCTCGAAGCCAAGATCCCGAACAACGTCGGCCTCCGCGAGAACAAGCGCCTGATGATGGCGCTCGAGAAGTGGCAGCCGAAGTTCCTCGACTGGTGGCAGACCGTCGGGCCCGTCGACTTCAACAAGCACGACATCTACCTGCGCACGGCTGTCGGCGTCGGCCAGGGCGGCTGGGCGCACTACGACTACGTGAAGATGCCGGACTACCGCTGGGGCATCTTCCTCGCGGACGGTCCGAGCGATCGCAAGATCCACTTCGGCGACAACCTCGGCCAAAGCGCGTGGAGCGAAGTGCCGGGCGAGTTCCGCAACCGCCTGCGCCGCTTGATCGTCACGCAAGGCGACACGGAGCCCGCGTCGGTCGAGCAGCAGCGCATGCTGGGCCACTGCTGCCCGTCGCTCTACGACCTGCGCTCGCTGTTCCAGGTCAACGTCGAAGAAGGTCGCCACCTGTGGGCGATGGTCTACCTGCTGCACACCCACTTCGGCGGCGATGGCCGCGATGAAGCGGACGCGCTGCTCGATCGCCACAGCGGCGACCAAGACAACCCGCGCATCCTGCAGGCGTTCAACTACCCGGTGACCAACTGGCTGGACTTCTTCTGCTTCACGGCCTTCATGGACCGCGACGGCAAGTACCAGCTCGCGTCGCTCGCCGAGTCGAGCTTTGACCCGCTCGCGCGCACGACGCAGTTCATGCTCGCGGAAGAGGCGTATCACCTGCAGACCGGCGAGAACGGCGTCGGCCGCATCATCAAGCGCACGGGCGAACTGATGGCGCAGGGCAAGGACCCGCGCACGCAGGGCGCGATCCCGCTCGACATCATCCAGCGCTACGTGCACTTCTGGTTCACGGGCTCGATGGACCTGTTCGGCGGCGAGGACAGCACCAACGCGTCCGAGTCGTTCGCGAGCGGGCTCAAGGGTCGCTATCGCGAGAGCGACGGCATCTACAAGGATCCCAAGGCGCTCAACGCCAACTACACGCTCGAGGTGCCGACCGAAGACGGCAAGATCGAGAAGCGGGACATCCCGCTGCGCCGCGCGATGAACGCAGTGCTGCTCGATGCCTACATCGCCGACTGCCGTCGCATCGTCGATCGCTGGAACAAGGACCTCGAGAAGCTCGGCGTCAGCGAGCGCATCAAGCTCCCCGACCACAAGTTCCACCGCTACCAGGGCGTTTACGCGGGCTTCAAGTTCAACCCCGCTGGCGAACTGATCGATGAAGCGACGTGGACGCACAACCACACCAAGTGGCTGCCCACGCAAGCGGATCGCGACTACGTCAACTCGTGCATGGTCAAGGTCACCGAGCCCGGCAAGTTCGCGAACTACATCGCGCCGCCGCAGCAAGGCCCCAACAACCAGCCGGTCGACTTCGAGTACGTGAAGTTCCACTGATCGACGACTCGCGGGCGGAGCGCCGATCGCTTCGCCCGTCCCCGACCACGACGCGAACATGACCAACCGACTCTGCTACGTCTGCGAGGGCGGCGACTGCACCGAAAAGGGCAGCGGCGACGTCTTCGATCGCCTGCGCGACCTCATCAAGGAGTTCGATCCGGGCCAGGAGAAGATCAAGATCCGCCGCTACCCGTGCTTTGGCGCG
>JBEELK010000198.1:0-20647 GCA_041168165.1 Planctomycetota bacterium | reverse complement strand
GAGAAGGTCGTCGCGACGGGCACGTTTCTCGAAGTGATCGTCGCCCCGCACATCGACGACGCCGCACTCGCGGCGCTGCAGAAGGCGACGTGGGGCAAGAGCGTGCGCGTGATGGAGCTCGGTGGACTGCCGGATGCTGCCGCGCGCAATCGCTTTGTTGGCCGTCAGGTCAGCGGCGGCTTCTTGATGCAGACCGCGGACATGCCGCGCGAAGGCCTTCAGCTCCAGCCCGCTACCGAGCGCAGTGCTACGGACCACGAAGTCGCTGCCATGCGCTTTGCTTGGTCGGTGTGCAAGCACGTGAAGTCGAACGCGATCGTGCTCGCGCGCCGCGAGGACGACGGCAGCTGCTGGACGGTCGGCGTCGGCGCAGGCCAGATGAGCCGTGTCGATTCGGCGCGCATCGCGTGCCACAAGGCTGGCGATCGCGCCAAGGGCGCGGTTGCCGCGGGCGACGCCTTCTTTCCGTTCGCGGACGGCTTGCAGGTCTGCACCGACGCAGGCGTCACGGCGCTGATCCAGCCAGGTGGCAGCAAGCGCGACCCCGAAGTGGTGGCCGCCGCCAATGCAGCGCAGGTTGCGATGGTGTTCACGGGCGTGCGCCACTTCCGCCACTGAGCTGCGCGTCGATGGACCAAAAGCGCGCGATCGAAGACATCCTGCTCGGCGCGTCGATGCGCCAAGTTGCGATCGCGTACCGCGACAGCCTCATCGATGCGTTCCAGTTTCGGCCTGAGGACGTCGCGCCCACGACGTTCGTCAAAGAGACCGAGTCGTTCATGAAGAACGTCGCGCGCCACCTCGGCGAGAAGCACCGCGGCGATGGTCGCGTGCAGCACGCGCTGCAGGTGTGGGTGATGGAGTGTGATCACTACGAGGCGTGGGATGCGTTGCTCGCAGGCTTCGACTTCGCGGGCAAGTCGGCGCTCGTGCGCCGCGGCCGCATGCGCTTTCCCGGGCCGCTGACCGCGCATTGGTCAGACTGCGGAGCGCGCGACTAAAGGAACACGATGGACCGCAGCGAAGTGATCCATCGCCTCGCCGTCGTCCGCGCGCGCATCGACGCCGCGGTCGTTGCGGCGGGTCGCGAGCACGGCGCGGTCGAGTTGCTCGCAGTGAGCAAGTTCCATCCCGCATCGTCTGCGCGCGCCGCGTTCGAAGCGGGCCAGCGCGCGTTCGGCGAGAACCGCGTGCAGGAGCTGTCGCTAAAGGCGTTCGAGCTCGCGGAGCTGTCAGGCATCGAGTGGCACATGATTGGTTCGCTGCAGACCAACAAGGCCAAGGACCTGCTCGACGTGCCGGGCCTCGCGATGCTGCACAGCCTCGATCGCGCGAAGCTCGCGGATGAGTTGCAGAAGGAGCTCAATAAGCGCGGCACGAAGTTGCGCGCGCTGATCCAGGTGCACGCGACCGGTGAGGAGACGAAGCACGGCTGCTTGCCCGAGGACGTTCGCGCGTTGCTCGCGCACGTGCGCAGCAAGTGCCCTTCGATCTCGATCGAAGGCCTCATGGCGATGGGCCCGGTAGAGGGCGATCCTGCGCCGACGTTCGCGCTGGTTCATGCGTTGTTGCGCGATCTTCGCAACGAGACGGGTCTCGCGTTGCCCGTGCTCAGCATGGGCATGAGCGGCGACCTCGAGACGGCAGTGTTGCGCGGCAGCACGATCGTGCGCGTCGGCACCGACATCTTCGGCGCACGCGCATGACACGCTTTGCGCGCGCCTCGGGCGTGCGCTGTGTGCGAACTCGGCTACGTTGCGCGCGTGGCTGCCAAGAAGAAGTCTGCTGATCTCGCTCCCGCGAAGTCCGCTGCGAGCACATCGTCTGCACCGCTCGACGCCGCGCGTGTGCGTTCGCTCCTGCGCGCGTTGGAGTCCGCGATCCCCGTGCCCTACTGCGAACTCGACCATTCGTCGCCGTGGACGTTGCTCATCGCGACGATTCTCAGCGCGCAGAGCAACGACAAGACGATCAACGCGGTGACGCCCGCGTTGTTCGCCAAGTGGCCGACGCCCGCCGCGCTCGCCACGGCGCCGCGCGCCGAGGTCGAGGAGGCTGTGCACAAGACCGGGTTCTTCCGCAACAAGGCCAAAGCGATCCAGGAGTGCAGCATGCTGCTCGTCGACCGCCACGGCGGCGAAGTGCCGCGCACGATGGAGGAGCTGATCGAATTGCCAGGCGTCGCGCGAAAGACTGCCAACGTCGTGCTCGGCACCGCGTATCGCATTCCTGTCGGCATCGCGACCGACACGCACGTGATGCGCGTGAGCCAGAAGCTCGGACTCACGACCGCGACCAAGCCCGAGAAGATCGAGCAGGACCTCTGCGCGGGTATTCCGAAGGACGAATGGACCGACGGCGGCCACCGCATCCTGCTCCACGGCCGCTACATCTGCCTCGCCAAGGGCCCGCAGTGCGAGCGCTGCCCGCTCAACGAGCTGTGTCCGTCGCGCGAGGCGGAGCCGATCGGCTCGGTCGCGGCTCGCGCCGAGCGGGAGCGAAGGGTGGTGGAGTCGCGGGGGGCGGTGAAGGAGTAGTGGTTGGTCGGGCCTCAGATTTGGGGAATAATACGCCTCAAAAATAGGGAACAACTCGCCTCCAATCTGAGGAATAGCCGATACGATCGGGGTTGCGATGGCAGCCTTTGTCCAGATCAAGAAGTCCGTCGAGCGGCGAGCCTTAGGCACTTCTCAAAAACGACTTACGACATCGCCCGTGGTAGCCATCGTGGGGCCTAGGGCCTCGGGAAAATCCACGGTTTTGGCGGAGTTGGCAGTGTCCTTGGGGGTCGAGGTCTTGGACCTCGACGATCCTGCGGTCCAGCGGGCTGTTTCTGCAGACCCTGGCCGCTTCCTCGAGGCCGAGCGGCCGGTGTTGATCGACGAGTATGCGCGAGTGCCCGAAACGCTGGAGGTCATCAAGCGGCTGCTCAACCGCGACGCGAGGCCCGGTCGCTTCGTGCTTGCGGGGTCGACTCGCTACGGGGCCGTGCCTGCGATCGCGCAGTCGCTGACTGGACGCGTGGACATCGTGCCGCTGTGGCCGCTCAGCCAAGGCGAACTTATCGGCTCCAGGGAGGTCTTCGTCGAGCAGTTGCTCGCGGGCGAGACTCCATCCTTCGCGGATGTCGCAGTGGATCGCGAGAGCTACGCAGAGCGCGTCGCATACGGCGGCATGCCGATGGCTTTGAGGCTTCCGAATGCGGCTGCGCGCGCGAGGTGGTTTGAGCAGTACGTGCAGCTCACGTTGGAGAAGGACGTCGCGGAGCTCGCGCAGGTTCGTCGCCGCGTCGTTCTCCCAAAGGTGGCACTCGCTGTTGCTGCGCGGACAGGGCAGTTGCTCAGCACCACTGAGATTGCAAAGGGGCTCGAAGCAGATCGGAAGACCGTCGAGGAGTACCTGCGGCTCTTAGAGGCGGTTTTCTTGCACTACGTGCTGCCAGCATGGGGAACGACCTTGTTGTCGCGCGCAGCGGCAAAGCCAAAGGTCCACTTTCTCGACACGGGATTGGCCTCTCGATTGCTGCGCGTGACTCCAGAGAAGTTGCTCGCCGCGAAGGCGAGCGCGCAGCAGCAGTTCGGTCACTTGCTTGAGACGTTCGTCGTCGGCGAGATCCTCAAGCAAACCCACTGGCTTGATGCGCCAGTCGATGTCGGACATTGGCGAACCCACGATGGCCAAGAAGTCGATCTCGTGATCGAGCGCGTGGATGGCTCGGTGTTGGCCATCGAAGTGAAGGCATCGCCTGACGTGCGCGCTGAAGACCTCAGGGGCATCCGCGCGCTACAGAAGAAGCTCGGCCAAGACCAAGTCACGGGCGTCGTGCTTCACACCGGCAAGAGCGGCTGGCGCATCGACGCTGGAACGATTGCGTTGCCGATTGCGCGGATCTGGCAACCGGCATGAGCGGACACCCCGCCCTCAGCCCAACCCAACCTGCCGCGCCATCCGCTTCTTGATGATCTCGATGCGCTCATGCTGGCCGCGCGCGGGGAAGCGCTCCCAGAAGCCATCGCGGCGGAAGTCGCGGACGATCTCCGATAGCGGAGCAAAGCGCGCTTCGAGCGACTTCTGCAACTCAGTGCCCGGGCTCGCGTCGCGGTCCAGCGTCGGCAGCACGTCGGCGACGAGGCGTAGCATCGCGGCGATCGTGACATCGCGCGTGACCATGCTGTCCTTGTTGTCGCCCCATGCATCACCAAAGCCTGCGCGGCATGCCTTGAGCACGTCGCGCACGAAGCCGTAGCCGCGGTCCTTGCTGCGGCCGCGTCCGTCTTCGAGTCGCGGCGCCACGGCCTTATGGCCGACGAGTCGCAGTGCCTCGCTGAAGATCTGCGCCTGGTTGATCCACATCTCTTGGCCGCTGCGGCCGCCGAGCATGTTGATGTGGTACTGCAGCGGCGAGTCACCGTTCTCGTAGAGCGCGCGCACGAGGGACGCCGCGTACTTCTTGTCCGGGTCGGTGCCCCACTCGATGCGCTCATAGAGATCGATGAGGTGCGACTTGTTGATGCGCGTGTGCGTGCTGTTGATCACGACGAACATCTCGGTCGCGAAGTCCGTCGTCTTGCCGTCGAAGATCATCACGGGCACTTCGACGTTCGGATCCGCGTCCTTCTCCTGCAGATAGAAGTGCAGACCCGCCAAGCGGTGTTGGCCATCGATGATGAGGAAGTCGCTCTTTGGAACCTGGAGCTCGCCCGCGGTCGCGTTGCCGCGCATCGGCTCAAACGAGAGCTTCTCGGCGGTAAACAGCAGCACTGCGCCGGGGATCACAGGCTGGCGCGTCTCGTTGCGATAGAAGTCGCGGATTTGGCGAACCTTCCTTCGGTTCATCTCGCGCTGGAACGAGCCGCTGTGCTTCTCGATCGCTTGCACGTAGCGCTCGACTTCATCGGGCTCCTTCGCCGTGGTCACGTCGCCGCCGATCGACTGGCCGCGTTCGCCGTAGAAGCGCGACACGAAACGCACCTTCTCAAGCAACGCCTTGGCTGGGTAGCTGACGAAATAGAACTCGGACTCTTTCTGACGCATCCGCAACGCGAACATGTGAGGCCTCCTTGTCTGCCGGGCGGGGAGTTTGCGCGTTCGGTGCCGCGGGACAAGTTCTCTTGGCGCGCACTCGGGTCGAAGCAGCCGAGGACCGGCGCGCCCGTTCGACTTCCTAGGCGTTGCAGCACAACGGGTTGCGGCTTCCGCGGCCTTCGCTACGGTCCGCGCCGATGTCCGCCGCCGCGCCAACCTCAACCAACGCCTGCGACCTCGCCGTCGTGTGGGCCTACCGCCGCACGGGCAAGTTCGCATTCCACGTGTTGACCGGCGCGTTGGAGTCAGCGCCCGATGTCGCGCACGTAGAGATCACGTTCGGCAACGGCGTCGACGCGGTGTGCGCGGCGATCGACGAGGCGCAGCGGCGTGGCTGCCGCGTGCTCGTCGGCTGGTCGTTTTACTCGCCGGACTTCGCGGAGATGACGGAGGAGCTGCGCGCCGTGCGCGCGCGGACGTCGTCGCACGGCGTGCTGCATGTCGTCGGCGGTGTGCACGCGTCGGCGGAGCCGTTGCAGACGTTGCGCGCGGGCTTCGACCTCGTCGCGATCGGCGAAGGCGAGATCCTCGTGCGCGAGATCGTGCGCGCGATGTTGCGCGGTGAAGACCCGCGTGGACTGCAAGGCACGGCGTGGCTCGATGGCAGCGACGTGAAGTCCGCGCCGATGAAACGCAACGGCAAGGCAGAGCGCGTGCAGCTCGACGACTTCCCGCCGTGCGCGCCGGCGCATCGTCGTCACGGTCCGATCGAGATCACGCGCGGCTGCATCTACGCGTGCCGCTTCTGCCAAACGCCGTTCTTCGCGGGCGCCAACTTCCGCCATCGCAGCGTCGAGAACGTGCGCGAGTGGGTGCGCTACTTCGTGTCGTGCAACTTCCGCGACTATCGCTTCCTCACGCCGACCTCGATGAGCTACGGCACGCAGACTGAGCAACCGGATCTCGCGGCGGTCGAAGCGTTGTTGTCGACGGTGCGCAACGAGATCGGACCACAGCGCAAGCTGTGGTTTGGCACGTTCCCTAGCGAAGTGCGGCCCGAGCACGTCACGCACGAGGCGCTGCGATTGCTGTCGCGCTACGTCGACAACCGTTCGCTGATCCTCGGCGGCCAATCCGGCAGCGACGCGATGCTCGCGCACAGCAAGCGCGGCCACGACGTCGCAACGATCGAGCGCGGCACTGCGTTGTGCGTCGAGCATGGCTTCGTGCCGCACGTCGACTTCTTGTTCGGCATGCCGGGCGAGACCGAAGACGACGTGCAGAAGACGCTGCAGTTGATGGATCGCCTCGTCGCGATGGGCGCACGCGTGCACGGTCACACGTTCTTGCCGCTGCCCGGAACGCCGTTCCGCCGCGCAGCACCCGGTGCGCTCACGCCTGAGCTTCGTCAGCGCCTCATGCAGCTCGCGTCGAAAGGCTCTGTCTATGGCCAGTGGGAGCAGCAAGAAGCGACGGCGAAGGAAATGGCTGCGCGTCGCGAGGCCTAGAAGACACTCGCTTGGCTTGACCCGTCGCCTCGTTCACGGACGACCAAGCAGTGGCGAGCCACGCGATCGATACGCTGCGCATCCTCGAGTCGGCGTTCGCGGTCGTGGCGGTGTGGCTCTTCCGGCGGGGGAAGTAGAAGGGCGTCAAGGTGTGAGGGGGCGACTGTGCGCCGCATTGCGCGTATGAGAGCGGAAACGATGACTCGCATCACGCTGACGAAGGACCGCAGTGGCCTCGATGGATTCCCTTCCGAGTTCACGCCTATTGGTCGCGATGACAACGGCGATGTGCTCGCCGTCGATGGCAAGGGCAAGGTCTTCTGCTTTGTGCACGGCATCGGCGATTGGAGCCAGCGATCGGCTGCGTTTGCGTCGATGGAGCAGATCGAGCGCTACGTCGCGTTCCAAGACGAGTTGAAGGTTGATCAAGACGCGGGGCTCGACGAGCTGAAGCAGCGGAAGGTCGCGATCGAGGCATTCGGCAAGGAGATGCGCGGTTCGACCTACGCGCGCGAAGCGGTGAAGGCGACCCTCGATGACCTGAAGGACCGCATTGGGGACCTTCGATTCGCGACGAGCAAACGCGGCCGCTCGATCGCGCATCGACAAGCTGTTGGTCAGCGCTGCGAAGCCGCGCTGCGCGAAGCGGGCGCGCCTGGGCAGTGGATGGTGCGACCGCATGTCGACAAGACGAATGCGCTCTGCGTCCTCGGCGCATTCGCGTCGCCGTGGGACGAGGCGCGGGCGCGAGCGCTGCTGCAGCCGATCGCGGGCGAGCTCGAATTGCTCTGCCTTCCGATGCGGTGAGCTCCCTACCTCACCGCACGATCGTCTCGCGCGCGACGTTCGTGAATCGCCACGAACCCGGCGACGCGTCATGCATCACGAGGGCCTGAGCACAGAAGTCGATGCCTGCGAGCGCTGCGACGTTGGGCACCGACCAACTGCGGCTAGCCATGCCCGTGGACGCAGGCACGGAGATCGCATCCGCAGCGAAGATCGTCAGCGGGTTGCAGTGCAGCAGCCCAAAGCTGCCGATGCGGATGGGGCGCGACAACGTTCTCGCGGCGACAAACACGATGGCGAGGCTGTCGCTTGCGCCGTTGCTAGCCGTGGCGTGCACATCGACCTCATAGCTTCCGCCGATGCGCGGCAAGAGGCGCGACGACAGGTGGCGATGCAGGTTGGCAAACACGTCGTAGCTGCCGACCACGTCCGCATCGCCATCGCGATCCACGTCACCGATTGCATAAGGGCGAGGCACCGCGCCACCGAACCCGCTGCCGGCGAAGCTCTTGCTGTCATCAACGAAGCGGCCCGTTCCGTCGTTCAAGAACAACGTCTGGTAGCCAATCAGGTCGAGGTCGCCATCGCCGTCGAAGTCTGCAAACCGAGGCTCGAGCCCCACAGTGCCCGGCATGCGAGCGGTCGTCTCATCGACGAACGTGCCCGTGCCGTCGTTGACGTAGAGCCCGCCGAGCGCGACCACGTCCATGTCGCCATCGCGGTCGATGTCCGCGCTCGCGACGCCGCCGTCGTTGGCGCGTCCTGCCGTGAGCCTGCCTGCGGTGGCGTCGACAAACGTCGCCGCGCCGCTGTTGAGGTAGAGCCGTGGTTGCGTTCCGGTCTGCGTGTTCCAGTCCGCGACGATCAAGTCCAAGTCCAAGTCGCCGTCGACATCGACCGCTGCGATGCCCTGCGACCAAAACGCGTCGTTCGGCATTGTATTGGCAGCCGTCGCGAAGCGCCCCGTGCCGTCGTTTCGCCACACGCGGTTTGCTTGCAGCGAATTGGCCGCAGCGATGTCGAGATCGCCATCGTTGTCGAGGTCCGCGAGCGCGAGGCTCGTCGTGCGATCGGCATCGACTGGCAGGTGCGTGGCCGTTGCGTCGACAAAGCGGCCGCTGCCGTCGTTGAGATACAAGCGATCCTGCCCGCTCTGTCCGAGCACGATGTCCTGGTCGCCATCGCGATCGACGTCGCCGACCGCAAACGCATAGAACGTGCGTTGCGTGCCAGTCGGGTTCCAGCGCGCGGAGGTCTCGTCGCGGAACGTCCCCTTGCCGTCGTTGACGTGCACGATGCCCCACGCGGGATTGCTGAATGGCGCCGTCAGCAAGTCGAGGTCGCCATCGTTGTCGATGTCGACGAGCCGCGAGCACGGCTGCACGTAGTCGATGCGCGAGCCCGTCGCGTCCACAAACTCGCGGCCGCCGCGTTCGTTGACGTAGAGCTGCAAGCGACCGCTGCTGACGAACAGGTCGTTGTCGCCATCGCCGTCTGCGTCTGCTGCGTGGATGCCAAACGCGGCGCCATCCGACCCTGGCAAGCGCGACGAAACGTCGACGAAGCGCGTCGGGTCGTTCTGCAGCAGCACGGTGCGGCTCGTCGTGCTGATCGCGATATCGAGATCGCCATCTTGGTCGAGGTCGAACAGCGCCGCCTTCGTCGGCCGCGGCAATCCCGTCGGCAGCAAGCTCGTTGCATCAGCGAATGCGCCGTTGCCGAGATTGCGCAACAGACCGCAGCCGCCGCTGTCCTTCGGTAGCAACAGGTCAAGGTCGCCATCGTTGTCGATGTCGCCCGTGACGATCGCGAGCGTTGCGCCTGGGACGGTTGGCAACGGCGCCGCGGGACCGAAGACGCCGAGTCCGTTGTTGAGCAGCAGTTCGGCGCTGACTGCGTTGCCGCCGCGCACGAGATCGCGATGGCCATCGCCATTCGCATCGATCAGCGCTAGCCCATTGGATCCGCCGTTGTTGGGCAGCGCCGTTGGTCGAGCCACAAAGCGACCCGTTCCGTCGTTGGCCATCAGGACATCCGCTGCGCCCACGTTGCCAAACACGAGGTCGACGTCGCCGTCCGCGTCCAAATCGCTAGCTACTACCGACTCCGAACCAGCGATCGAGAATCCGAACGCAGTCGAAGTCGCATCCACGAACGTGCCGTTGCCGTTGTTGGCGTAGAGGCGATTGATGCCGTCGCGCGCCATTGCGATGTCGAGATCGCCATCCCCGTCAAAGTCCGCCATCGCTGCTGCGCGGTTGCGGAAGCTGGCAATCGACGCGGTTGCCGCCGTCGAAGCGGCAAACTGCAGCGAGCCCGTGCGCAGCAGCAGTTGTCGAGCTTCGCCGATCAGTTGCGCATCGAGATCGCCATCGCCATCGGCGTCAAACCACAACATGTCCAGCACGCTGCTGCTCACTTCGGGCAGGTGCGTCTTCTGCAAGTGGTCGAAGCGAGTCTGTGCGAGCAGCCCGGAGGCAGCAGCGAGTGCGCAGACGAGATGCAGGATCGTTGCGTGGGGTGCGGACATGATGGTCCGCATAGCCAATCCGGTCGGCGATCGGAACGCGAGGGGGGCGGGGGTCTGGGACAAAGCGAGCAACATGCGCCACGCCTATCGCTCGAGCCACCCATCCTGCGCCATCTGTGCCGCGATCGAGTCCACCGTCTGTTGCAGCGCAGGCAGCATCGTGAAGGACTGCACGGCGCCAATCGGCGCGAGTGGCAGCCACAGCCACGTCGAAGAGCGAGTGCGCGCGCGATAGGTGCGAGGCTCCTTGCCCTCGGCACGGACCGTCGCGATCAGTTCCAAGTCGTCGCTTTTGTGGTCTGGCAGCAAGCCAAGGCTCCACACGAGGAAGACGCCCTTATTGGCCATCTGTCGATGGCGGCGCAGTTCGAAGTCGCAATGCAGGCCCGATCCTGGCTTCGCTCTCGTCACGGTTGCGAACGCGCCGGTCTGCAGCAAGGCTTTCTTAAACTCGAGAGTTAGCGGATAGAGCTCTTCGCCGTCGACCTCGCGCACTCCCTCCGCTCCGGCTTCTGCGTACGCGAGCCGAGCATCGAACGTGTGGTGGTAGTCAAAGTGCAGCGCGGGCTGCTTCGACTTCGCTGCAATCACCGCGACATCCGTGTGCGGCTCGATGGTGATGGTGGTGCAGGAGCACAGCGCGATGAGGGCGCCTGCAGCCGCGACAGCTTGAGCAATGCGCCTCACTTGCGCTCCTTTGGGGCATCGAGCCACCCGTCGTGTGCCAACTGAGCCGTGAGCGCAGCCATGAGTTCGTCTTCTGGTCCACACAGCGACCATGGGCGGCGCAGGCGCGTGTCGTCGCCGCCGACCGCATTGGTCGTGATGTGGCCTTGCAGCGAATACGTCGATGGTGCGCGACCGGGCAGGCTCACGATCGCCGTCACGCGCACGATCTCACGCTGCTCGTGCGAGAGTTGGCCAAACGTCAGCAGAATGGAAAGCGCGCGGCGCCATTCGTCTGGGGCTTCGCGACCCGACACGATCGAGAGCGCGCAATGAAGCCCGGATCCCGGGGCTCCGACGTGGACCGACGCAAACTGCTGCGTAGCAACGAACGCCCTGCAGTAGCGGTGCTCCTCGTCGTTCTTGTGCTCGCGATCGCGCGGATACAGATCCGCGGTCAACAACTCGCCATCCTGATACGGCGCATACGTGGACTCGACCGACACGAGCAGCGGCGGCCGGTCTGTCTCCATGCGAGCGTCCGCGCGCATCGCTGGCGGCTCGATGGCGATCTTGTAGGTGGCGCAAGAACTGCTCAGCGCGGCGAGCAGCAGCGCTGCGAGTGACGCTCGTTTGGTGGACATGGCCATCGAGAAGAGCATCTTGCCTCTGAGGCCGCACGGGGCCAGCGTCGCCCCGAGTTCGCAGCAAACGAGTAGCATGCGCCACCCATGCAACCCCTCCGCGCCGTTGTGTTCGCAGCGATGTGCAGCGCGTTTGCCGCGTCGACCCTCGGACAAGCTCCGCGGCAGTTCCAAAGCGCATTGCTCCCAAACGTCGCGTTCCCGATCGCGACGGACACGGTGTTTGGCGATCTCGACGCGGATGGCGACATCGATCTCGCGCTGATCGCGGCGACGGGCCCGAAGGTGTATCGCAATGACGGAAGCGGAGCGTTCACGGACCTGACTGCTGCGTTGCCGACGTTGGCCAACGACATGCGCACGGCCGCGTTCGTCGATGTCGATGGCGATCAGCGGCGCGAGTTGTTGCTGACGTGGAATGCGCAAGCGCGGCTCTTTCGCTTCCTGCCAAGCGGCGCGTGGCAGGAGATCACGAGCAGCCTGCCGCCGTCGTTGCCGACGATTCACGGCGCGGTGCCGGTCGACATCGACAACGATGGCGATGAAGACATCGCGTGCGCGGGCCACTGGTTGGGCGGTGGCCAGAATCAGTTGCTGACCAACAACGGGCAAGGCGTGTTCACTGCGTCGCAACCGTTCCCTGGAACGTGCTTCCAGTTGCTTGCTGCCGACTTCGACATGGATGGCGACGCGGACCTCGTCGCATCGCGCGACGGCTTCACGTTGTGGCGCAACGACGGCGGCGCGGTGTTCACCGACGTCACTGCCTCGCAGTTGCCGCGCGGCTTGGGATCGCCGGTTGCGATGGCCGTTGGTGATGTCGACGCAGATGGGTTCTTTGACCTCGTGCTCGGCCAATCCGCGATTGGCGACGTGATGCTGCGCAACGTGGGCGGCAGCGCGTTTGCGATCCAACTGCTCGCGACGCCGCAGCCGTCGGCGTTTACGCAGACCATCGCGCTCGTCGACGTCGATGGCGATCTCGACCTCGATTGGCCGCGCGGCACGATCAACTACAACCAGCCCACGTTGTGGCTCAACGGCGGAGCCGGCGTGTTCGTCGACGCGACGTGGCGACTGCCGACCGTCCCCGGTCTTGTGAACCAACTGCGCGCGCGCGACCTCGATGGCGACGGCGATGCGGACCTCGTGCTCACGGGTCTCGGCGTGCCGCCGCAGGTGCTGTGGAATCGCCATCGCCACGTCGCGGTCGCGACGGCGCCGACGCTCGGCGGCTCGATCGTGCTCGAGCTCGCAAGCCAACCTGGCTACGGCAATGCGGGTCGCGCGGGCATCGTCGGTCTCTCGCTCGGCCGCTTGCAGCCGATGGTCTCACTGCCGCCGTTCGGGCAACTTGGCCTCGACACGACGCGCATCGAACTGCTCGGCCTCGCTGCGTTCTCTGCCAATGACGGCGTGAGCGCGTTCTCGCTCGCCGTGCCCGCGCAGCCGCAGTTACTCGGGTTGCGCTTGTTTGCGCAGGGTTTTGTCGAGGATCAGCCCGGAAGCGATCCTCGACTGACGGCGCTCGTCGAGACGATCGTGAGGTGACGTGGCTGTCCTCCGAGAAGGTCCCGTGACTCACACGCTGATCCGGAAGATCAGCACGACGCGATGGGGCGCGTCAGCACGGCGCGCCGCAACGAGATGCGACATACTTTCATCCACGGCGGGGGTGGTCGGTCCCCGTGGGGTGGTTCATGCTGGCTGACCCCCTGCCGTCCTGCTGGCCTCACAACCGAAGCAGCCGACGGCATCCGACAGCTATCTCCTTTTCGAGGACTGCCATTCCATGCGCGCACTCATCACGCTGGCGCTGCTCGCCGCTTCGGCGACTGCCCAGATTCAGTATTACTCCGCCTATCTCGACGGCACTCAAGAGAACCCGCCGACTGCTACGACCGGCCATGCATTCGGCGTCGCGCGCTTCGACGTTGCGACCAGCAACGTGCAGTTGTTCTGCTACCACTCGGGTCTCACGGGCCCATCGGTTGCCGCTCACTTGCACCTCGGCGCTGCGGGCGTGAACGGTGGCGTGATGGTCGGCATGACGCAGACGTCGCCCAACACGTGGACGGGCTCTGGTGTGCTCTCGGCGCCACAAGCGACGGCATTGGCGACGGCCGGCACCTACTTCAACGTCCACACCGGGGCGTTCCCCGGTGGTGAGGTCCGCGGCCAGGCGGTTTTGTCGAAGACGACGCGGTTCACGGGCGTGTTCTCTGGTGCGCAAGAAGTGCCGGCGAATGCGAGCACGGCAAGCGGCACGGTGACCGCGTGGCTTCACGAGCCGGACAATCGACTGGTCTACGTCGTGCAGTCGTCTGGCCTCACCAGCGTCTCCGCAGCGCACTTCCACCAGGCGGCTTCTGGTGTCAGCGGCCCAGTGATCGTCACTCTGAACGGCGCCTCCGGCACCTACGGCGGCGTGTCTCCGCGACTCACGTCGGCGCAGATGACTGCTCTGCTGTCCGACGGCCTCTACGGCAACATCCACACGACTTCGTTCCCGGGCGGCGAGATCCGCGCTCAGTTGCGTCGCGATGTCGGCGACCACTTCCAGGCGGTCATTCGGGGTAGCAATGAAGTGCCGCCCAACCCGAGCCTCAGCGTCGGCGGCGCGCAGTTGATCCTCAATCCCAACGGCACCGTGACGGTTACCGGCGGTTACCAAGCCCTTTCGAGCGGCGCAGTGGCCTCGCATGTGCACCGCGGCGCTGCGGGCGTGAATGGTCCGGTGGTGTTCCCACTCACGTTCGCTGGTGGCGTGCTGTCTGGCACGTTCACGCCGAGCGCCACCGATCTCGCTGATCTGCGCGCGGGCAATTGGTACGTCAACGTCCACAGCGTCGCCTTCGGCGGCGGTGAGCTCCGCGGGCAGCTTGTGCCCGCGACGCTGCCGAGCGTCTACGGCGAAGGCTGTCTCAGCACTTCCGGCAACATCCCGCACATGGGTGCCACGGGCTTTGCGAGCATGGGCTCGTCGATGGGCCTCGACTGCTACGGCTTGCCATTGGGTTCGCTCAACCTGTTTTTGCTCAGCGACCAGCGGGATCCAGGACCCATCCAGTTGCCGGCAGTCGGCATCGCCGCGCCGACGTGCTTTGCGTTGATTCCGACGATCCTGCTCCAATTCACTGCGTTCCCAAACGCCAATGGCGTCGCCAGTCAGCCGCTCTCGATCCCAGTCGATCCAGCGCTGCGGAACATCCCATTGAACGTGCAGAACCTGACCTTTGACCTCGCGGCCAACGCTGCGGGCCTAGTCACGTCCAACGCGCTGACGTTCTTCATCCACTGATCGGGACGGAGTTCGTCGTAGGCCGGTCTGAAGCTCAGCGCCGACCGGCCGAGCCGCTGCGTACGTGCCGATCGTGGAGTCGCAGCGGAGCATTGGCGGCTTCTTTGCAGGAAGTGGAAGGGCGCGAAGGTGTACCCATTGCGGTATCCCTTGCGCTCTGAGCGACACTCTCACGCCATGTCGTATCCAGTGCAATCCCAACAGTCTGCTGGAGCTCCGGCGCTTATTGGGCGCGAGCACGAACTGAGCACCCTAGCCGCGATTCTGGACCGCAATGGTCCCGCGGTCGCCCATGTGCACGGTGTGCCAGGCATTGGCAAGTCGGCGCTGCTGCGCGCGTTCCTTTTCCATGCTCATTCCAAGGGACATGCCGCCCACCTGCTCGACTGTCGGGCTATTGAGCCCACAGAGTCTGCGCTCGAACGAGAACTCTTGGCGCTCGCCGCGCCTTTGTCTGCGGCAGGGGATGCGGTCTCCGTGCTGTGCCTCGACAACTACGACCAGTTCCTGCTGCTCGACTCCTGGATTCGAACGCACCTCTTGGATCGCATCGCCGGTCGGTTGCGTCTTGTGCTCTGTCGCCGCGCGCAGCCCAATCCCGCTTGGCTGAGCGTGGGCGGCGTGTTCTTGGGGATCAAGCTGCGCGAACTGGACGAGGAGTGTTCGCGGAACCTGCTGCGTGCAGGGGGTGTGGCGCCGGAGGACCAACCGGCGCTGCTGCGGTTCGCCAAGGGTCATCCGTTGGCGCTACAGCTCGCCTGTGCAGCCGTCCGGAACCATCGCGGGGAATCGCTCCAGGATGTGGTGCTGCACGATGTGGTGGGTCAGCTCACCGGGTTCTTCCTGCAGGGTATCGGCGATCCTGCCATGCGGCGGGCGGTGGAAGCCGCCGCGGCTGTGCGCAGAGTCACGAGTCCATTGCTAGGCGAACTGCTGGAGTTGGAGCAGCCCCAGCCGATGTATGACCGGCTTGCCGAATTGCCGATCTTCGAACGGCGAATGGACGGGCTGGTGTTGCACGCGGCGGTGCATGAGGCGATTGCCAAGCACCTGCAATCAGCCGACCCAGCTCGCTTCCTTTCCTACAAGCGCATTGCCTGGCGTGCGCTAGAACGCCAAACAGACCAAGTCGGCGCAGGGGACCTATGGCGCTACACCGCGGATGCCATCCACCTGGTGGACAATCCGGTGGTTCGTGGCGCGTTCTTCCCCGAGGGCTCGCAGCGATTGGCTGTGGAGGATGCCGTTGCCGCGGACCGACACACAGTCTTTGACATTGTCGCTCGCTATGGAGGATCCGGGGATTTCGAGAGCCTGCAGCGGTATTGGGAGTTTGCGCCCGAGACGTTCCGGGTTGTCCGTGAGGCGGGTGGCCAAGTCGCCGGTTTTTATTGTCTGTTCGATCCCTGCGCGGTCCCTGACGGGGTGCTCGCAGCGGATGCGATGGCTGCTGCATGGCTTTCCGACCTTGAGCCTGCGGCGCGTGGCATGCGGGGAGCCACCTTGTTTCTGCGCCGCTGGCTCGCCGCCGACGCAGGCGAGGTGCCGTCTGCGGTGCAGGCAGCGTGCTGGCTCGATGTGAAGCGCAGCTATCTGGCTCTGCGGCCCCGTCTGCGGCGCGTGTATCTCGCGCTCGCTGATCTCACTCCCTACGCAGCCGTTGCCCGTGAGCTTGGTTTTGTCGGCGCGTGCGCGGGGCAGGGTTTGCCGCTCGCGAGTGCCGTGCTCGACTTCGGGCCGGGCTCGGTCGACGGGTGGCTACGTCGACTCGTGCGCCACGAACTCGGAATCCTCGACCAGATCGTCCTCGATGCAGCTCGGCGCATCGTGCTCATAGGCAGTGACCGGATTGAACTGACTCCGCTCGAACTCGGCGTGATGCAGGCGCTCCTCGACGCGGGCGGCGAAGTGGTCAGCAGGAAGCGGCTCCTCGATCTCGCCTGGGGCGAGCGCCAAGAGGGAGTCGGAAGCAACGTGGTGGATGTCGTGATCCTGTCTTTGCGCCGCAAGCTGGACCGCCACTCGGGTTCGATCCAAACGGTCCGGGGCTCCGGCTACATCCTCCGCAACTGACCTGCTGGCCTCCGTTCTCATCGTGGCCTCATGCACGGAAAACCAGGGCAGATAGCCTCGCCCGCCTCCAAAACTCAGGAATCCAGGCCTACTTCGATGACCAAGTCACTCTACGAAAGGCTCGGCGGCCCCGTTGCCGTCCGCAAGCTCGCCCGCGACATCGTCCATCTCCATCTCCAGAACGAGCTCATTCGCACCCGGTTCGAGGCTTCCAACCCGGAAGAGCTGATCAACCACGTCGCGAACTTCATCGGCGCCGGCACTGGTGGCGCCGAGAGCTACACGGGGCGCGACATGCCGACGGCACACAAGGGCATGAACATCAATGAGCGCGAACTGGTCGCCGCCATCGACGACGTGCTGAAGGCATGCAAGATGAACGGGATCGGCGACAACGAGCAGCGCGAGATGCTCGCAATCCTGTACTCGCTGAAGAGCGAGGTGATGTTCAAGTAGGCGACGCGAGTCGCTCTGCCTCACTGCACTGGTCGTGACGACGATTGGGCGCGGCGGACTCCGCAATGGAGCGCCGCCCCCTTTCCCTCACACACTGAACCTGAAGTGCAGCACGTCGCCGTCCTCGACGACGTATTCCTTGCCTTCGATGCGATACAGCCCCTTCTCGCGCGCGACCGCGACGCTGCCGCACTTCACGAGGTCTTCGTAGCTGACGGTCTCGGCCTTGATGAAGCCGCGCTCGAAGTCGGTGTGAATGACGCCCGCCGCCTTCGGCGCCGTGTCGCCCGCGTGGATGGTCCACGCGCGGACTTCCTTCTCGCCCGCCGTGAAGTAGGTGCGCAGGCCGAGCAGGTGATACGTCGCCTTGATCAGCGAGCCGACGCCGCTCTCCTGCACGCCGAGGTCGAGCAAGAACGCCTTTGCGTCCTCGGGCGACAAGTCGACGAGATCGCTCTCGATCTGCGCCGAGATCACGACTGCTTCGCACGCGAGGTGCGCCTTCGCGTAGTCGCGGACCTTCTGCACGTAGGGGTTCTTGTCGGCGGTCGCGAGCTCGTTGTCCTTGACGTTGCAGGCGAAGATCGTCGCCTTGTCGGTCAGGAGTTGGAGACCCTTGGCGATGACCTTCTCCTCGGCGTTGAACTCGCAGAGGATCGCCGGCTTGCCCTGATCGAGCACGGGCATCAGCTTCTGCATCACGGCGACTTCGGCGATCGCTTCCTTGTCGCCGCGCTTCGCTTGCTTCTCCTGCTTGTCGAGTCGCTTCTGCACCGACTCGAGGTCCGCGAGCACGAGCTCCGTCGTGATGATCTCGATGTCGCGCACCGGATCGACCGTGCCCGACACGTGGTGGATGTCTGCGTCCTCGAAGCAGCGCACGACCTGCACGATCGCGTCGACTTCGCGGATGTGGCTCAAGAACTTGTTGCCGAGCCCTTCGCCGGTCGCTGCGCCCTTGACGAGTCCGGCGATGTCGACGAACTCGATCGTCGCCGGGATCACGACGTTGGTCTTGGCGATCTTCTGCAGCACGTATGCGCGATCGTCCGGCACCGTGACGATGCCGACGTTGGGGTCGATCGTGCAGAACGGATAGTTGGCCGCTTGCGCCTTTTGCGTGCGCGTGACGGCGTTGAAGAGTGTGGACTTGCCAACGTTGGGCAACCCGACGATGCCTGCCTTGAGTGTCATTGCGATTGCTTTGAGTCGGCGTGTCTGTCGTTCACTTGGAAGCGGTGACTTCGGCGATTGCCTTGGTCAATGCCGGCACGATCTCAAACGCGTCGCCAACGATGCCGTAGTCCGCGACCTTGAAGATCGGCGCGTCGGCGTCCTTGTTGATCGCGACGATCGTGCGCGCGGTGCGCATGCCGGCGAGGTGTTGGATCGCGCCGCTGATGCCGATCGCGAAGTAGAGCGTCGGGCTCACGACCTTGCCGGTCTGGCCGACTTGCTCGCTGTGCGGACGCCAACCTGCATCGACCACCGCGCGCGACGCGCCGACCGCGGCGACGCCGGGCCCAAACGCCGCGGCGAGGTCCTCGATCATCTTGAAGTGCTGCGGCTCCTTGAGGCCGCGGCCGCCGGCGACGATCACCTTCGCCTCTTGCAGCGGCACCTTGTCCGATGCGGCGGCGATCAGTTCTTTGACGACCGAGAGCAGGTCGCCCGCGTCGGCGGACGCCTTCTCGATCGCAGCACCCGAGCCCGTCGTGGGCTGGAAGTTGTTGGGCCGAAGCGTCGCGAGGAACGGCTTCTTGTTGGCCTGCACGTTGAGCAGGGCCTTGCCCGCGAACACCGGCTTCTGCGCCGTGAACGTGCCGCCGTTGCATGCGACTGCGACCACGTCCGTGACGAGGCCCGTGTCGAGGTGCGCGGCGACGCGCGGCAGCAGATCCTTGCCCATCGCGGTGTGCGCCATCAGCACGGCCGCTGCGCCGAGTTGCTTGCAGCGCTCCGTCACGATGCGCGCGTAGGCGTCGCCCGAGAAGTTGGCGAGGCTCGGCGAATCGACGAGCACGACTTGGTGCGCGCCGCTGTTTGCGAGTTCTTGGCCCGCTGCATCGAGCCCGCTGCCGAGCGCAATGGCGATGACCTTGCCGCCCGTGCTGCTTGCGAGTTGCAGGCCAGCGGTGACGGCTTCGAGCGACGGGCGCTTGAGCTTGCCCGCGCGGACTTCGGCGATGACGACGATGTTGCTCATGTTGTGTGCTCCGCTCGGGATCAGAGGACCTTGGCTTCGTTGCGCAGCGCTGCGACCAAGTCGCCAACGGTGCCGAGGATCTTGCCTGCGGCGCGCGCGGGCGGCAGCGCGAGCGACGTGACCGTCATCGCGGCTTCCGGCAGTTGTGCGGGCGTCTCCGTGTAGGGCTTGGTCTTCGCGGCCATGATGCCCTTAAGGTTGGCGCGGCGCGGCTCGTTGAGGCCCTTGTTGCAGCTCAGCACTGCGGGCGCCTTGCACGTCAGCACTTCGCGCGCGCCTTCGATGTCGCGCTCCGCCGTGAACGTGCCGTTATCCAGCGTCAGCTTGGCGACTTCGGTCACGCAGCCAAAGCCCAGCATCGCCGCGAGGCGCGACGGCAGTTGGTTGTTGTCCGCGTCCACCGCCTGCTTGCCGCAGAGCACGAGGTCGCACTTGACCGTCTTGATCCACGCTGCGAGCGCCTGCGCGCACGCCCAGCTATCGACGACCCACTGCTCCGTCGACAGCAGCACCGCCTTGTCGGCGCCGCGCGCGAGCGCATCGCGAAGGTCCTTCTCCGCCGCCTTCGGGCCGATCGTCACGACCGTCACCGAGCCAGCGTTGAGCTGCTCCTTGATCTTCAGCGCCTGCTCGATGGCAAACTCGTCGTAGGCGTTGAGCTCGAACTTCACGCCGGTGGGGTCAAAGGACTTGCCGTCGGCAGCGATCTTGATCGCCGTGTCCGTGGCCGGGACGCGCTTGACGCAGACTACGATGTCCATGCTGGGTGCGTGGGGTGGGTGCGGGGGTGAGCACCGGCCGGGGTGGCCGGGTTTTGGGGCGAGAAGTCTAGCGAGTGGGCGGGGTGGCGCAGGCGTGGTTTTTGGGCGCGACCACCCGGTGGGCCGCATGCGGAGGCGCGGCCGCGCGCTCTCGGCGTCAGGCCGCTCGCGTGGCGGTCGTTTCTCCCATGGCGCGCGCTGCCGCCCATTCACCGCCTAGGCTGCAGATAGCCGTGCACCGCTGGCGTGCCCTGCGATGTCGTCGCCCAAGGCGAGTGACGCGAAGCAGCGGCTTGGTGGGGTTTTGTGCAGTCTGGGTTTTCCCGCCGCAGTCTCCCTGAGAGTGGCAGGGCCTTCGTGTCGGCGGGAGCCACTCGAGGGCTCATGCACCTGTCCAGTTGGATGCTGCGCTTTTAGGTTCGGTCGCCAACGTGGTCGGCCGGGATATCGAAGCTGACAGAGTCTTCCTGCGTCAGGGCCTCGCGATGAGTGAGTTCGCGCGGTAAGGCTAAGCCGGCTACGGCTGCGTGTGCGCGCGCCGACGGGGTCTTGGCAGCAAGCGAGCAACGGTCATGACTGGTTCACAACTGGGCTTCTACGAGTTCTTCGCTGGCGGAGGCATGGCCCGGCTCGGCCTAGGCGAGTCATGGGAGTGCCTGTTCGCCAACGACTTCTCCGAGAAGAAGGCTGT
>JBEELK010000197.1:0-8352 GCA_041168165.1 Planctomycetota bacterium | reverse complement strand
AGTTGAAGGGAACCGGCAACGCGAGCGTGCCGACTGCATCATCGCCGAGGGCCAGGCCCGCGACGGTGTGCGTGTAGTTCGTGCCGCTGCCCGCGCCGAACGTGTAGCCGCCCTGCGCGTTGGGCGTCAGGCGGATCGACGTGTTGGACAGGTCGATCGTGTTGGGCGCGAAGCTCTCGTAGGCCGTCGCCGAGATGTTCGGGCAGCCGACGCCGTAGGTCTGGTTCTGCGCAGGCACGCACGGCGTGTTGACCACGTCGTAGCCAAGGCCCGCGTTCGGCACGAAGCCGCACGACGAGTTTTGCAGGTCGAACGTGTTGAGCGCCGTGAACGTCTGGTAGACGATCGGGCTCACCGACGTGCCGACCGAGCCAGCGGACAGATCGCTAGCGCTGGCCGGAGCGGCAATGCCGCCGCCGTTCGACACGCCGACCGTCGCACCGAGCGCCGTGTTCTGCGTGGTCGGGCTGTAGAAGTAGCGCACTTCGCCCGTGCTCAAGAGCTGCATCTGGAACGTGAACACCGGCGACGTCTGGCCGAAGTGCACCGCGTTAGCCCACGTGACGACGCAACGGTTGGCAACCGAGGTGTTGACCCACACCGCACCGCTGTTCGCGGCCGTCAGGTTGAGGTCGCGCCAGTAGGCCGCGAGGCGCGGAGCGCCGCCGGCTGCACCGCGAAGGTTGTTCAGCATCGTCGCCGCCGACGTGCTGTAGCCCGTCGCCGTCGTGCCGAGCGCGCCCGTGGCGGCCGTGTGCAAGAACGCAGCGCCGTTCGTGTTTGGAATAATGTGCGTGTGGTTCACGCCGGCCATCGGGAAGTTGAAGCCGATGGCTTGCGCGGCGAGCAACGTGTCGTCGCCGAGGCCGATCTGCGTGCCAAAGTTGGTTTCAAAGCACTGCGCGCTAGCGGCGACGCAGAATGCCACGGAGGACAAAAGCGGAAGGATGCGATTCATGGGCTAGGAGGGGTTGTGAGCACTCCGACGCACTCGTGCATCGGGTTGCGCGAGTCATGCGCGCACAGATCGATGAAACCAAAACAACGCATCCCGTAAAGCCCCCACTCGAAGATCGAACCTTCGGCGGAGCGCAAGGTGGCATACGTGCGGATGCATAACCTTCGTGCCAACGCAGCGATCGGAGATGGATGCGGCTCCGCGCATCCGAACGCAAATCTGCATATCGGAAGCACGTGGACGAAATGAAACGGGCCCGCGCTAGCTCATCGCTAGTGCGGGCCCGTTGCGACGCTGGCTCGATCGCCAGCATCGATGCGCGCATCAGAACACGTTCAGGACGCTGCGCACGCCGTTGCTCGTGATGAAGCCGAACGCGTTCGCGGTCGGATCGAGCGCAACAGCCTGCGAATACACCGACAGGCCGACGAAGAACGGATCGGCCGGCAGCGTCAGGTTCGACGTAGCCGACGGCGAGCCGATCTGCAGGCTGCTGAGGATCTCAGGCAGCGTGATGTAGGCGTTGCAGCCCGGAGCGCCGATGACGCCGAGGTCGAGACCCGGGTTGTACTGGCCTGCGCTCAGCAGGTAGAACGAGAGGCCCGTCGCCGGGATCTCGTTGGTCGTGAACGTCATCGTCGAGCCGAGGACCGGGTTGGTCGCGGTCGAGAGACGGAGAGCGCGCTGCTCTGGTGTCGTCGTCTGGAAGCTGCCGACGATGCGCGTGCTGATGTCGATGCTGCCCGCGTCGACGACCGAAGCGCCCGTGCCCGGGGTCCAGCCGACGATGCAGACGTTGCCACAGCTGATCGCGCCGTAGCGGTACTCAACCGCGCCCGTGGCGAGGTCGAGTTCGCACTGCGTGTTCATCGTGCCGCCAACGCCGCCGAAGATCGGGATGTTGAGCCACGACACGTAGGCCTTGTTGTTGATCGCGTCGACTTCCGCGAACACGTTGGCAATGTTGGTAACGCCGTCCGGCACGCCATCGCACCACATCGGCATCAGGCGAGCCGCGCCGCTGAAGACCTCGGCGTTCGTCGGGCTGAAGTCGGCGAGCGTGTTCGGCGACTGCATCCAAATGTAGCCGTTGCTGCAGATCGTCAGCGTCGACGTCGAGCCACCCGCATAGTTGAACGGAGCCGGCAGGGCCAGCGTGCCAACTGCATCATCGCCGAGGGCCAGGCCCGCGACGGTGTGCGTGTAGAACGTCGTGTTGCCCGGCGTGAAGAGGTAGCCCGAGCCCGTCGGCGTCAGGCGGATCGCCGAGTTCGACAGGTCGATCGTGTTGGCCGGGAAGTTCTCGTAGGCCGTAGCCGAGATGTTCGGGCAGCCAACGCCGTAGTTGACGTTTTGGGCAGGCACGCACGGCGTGTTAATCACGTCGTAGCCGAGGCCCGCGTTCGGCACGAAGCCGACCGACGTGTTCAGCAGGTCGAACGTGTTGAGCGCCGTGAACGTCTGGTAGACGATCGGGCTCGTCGAAACACCGACCGAGCCAGCGGACAGGTCGCTCGCGCTCGCCGGAGCGGCAATGCCGCCGCCGTTCGACACGCCAACCGTGGCGCCGAGCGCCGTGTTCTGCGTCGTCGGGCTGTAGAAGTAGCGGACTTCACCGGTGCCGAAGACCTGCATCTGGACCGTGAAGACCGGCGAGGTCTGGCCGAAGTGCACCGCGTTGGCCCACGTGATCACGCAGCGGTTGGCGACCGAGGTGTTGACCCAGACGGCGCCCGTGTTGGCCGCCGTCAGGTTGAGGTCGCGCCAGTAGGCCGCGAGACGCGGGGCGCCACCAGCAGCGCCGCGCAGGTTGGTCAGCATCGTCGCAGCCGACGTGCTGTAGCCCGTCGCCGTCGTGCCGAGCGCGCCCGTGGCGGCCGTGTGCAAGAACGCAGCGCCGTTCGTGTTGGGGATGATGTGCGTGTGGTTCACGCCGGCCATCGGGAAGTTGAAGCCGAGCGCCTGCGCTGCGAGCAGCGTGTCGTCGCCGAGGCCGATCTGCGTGCCGAAGTTGGTCTCGAAGCACTGCGCGCTCGCGGCGACGCAGAATGCCACGCTAGAGAGAAGCGGGAGGATGCGAGTCATGATCTCGTGTGGGGATGTGGGTAGGGAAACCGGTGACCTGCGACTCGAGTGCGCATGAGAGAGCACACGCACTCGACGACCGAGGAGCAGACAGAACGCATCGGGCGACCGGCGCGCCGTTGCGATACGGACCAATGTGCCAGCCGGGGAAGGACTGGTAAAGGCCCACTGAAACGCACGAGTGGGACGCACTTGTTCCGTGGACTTCGGTGATCGCGCCGCGGATTTCGGCCCAGAAGAAACTGCTCTCGTCCCGCCGCGAGACGATTGCGCCGCGCCGTTCGCAGAGGCTCTCCGCGCGGGCTAGCCTTCCCAAGTCATGGTCTTCGCTCCTCACCTCGCGGCCCTTGGCGCATGGGCGTGCTGCGCAGCAGCGACGCTGCTGATGCCATCGGAGCCTCAGGATGCGAAGCCGCCGCTCGATCCCGCCATCATCCGCTACCGGGTCACCATGCCCGATGCCGAGCCGCTGCTCGGATTCCTCGCGCAGCGCCTGCACGCTCAAGGCGAGCTGGTCGTTGGCGCACGCTCGTATGCGTCGTCGATCCTCGAAGAACGTTCTGAAGAAGCGTGGTTTGACGACGCGGACCTAACTCTGCTCGGCCATGGCCAACGGCTGCGCCACGTGCGACGACTGGCGAATGGGCGCGACTCGCTGCAGGACGCGTTGATCGCAGAAGGCGAAGGGCAGTCCATCCGCATCGACCAAGGACTCGATTCCGGCGCAACCACTCGAATCCAAGACAGCCTCACGTTGGACGACGTGTTCACGCCGGATGCGCGGCAAGCGGCGATTGCGCAACTGAGCGCCTTCAGGGTCCGCGATGGCTCGCACTACGCGTCGCTGCGCATCCAGCGCAGTCGACACGGCTTCCTGCTGACGGACGCATCCGGACAGAAACTGACCTTTGTCGTGCAACGCATCGCGTCGAGACAAGCGGATCTCGCGCTGCAATGGCACGAACTCGAAGCCGAAGTGCTTCCGTGCGACACGAGTGACCAAGACGCGCGCGCGGCGGCCGAAGAGTTGCGCGCCATGATCCTCGCAGAGGTCCTCGCAGCATGCCCGCGCATGCAACGCGCCGACGCTGATGACTACCCCCGCATCTTCGAACGCGCGCAGAAGGCAACGTGGCTGCCGCTGCGACTTCTCCACTCGCTCCGCGTCACGGATCTGGAAGCCAAGATCGCCGTCCTCAGCGCATCGTCCATCCTGTTCGCGACTGCGTCCGCGTTGCTCGCGATCCGGCGCCTGCGCAAGTGGCGCATGCGTTCGCGCGCGTGACGAGCGATCGCTGCTTCGTCAGTCGGCGCTGAAATCCACGGGCCGCTGGTAGCGCCCCTGACGCTCCTTCTCCAACTGCATCAACACGTCGTTGAGCAGCGAGGACGCGCCGAAGCGGAACCACTGCGGCGACATCCATAGATCGCCACACGTCTCGTTGACGAGCACGAGGTACTTGAGGGCATCCTTGCTCGTGCGGATCCCGCCAGCGGCTTTGACCCCCACCATGCGTCCGGTTGCGAGGTAGTGGTCGCGCACGCATTCGAGCATCAGCAGCACGACGGGCAGCGTGCTCGCAGGCGTGACCTTGCCGGTGCTCGTCTTCAAGAAGTCGCCGCCCGCCTCCAACGCGATCGCGCATGCACGGCGAACGTTGTCGTAGGTCTTCAACTCGCCGGTCTCGAGGATGACCTTCAAGTGCGCAGGCCCACAAGCTTCCTTGACGCGCACGATCTCTTCGCCAACGCGATCGAACTGCCCCGACAAGAACGCGCCGCGATCGATGACCATGTCGATCTCGGTGGCGCCAGCCTCCACCGCGAGCCGCGTCTCGCGCAACTTGGTCTCGAGGTCCGTGCGCCCCGCCGGGAAGCCCGTGGCGACGCTCGCGACTTGCACGCCGCTGCCGCGAAGCTCTTCGACAGCGATGCGAACAAGGTCTGGATAAACGCACACCGCCGCACACGACGGAATGTCGCTCTTGCCTGGCATCGGCCGCCTCGCCTTGTTGCACAACTGCCGCACCTTGCCCGGCGAGTCCGTGCCCTCCAAGGTCGTGAGGTCCATCATGCGGATCGCGAGATGAAGGCCCGCGACCTTCGCCTTGCCTTTGATCGAACGCGAAGCCAACTCTTGGGCGCGCGTCTCCAACTGCACGGCGTCTACGGGAGCAATGCGGGAAGCCATCGTCGTCATCGAATGCTCAGGTCACGGCCAGTTGTGGAACGTGAATGGATCGGGCAACAACCGTTCGAGCGAGGTCACCAACTGCGCGCCGGCCGAACCAAGCAGGACCACCTGCATCGAAGGACCGAACTCCGCAAGAACTTGTCGACACGCACCGCAAGGCCGAGCAGGGTCGACAAGATCGGTCACCACCGCAACCGCGCGAATCGCGCGCACGCCGTTGGCCACCGCAGTGAACACGGCTGCGCGCTCGGCGCAGATCGTGAGTCCGTAGCTCGCATTCTCGACGTTGCAGCCGCTGAAAATGCGGCCGTCATCCGCGAGCACCGCTGCGCCGACGCGGAACCGCGAAGCAGGCGCGTATGCGTGCTGCTGCACCGACCGCGCGGAGTGCGCGAGTTGCTCGATCACGTGGGAAGGCAGATCACCGGCCCTGGACACCATGCAAAGAGCCTACGGTTCGCCGGATCGCGGCGCGAGCAGTGGAATGTGGCGTCCGAAGTCCGCACACACCCGCCTCGCGCGCGTCCAGAACCGTGACACTGCGCGCACGGCACGCACATTGCGCTATCACTCCCGTGCTCAAGTCTGCGGTGCTCCTGCCCTTTTCCATCGCGTCCGTGCTGACAGCGTTCGCGCTGCCGCACGGCGAGGAACGCTTCGCACTCGTCGCCAGCCCAGCGACGGCGACGATTGCCGCGGCGACGACCCAGACGATTTCGGTGCGCGAGCCAGAGTCTCGTTGCCACACGGTTGTGCACTTCGAGCGGATCGACGGCGCATCGCTGCCGCTGCATGCGTCTGCGTGGCTCTACTCGTCGGCTGGCGCGCAACCGAGCGACTTGCCCGCTGCTGCGCATGCGATCGCCACGCGCACGCTCGTGTTCGTGACGCACCCGCACCGCACGGTCTCCAACCTCTCGCGACAGCAGGTCGCGGCGCTGCTGGACGGCAGCCTGTCCAACTGGCGTCAACTGGGCGGCCCGGATGCGCCGGTCCGCTTCCTTCGCACGTCCGACCCGGACGACGCCGATTCGATCCGCAAGTTCACCGGCTCTGCGGTGGAACGCGCCGCGGACGTGGGCAACTCGTTCTACGGCGACCACCGCTGCGAGCGCCTCGTCACCGGCGACCCATTCGCAATCGGCACGATGTCCGCGGAGGCCGCCTCCGAAGCACTGTCGCGCGGCGCGCCGCTCCGCATCCTGTCGATCGACGGCATCGAGCCGTCGGTGGCCGGCGAAGCAGTCCCGTGCTACCCGCTGGTTCGCACGCTGCAGTTGCGCATCGCGCATCCCGACGATCCTCGCAGCGACGCCTTGCTGCGCTTCCTGCAGTCGGAGCAAGGCCGCGAGACGCTGACCTCGGCTGGCTACGCGCCGCTCATCGCTCAGTGACGATCGCGTGCCGCGCCGCGACGCGGAGCTAAGCGCGGCAGCACGACTGCGGTAGCCTGGGACCGCTTGTCGACGCCCCAGCCCATCCGCCGAATCCAACACATCGAACGGACCAGTTCCGTTGTATTCGAGCCGCGCATTCCTGGCAGCAAGTCCGCCACGTTGCGCGCGCTGATGATCGCGGCGCTGCAGCAAGGGCGGACGGAGATCCATGGGGCTCTGCGCGCGGACGACACGGACCGCTTCGCGAGCGCGCTCGCGCAGTTCGGCGGGATCACGGTGAAGGCAGGCGACTGCGCGTTCTTCGTCGAACGCGATCGCATGCGACTCGCCGCGCCGAGCTCCGTACTCGACGTCGGCCACGGCGCCACGCCCGCACGTTTCCTCGTGGCGTTCTCGGCTCTCGCGGACGGCACGACGACGATCACAGGATCGGCGCGACTTCGCGAACGCGCGATGGCCGACCTCGTCGAGGCGCTGCGCGCCATCGGCGTGCCATGCGAGTGCATCGAGCGCGCAGGACATCTGCCGATCGCGGTCCACGGAACGGACGGCGCGAAGCGCGAGGCGCGCGTTCGCGGCGACGCTTCGTCGCAGTTCGCGAGCGCCCTGTTGTTGATGTTGTCGTTCGAGGATCGCGACGCGTCGATCCGCATCGAAGGCGACGCGGTCTCGAAGCCCTACTTCGAACTCACGCGCCGCATGCTCGCAGACGCCGGCGTTGCATGGTCGCTGCGAGAGTCCGGGCTCTATTGCCGCGAGCGTGGCTCGATCCGCTGCGATCGATTCGACATCGAGCCCGATGCCAGCAGCGCCGGCTACTTCTTCGCACTCGCAGCGGCAACGAAGTCCAAACTCCTCGTCCGCGGCATCCGAAGGGACTCCGTGCATGCGGACCTTGCGCTGCTCGATCCACTCGCGCGCATGGGCTGCACAATCGCGCGGCATGGCGACGAGATCGCGATCGAAGGAGCTTCGCTGCGCGGCGTCGACGCGGACCTCGCCGACGCGCCCGACTGCGCTCCGACGCTCGCCGCGCTCGCGACGCTCGCGGTCGGACCGACGACCATCACGGGCATTGGCCACCTCCGCGACAAGGAGTCCGACCGCATCGCCGCCACGTGCAGGGAAGCGGAGCGACTCGGCGCCAAGGCCGAGAGCGGCCCCGATTGGCTTCGCATCGAGCCCGCGCAGACAACGAAAGCAGCCGTGATCGAGACCTACGACGACCATCGCATTGCGATGGCGTTCTCCGTCGTCGGCGCAGCGCGACCCGGCATCGCCATCGAGAACCCCGACGTCGTGACGAAGTCGTTCCCCGGTTGGTGGCAGGAGTTGGATCGCTTCCTCGCGTGCCACCGCGCCCCAACCGTTGGCGCGCCAAGAAACCCCTCGGCATAGTGCGAACGTGACTCGCAGCGCGCATCCCTCGCCCCACGACGATCCTGCGGTGCGCAGCGCGTTGTCAGCACTTGGCAACGATGCGCGCAGCGAACTCGCGATCGGCGGCATCCCCGCGAGCGAGTTGCTTTCTGAGTTCGGAAGCCCGCTGTATGCGTTCGATGGCGACGCATTGCGCATTCGCTCGCGCGAAGTCCGCGCCGCGCGTCATCAGCGCGGCGCGCGGATTGTAGCCGAGGCCGAGGCCGTCCAGAATGCCCGTCGCCACCGCCATCACGTTTTTGAGCGCACCACCGAGTTCCACGCCCACGACGTCGTCG
>JBEELK010000196.1:0-3897 GCA_041168165.1 Planctomycetota bacterium | reverse complement strand
ACGGGGTCGTCTGCTTACTTCCTCGCCCCCACGGCAGGATAGCTCAGTTGGTTAGAGCGGTGCCTTCATAAGGCATAGGTCGCCGGTTCAAGTCCGGCTCCTGCTACCACACCTCGCTGCGTCCGACGCAGCATTCTCGCGCGCCCCGTTCGTTGCGGCGCTAGGTGCACCGGTTCGCTGCGGCGCTAACGGCGCGCTACGAACCGCGCGCGAGCTTCAAGAACTCCGTCCGCGTGCGCTCATCGCTGCGGAACAGCCACAGCAGGCAACTCGTCACGGTGCTGGAGTTCTGCTTCTCGACGCCGCGCATCATCATGCACAGGTGGCGCGCCTCGATGATGACGCCCACGCCCTTCGGCTGCAGCACGTCCTGCAGCGCGTGCGCAACCTGCATCGTGAGCCGTTCTTGGACCTGCAGGCGCCGCGCGTAGACGTCGACGACGCGCGCGATCTTGGACAGCCCAACGATCTTCTTGTCTGGGATGTAGGCGATGTGCGCCCGACCGAAGAACGGCGCGAGATGGTGTTCGCACATCGAATACATCTCGATGTCCTTCACGAGCACCATCTCGTCGGACTCGGACTCGAACAGCGCAGTGCCGATGACCGAGCGCGCGTCCTTCTTGTAGCCCTCGGTGTAGAACCGCATCGCCTTCTCAAAGCGCTTGGGCGTGTCGCGCAGGCCCTCGCGCAGTGGCTCGGGGTCGACCTCGCGCAGGATCTGCGCCACCGAGTGCTGCATGGGAGTGTCGTTGCCGCCGTGGCTCGTCATGGGTCCTTTGTAGCGAAGGCCGTCGTGCGGCTCCATCGCGCGGAGGGCTTCGTCCGCGCGGGCTGCCCGGATTCGCCAGGCTCTGACGCGACATCGGCAGGCAGAACGGATGGACGGACGCGCACCGCGCCACCGCGCGAGCCACATGCCCAACGGCGACAGCGCAGTGCCCGCTGCGTAGCCTTGCCGCGCCATGGCCGCTTTGCCGTTCGCCAACTCGCGCACTTCGTCACGTCGCGTCCTCGCGGCGACGCTGCCCCTAGTCCTCGCGATCGCCGCGTGCTCGACCGTGCCGTCGCGCGAATGGCCGCTGCACGAGCAGCACACCGTGGTCGCGGACTATGCGGCGAGCAATGCGCCGATCGAGTTGCCGACGTCGCGCGAAGACCTCACCGTCATCGCGCTGACCATCGAGCCAGACGGCTCGACCGAGAGCTTCGAAGGCGGCCGCCGCGTCGTGCGGCCAGCGCCCGGCGCGTCCCGCGTGCGCGTGACCTGCACCTACCGCATCTATGCGCAAGGCGGCGTGATCCCGCGGCCCGAGGACCTGTTCGTCGGCGCCAGCGTTCGCGTCGTGCAGCCGTGAACGCGCGCGACGGCACGGTTCCGTTCCGCCATCCAGAACGTCCCGAGCACCAGAGCCCAACCCTTCCCTTGGCGCGCGCAACTTCGCAGACTGCGCGGATGCCTCGCGCCATCTCCCGGAGCTCCGCCCTTTTGCTGGCGTTCGCCGCAGCATGCGCCGCGTCGTCCAGCAGCGCGGTGTGGAAGTCCGTCATGAAGGACGTCGGCGCGAGCTACAAGACCGTGCACCGCGCCATCGACCCAGAGACGCAAGGCGATCTCCATGCGGCGGCGCACGCAGCGCGCGAAGCAGCGCGGCTGGTCCGCACCGGCTACGGAGTGCACGAAGACCTCAGCATCCCGCACTTTGGCCAGTACGCGCGCGAGTGCGAGCAGTGGCTGCTCGCGATCGCGCACGAAGCGCAGTCCGGTCACGGCGCTCGTGCGCGCGAACTGCTGCGCGGCCAAGACCCGTGCACGAAGTGCCACGAAGCCGCGGAGAAGCGCGAATGGTAAACGGCGGCGACCACGCAGATCGCAAGCACGAGACGTCGGTGCTCGTCGATCCGACGACCGGCCGGCCGATCTTGATGGCGCATGCGCGGCAGTCGCGGCCGTTCTACACGGGCGCGCAGGCCGGCGAGAAGCCGTGCCCATTCTGCCCCGGCAACGAGCACGAAACGCCGCCGTCGATCGACTCGTGGCCGCTCGATGGCGCACCAGGCCCTGCGCCCGCGCCGCGCAATGAGCCAGGTTGGGACGTGCGCGTGTTCCCCAACAAGTATCCGGCCAACGACTGCCACGAAGTGATCGCCGAGGGCAGCAAGCACGCGGACCAAGCGTCGGACCTCGACGTCGCGACGTGGCGCCGCACGGTGCGCATTTGGCAACGTCGCATTCGCGCGATCGAAGCGATGCCGACCGTTGGCTGCGCGTTCTTGTTCAAGAACGTCGGCGCCGCGGCGGGCGCATCGATCGTGCACAGCCACAGCCAGATCCTCGGCCTCGCGGAGCCGCCGCCGCGGTTGTTGCTCGAGCAGCAGTTGGCGAGCGCGCTGCCGCAGTGTCCGTGGTGCCGCACGATCGCGACGGCGGCGCGCGATGGGCGCGTCATCTTCGAGACCGACGCGCACATCGTCCTGACGCCCGATCCGCCCAAGCTGCCCAACGAAGTGTGGACGCTGCCCAAGCGCTGCGACGACGACTTCTTGACGACCGACGCCGACTCGCTCGGCGCCACGCTGCACGCGTTGTTCACCGCGATCTCCTGCGCAATGAACCGCCCCGCGTGGAACCTGTGGCTTCATCGCATTCCGCGCGCGCGCTTTCACTGGCACTTCGAGTTGCAACCGCGCACCGGCCAACTCGCGGGCCTCGAGCTCGGCGGCGACATGTACATCAACTCGATCTCCGCGCTGGCCTCGGCGCAGAAGCTGCGCAACGGGCTCGGAGCGGCGCCGCGATGAACGCGCCGCTGCTCGACGCATCGCAGCGCGCAGAGTTCGAGACGAACGGCTGGACCGTCGTGCGCGGCCTGTTGTCGCAAAGCGAAGTCGACGATCTACGCGCCGATTGCATGCGGCTCCTGCGCCGCGAGATCCCCGTGCACGGCCGCGATTACTGCGACATGACGGGCAGCTACGAGAAGCGCGCGGAGGACTTCGAGATCCTCAACGTGATGCTGCCGCGGCGTTACCACCCTGCGTGGCAACACAACGTCTACGAACTGCGCGCGCGCAAGGTCGCGGAGCAGCTGCTCGGCAACGACATCGGCATCGACTACGACCAGCTCGTCTGCAAGCCGCCGCACAAGGCTGGCGCCGTGTTCCACTGGCACCAGGACCTCGCGTATTGGCCGAAGACCGACGATCCGCGCACGGCGACGTTCTGGCTCGCGCTCGACGTCGTCGACGCCGACAACGGCTCGGTGCACTTCGTCGATGGCTCGCATCGCGAACACGACCTGCGCCCGCATCGCCCGTTGTTCGCGGACCGCGGCGACAACCATTCGCTGCTCGCGCGACTCGAAGCGCGCGATCAGCCGCGCACCGCGCGCCTGCAGCCCGGCGATTGCACGATCCACCACGAACGCACGCTGCACGGCTCGCCCGGCAACGCGAGCGACCGTTGGCGCCGCGGCTACGTGCTCGCATTCCGCAGCCTCGCGACGATCGAGCGCGAGCGCGCGATGGGCTTCACGCATTCGCACAACGACGATCCCGCGCTGCTCGCGCGCATCGCCGAAGACACGAAGCGAACCGGCGCGCAATACGGAGCGCAGTGACGCGATGGCGACCGACGACACGGACCTGAAGGCGCCGAGGAAGGCGATCGAAGACGCGCTCGCAGCGCCGCGACCCAAGGGGCTTCGAGCGTCGATCGGCTCGCTGCCGACGCTGCTTCTCTGGTGGGCCACCGCGACGCCGATCGCGCTGTTCGTGGCCAACGCGAACGACCCGGTCGACGCGGTGCGCATGGGCCGAGCGATCGCGGAGATCGCGCCGCCAATCCTGATGTGGAGCGCGCTGATCGCGCTCGCGCTCGCGCTGCTGTGGCCGCCG
>JBEELK010000195.1:0-3531 GCA_041168165.1 Planctomycetota bacterium | reverse complement strand
CCCGCCGCGACGTTCTCGCCGGCGAGATGCACAACGGCATCCAGTCCGCGCGCGGCCTCGAGATCGATGCGACCACTCGATGGGTCCCATGCGATCGCGTCCTTCGCGCCAGCGCCGCTGCGCACGAAGCGCCGCACGTCATGGCCAAGGCAGCGCAAGTGCTCGCGCAACGCGGTGCCGACAAAGCCCGAGGCTCCGGTGATTGCGATCGTGGGCATAGTGGGGACTGGGATGATGCCACGCGCTCGCGGCTCATGACCTTCGCATTGCGGCTGCGCGCGGATTCGTTCCTGGCGCGCTCCTCGCCACGGTTCTCGTCGCACTGCATGGCCACGGCTACTCTGCGGCCCCGTGACTGCCGCTCCACAACCGCCGCTCCACTCCGCCTTCCGCTCCACGGCGTCGCGCCGTGCGCATCTCGACCAAGGGAATCTGCTGCGATCGCTGACGCTCGTCATCAACAAGGTGCCGGGCGGCATCAACCTCGGTCAGGGCGTGTGCGATCTCGACTCGCCGAAGCCGCTGCTCGATGGCGCGAAGCGATGCATCGATGGCGGCGATCGTCAGCTCTACACGCCGTATGCGGGGCTGCCGGAGTTGCGCGCCGCGATCGCGAGCAAGCTGCGTCGGCACAACGGACTCGACTACGGGCCCGAGAACGTGGCGGTCACGACGGGATCGTCGGGCGCGTTCTTCGCTGCGGGAATGACGCTGCTGGAGCCGGGTTCCGAAGTGATCCTGTTCGAGCCGTTCTATAGCTACCACTGGTCGACGACTCCGTTGTTTGGCGCCGTGCCAGTGGCGGTGCCGCTCGATCGCGACACGCTCGCGTTCGATGAAGCCGAGTTCCGCAAGGCGTTGACGCCGAAGACGCGCGCGGTGGTCGTCAACACGCCAGGCAATCCATCGGGCAAGGTGTGGAGCCGAGCTGAACTGCAGCGACTCGGCGAAATCCTCGATGGCTCGGACGTCGTCGTGTTGACCGACGAGGTCTACGAATACATGTGCTTCGACGGTCGCCGCCACGTGTCGCCGGCGAGCGTCGCGTCGCTGAAGGAGCGCACGCTGACGATGAACTCGTTCAGCAAGACGTATTCGATCACCGGATGGCGCATCGGGTTCCTCGCGGGTCCCGCAGCGATCGTCGAGAAGTGCGGCATCGTCTTTGATCAGATCGAAGTGTGCGCATCGCGGCCGATGCAGCGTGGCGTGCAAGCGGCGCTGGAGCAGTTGCCGGACTCGTTCTACGACGACTTGCAGCGCGGCTACGAGAAGAAGCGAGATGTGTTCTGCGCCGCGTTGCGCGATGCGGGATTCCGCTTCCAGAAGCCAGAAGGGGCCTACTACGTGCTCGCGGACTACGGCGACGTGTTTGGCAATGTGGAGCCTCATCCTGCGGTGCTGCAGATGATCGAGCGCATCCAGATCAACGCGGTGCCTGGACACCTGTTCTATGGCGAGCCAAAGGGAGTGCGGTCGATGCGATTCCAGTTCGCGGTGGAGATGCCAGTGCTCGAAGAAGCGTGCAAGCGCTTGAGGAGCCTGCGGTGATGGCGCTCTCTCGGTGGGAGTTCGCGATTGCGCTCTGTGTAGCCAGCGCATGCGCGCCGCGCGCGATCGCGCAGAGTCCGGAGCCCGATGCAGGACTCGTCGCGCTGCATCAAGCGAAGCTCGATGCGATCACGAGCGGCGTCGTGCTCAACATCGCGGCGCATCCCGACGACGAGTCGTCTCGCACCAACACGATCCTGCGTCGCAAGCACGCGCTCCGTGTCGTGACTGCGTACTCGACGTATGGCGATGGCGGCCAGAACGCGATTGGCAAGGAGATCGGGCCGGAGCTCGCGCGATTGCGCGTTCGCGAGACGCTCGCGGCCGCCGCGATGATGGACTTCGAAGTGCGCTGGCTCGGCATGCGCGACTTCGGCTTCTCCAAGTCGCTCGACGAGACGCTCGCAGTTTGGGGCAAGGACGCGTTGCTCGATGCGATGCGCAAGGTTGTCGATGAGGTCGATCCCGACTTCGTTGTCACCAACCACGATCTTGTGCATGGCCATGGTCATCACCGCGCGTCGTTCTGGGCGATCTCCGAAGTGATCGAAGAGCGCCGCAAGGCGGGCAAGCACGCGCCTGCGCTGTACTCGCGCTGCAGCCTCGAGGAAGCGCAGTGGACCGTCGATCCAAGCGAACTGGATCCCGTTCGCGGCGAGACCTACGCGCGGCTTGCGCATCGCGCGTGGACGCAGCACGTGACGCAGGGTCCGTGGAGCGGGCACGAGCCGCTGCAGGTGGGCAAGGACTACTGGAAGCTCGCGCTGCCTTTGGGCGCGCCGAGCGAAGTCGCCGCGCAGCCGCTGTCGTTCATTCGGCCTCGCTTTGCGCGCGCTGCGCAGAGTCTCCAGACAGAGATCGGCGCCGTGATGCTGGATAGCCCGCTCACTCCGATGGATGCACGGGCAGCGAGCGCGCTCCACAAGCTTCGCGACTGGGCGAAGCCGCTCGACTTCTACACCGGCATCCATCCGCAGCTCGAAGTGAAGGACGAGTCGAAGCGCCGCATCGACGCATTGCAGCGCGTGTTGCTTAGCAGTGCCGGTGTGCGCGTCGAAGCGTGGCTCGAGGAGTCCGAAGTGCCGCGCGGCGGCGAGGGCAATGCGTACGTGGTCGTGCATGGCATGGAGCGAGTGCAGAACCTCGTGGTGCGTTGCGGCGACAAGGACGCAACGCCGGTGATGCCGCGCATCCGCAGCACGATGTTCGACGCGATGCCCGCGGTGCCCGTCGGTGCCTCGCCTGCGGATCTTGGCGTTGGCAATGGCCCAGCGAATGGCGTTGCGCCGAGCGCAAAGGCGCCTCCCGTGCCGCCGACTCCGATTCCGGGTCGGCTCTCGGTGACGTTCGTCAACGGTAAGCCCATCGCGCGCGCGCCCGAAGTCGACTTCGTGACGATCGACATCGCGTTCGACCTCGTCGGCGTCGCGGCGCCGATGGAGCCAGGCATCCACTACATCACTGCGCCGACGCAGACCGTGCGCATTGAGATGCAGCGCAAGCTCGCGTTCTCGACCGTCGAGCCCGTGGAGGTGACGTGGGATCGCGAGGTCGTGCTCGCGCCCAACGATCGCGCGTCCGAACGCATCTTCAGCGCAAGCGTTCGCAGCAAGCGCGCAGAAGGTCTCGCCGAGCCGATCCGTGTCGTGACGGGCGAGGGCATTCGCGCAGAGGCGATCCCGAGCCGCGTCTCGCTGTCGAAGGACCACGCCGAGGCTCGCATCCTCGTTCGCGCGTCGATCGATGGCGCTGCGTTGTCGAGCGATCCCGCGATTCGGCTCGAACTCGGCGGCCAGAAGGCGTCGCTGCGCATCGTGCCGGTCGAAGTGTTCGTTCCGCCTGGATTGCGGATCGGACTTGTGCGCGGCCCCGACGACACGATCGAGCGCACGCTCGCCGATCTCGGCATCGCGTATTCGCAACTCGATCGCGATGCGCTCGCGACCGCGCGGCTCGATGAGTTCTCGGCGCTGTTGCTCG
>JBEELK010000194.1:0-11458 GCA_041168165.1 Planctomycetota bacterium | reverse complement strand
CTCGGCATCCAAGCCCGCAGCTCCGAGATCCCGCTCTCGCGCGTGTCGATCGAAGACCTCGGGATCGTGCGCGCCGCGATCAACAGTTGCTGGGACCGCTTCTCGGGCTCTGCGCGCCCTTCGGCCATCGAGGAGAGCGCGTTCGAGCGGCTCAACCGCCAGTTGTTGGCACTGCTGCAATCGCGCGCCGAAGCTGCGGCGAGCGATGGCGAGGAAGGCGCTGGATTGGGCGCGGTGTCCTTCCCGCCGCTTGACCACGAGTGGTTCTCCGACGCAACGCGGCGCGCCTGGTGGCTCGGGCTGTTGTTTGGGCAGGGCCATGCCGCAGCAGTTCGTCGCTGGACGCTCTGGATGCTCGAGAATGGCGACGCCGACGCGTTGCTGCGTTCGCATGCGCACTTCCGAGTCCTTTGCCACCGCGTCGCCTTCGAGTGCAAGTGCGAGACCGCGTTCGCTGCGCTGCGCAGGACCTATGCGGATGCGAAGGCGCGCACGGCGCTGAGCAAGCAGGACGCTTCGTTTGCCGCCGGTTTTGACCTGACGCCATATGGCGGGCCGTGGGCCCAACGCCTCGGCCTCGGCGCGAGCAAGCCGCGCAAGGCGCCGTTCGCCGTGGGCAAGGCCAAGGCTGCTCCCAAGAAGGGCGAGCCCGACGTCACGATCCTCATCCCGTCCTACCGGCACTCCGCGTTCATCGTCGATGCGATTCGCAGCGTGCTCGCGCAGGATTACGCGGCGATCAAGGTGCTGGTCATCGACGATCGCTCGCCAGATGACACCGTGGAGAAGGCGCGACTTGTCTCGGATGAGCGCCTTGAGGTTCGCGTCAACGAGCGCAATCTCGGCCTCGGCAACTCGGTGCTCGCCGCGTTGGAGACGGTGACCACGCCATACGTCGCGTTGCTCAACTCCGACGACCTGTTCCACCCGTCGCGCATTCGCAAATGCCGCGATGCGTTGCTCGCCAACCCCGAGGCGCAACTGGTCACGACAGGCCTGTCGCTGGTCGATGCGGATGGCGGCGAGTTGACGCCGGAAAACGTGAGCCAAGTGCTCGACGGTCGACTCGTCTGCGACTGGGTGCATTGGTACCAGCGAGTCACTCCGCCGGAAGACCTGCCGCAAGCGGATCTGTTCGCGCGCTTGCTCGAGTCGAACTTCCTCGCCACGAGCACCAACCTCGTTGCGCGCACCGAGTGGTTGAAGCGACAGGCCGAGTCGCTGCGAAGCCTCAAGTACTGCCTGGATTGGCAGCTCTTCTTGCAGGCCGCGCTCGAAGGCTCGCTGCATCACCTGCACAAGCCGTTGGCCGCGTATCGCCTGCACGCGACGAACACCGTGTGGTTCCGCGAAGGCCGTCGTTGGTCCTACTACCTTGAGGTCAACCGGGTCGCGGCCGGCGCTCTTGTTGGATTTGCCGCGCATGAGTCGCGGAATGGAGAGGCTGGAGTCGCGCGCGTGCTCGACGCCGTTGCGTCGCATTTGTCGCGCAATCGCGAAGCGGACGGCCTTGCGATCGGCCTGAATGCTGCCCTTGGTTCGTTGCGACTCGATGCGTTCGCCGAGGCATCGGAGGATGTGCAACGCGGGATCCAGCAACTCAATCGCTCCGCGGAAGACACGCGGGCTCTGCTTGACCGCGCTGCGCAATTTGCATCGCCCGCCGATGCTCGCAAGCACTCGATGCATGCCCTGCTCGGTCAGCTTGCGATGGAGCAGGCGCGAGTGGAGCGCGCGAGCAAGGGGTGGCTCGAAGACTATGTAGAGTCGTTGGAGACTCGGCTTCGCGAGTGTTGGGCGGGCCGCAACGAGCTCGAGAACGAGAAGTCGCGCCTGCTTCAAGAAGTCGAAGGCTTGCGGAAGGGCGTGGCAGAGCTCGACCGACGCATGGAGCAACTGCATGCGTTGGAGGATGAGAAGCTGCGGCTCGTCGACGAACGCACAGAGTTGCAGCGCCAAGCTGTACGGCTGAAGACGGACGTCACGGGCTTGCGGGCCGATAGCGACGCGCTGCGCCGCGATCGCGAGGCGCTGCGCACCGAGGTCGAGGCCACGCGCGACGAGAATGTCGTGCTGCGCACGGACTTGGACGTGGTGCGCGGTCAGCGCGAGGTCTTGGAGCGCGAAGTGGACGCGGCTCGAAAGGATGCGACAGTCGCGCGTTCCGAGGTTGCCACCGCGCGTTCCCAAGCATCGCAAGTTGGCGACGAGCTGACGCTAGAGCGCGCTGCGCACTCGGAAGCTCGCTCCCAGCTCGCGGATTCGCAGCGCGAGAACGCGCAATTGGGTTCCGAACTTGCGGCGCGCGGCGCGCGACTCGAGTCCCTGGAAGCAGAGGGTGCTCGTCTCGCTTCCGACCTCGCATCGGAGCGCGCGCACAAGGACGACGCCAACCGACAACTCGCCGCGACGCAGAGCGAACTCTCGACTGTGTCCGCGAACTTGGGCGCGACGCAGCAAGCGCTCTCTAGCCAGGAGCGCGAGGCGCAGCGCCTTGCGACAGAGAAGGCGGAGCTCGAGCGCGCGCGCGACGGCCTGCTCGCCGACGTCGTGAAGAAGCGCGACGAGATTGCAGCCCTGCGCAGCAGCCGTGAGTACCGGTGGGGCAACTTCGCCTGGAACAAACTGCCGCTCGGCTATGTCACGAGACGCGGCAAGAAGTGGTATCGCAGAATGCTCGACTTGAAGAACCGTGGCCTCATGTGGCTCTCCCGCATCTTCCGTCGCTCGAGCAACGCGAGCGGCACCGCTGTTGTCGCAGCGTGTTGGCAGTGGCCGATCTACTCTCACACGTTCGTGTATCAGGAGATGCTCGGCTTCACGCACATGGGCATGGACCTCAAGATGTTCCACTGGGACCTCGGGGACATGGGCCAGCTGCACAAGGCCTTCGACTACCTGAAGGACCATCGCGTGCAGATCCAGCCGGTGTGGGAGACCCATCTGCGCGATCGCGACCACTTCGAGAAGACCAAGCCCGGCCGCCTGCGCGCGTTCTTGGAGCGCGTATCCAAAGCGACGGGCCGCCCCGTTGAGGAACTCGAGAAGGAGCCGATCGTGCTGCAGGGCTGCACGTTCGCGCGCATGGCGGAGCTCGCCGGCGCCAAGTATCTGCACAGCTACTTCTTCTACGACCAGTCGTTCATGGTCATGCAGGCCGCGTGGCTGCTCGACATCCCGCGCGGTGTCTCGTGCTACGCGGACCACATGCTCGATGACTACCCGTGGAAGCTCGTGCCGCTGCAGGTCGAGCTTGCGAGCGTCGTCGTTGCAACGAGCGCGCGCATCAAGCGCGAGCTGTCGGCGAAGTCCGGCGGCAAGCACGACGACAAGATTCTCGTCAAGCCGAACGGCGTCGACGGCGCGCGCTTCGTCGCGTTCGATCGTCCGCTGCGCAAGCAGAACGAGCCGTTCGAAGTGATCTCGATCTCGCGCGTCGAGCCCAAGAAGGGGCTCACGCACCTCGTCGAAGCGGTGGCTCTACTGAAGAAGCAAGGCATCCCGGTGATCGCGCACGTCGTCGGATCCAAGGACCTGCACAGCAAGGGCAGCGCGGAGTATGCGGAGCTCTTCGATCGCCGCATCCAAGAGTTGGGCGTGTCGGACTGCGTCATCCAGCACGGGATGATGAAGCAGGAAGACCTCGCGCCGATCCTCAAGAAGTGCCGCGCGTTCGTGGCTCCCTACGTGGAACTCGGCTCCGGCGATAAGGACGGCATCCCAACGGCGATGCTCGAAGGTCTTGCGTCTGGATTGGCCGTCGTCACGACGGACTCCGGCTCGATCCTCGAAGTCGTCGACAACAACGTCGAGGGCATCGTGGTGAAGCAGCGCGACAGCGAGGCGTTTGCCGCGGCGCTCAAGAAGCTCATCGACGATCCCGAACTTGAGCGCCGCATGGGCAAGGCCGCGCGCGCGCGTTTCGACAAGGAGTTCGACATCCGCGTCACCGAGAAGCGTCTGCACGAGCGCGTCGCTGCTCTCGTCGCCAAGGTCGGCAAGAAGCGCTGAACGCGCATGCGACTCTGCTACGTCATCCATCAGTTCTTCCCCGACTGCCACTCGGGCACGGAGCAGTACTGCCTATGGATGGCGCAGGAAGCGCGCCGTCGCGGCGATGACGTCACCGTGGTCTCGCTGCACTGGGACCACGATCGCGATTGGCCGCCGATCAACGTCTTCGAGCAGCCGTACGAAGGCATCCGTGTCGTTCGCATCAACCATTGGCGCAGGCTCAACCCCAACGACGTGCTGCGCGACTACGAGAACCTGCATCTCGAAGGTCCCTTCCGCCGCGTGCTTGAGGACGTGCGCCCCGACGCGGTGCACTTCTTCCATCTGCGCCAACTCGGCTCCAACCTGATCCCGGTTGCGAAGGCGAGCGGCGCACGCGTCGTGGTGAGCCTCACGGACTTCTGGTTCTTGTGCCCGCGCTTCACGCTGCAGAAGAGCGACGGCTCGCTGTGCAAGGGACCGCCCGACGAGGGGCGCGGTTGCGTTGCGTGCGCGCACCCGGAGTTGCTGCATGCGACGCCGGAGCCTTCGCGCGCATCGCTGCGCGACAGCGAGGACGCGCGGTTGCGCGCGTTGCTCGATCGCAAGGGTGTCAACCTCGCCAACCTCCAGCTCGCCGACGCCGTGTTCGCGCCGTCGGAGTTCTTGCTGTCGACGTTCGTGCAGAACGGCTTCCCGCGCGATCGCATCGAAGCATTGCCGTATGGGCTCGCGCCGGATCGCGTCGCAGCGATCCCAGTGCAGCGGCCGCGCAAGCCGCTGCGCCTCGCGTTCTGCGGCGTGCTGTCGCCGTGGAAGGCGCCGCATCTCGTCATCGACGCGGTGCGCTCGTCATCCGCCGACGTCGCGCTGTCGATCCATGGGCGCATCGATGAGCCGATGTTCCAGGGCTACATCGACGACTGCCGCGCGCGCGCCGCGGGCGATGCGCGCATCGCGTTTTGCGGCCCGTATCGCCACGAGGATGCAGGGCGCGTGTTCGCGGACATGGACGCGTTGGTCGTCCCGAGCGTGTGGTACGAGAACACGCCATTCGTCGTGCTTGAAGCGTTCATGGCGGGAGTGCCCGTGATCGCGTCCGACCTCGGCGGCCTGTCCGAGTCCGTGCGCGACGGCGAGAACGGTCTGCTGTTCCGCGCGGGCGACGCCTCGTCGTTGCGCGCCGCGATCGAACGGATGGCGGGGGACCCGGATCTCTGCGCGCGCTTGCTGCCCAAGGCGCCGCCTACCGTCGCGGACGGCTACGACCGGTTCCGCCGCGCGTACGCGCAGCGCTGAGCGCGAAGCGGCTCAGCGGCCGAACAATCGCGCGAACAGCCCGCGCCCTTGCTGCGCACGCGCCGCGGCGAGTTCCTGTTCGAGTTGCGCGATGCGCTGCCGCAGCGCGTCGGCGTCTTCGCGATGACCCTTCGCGGACAAGCGTTCGATGCGCACTGCCGAGGGATCCGTCGCGACTGCCTTGCCGTTGAGGTGGCCCTGGTAGACATCGATGCTGCGCTTGCCGATCGCGACGTCGGTGAGCCGCTTCTCGACTTCGGCGCGCGCGTTCTGGCCGCAGCGCGCGCGCAATCCGCCGTCTTCGATCATGCGCTGTAGCGCCGCGATGAACGACGCGGGGTCGCCGTTCTTCGCGAGCAGTCCCGTACGTTCGTGCTCGACGAGCTCAGGCATGCCGCCGCAGTCGGACGAAACGATCGCGCGGCCCGCGGTCATCGCTTCGAGGCACGAGTAGGGGCAGTTCTCCCAAAGGCTCGGGATCAGGAAGATTGAGCTCTTCTTCAACACCGCGCGCACTTCGGGGAGCGCGAGTTGGCCGAGGTAGAAGAAGCGATCCTGCAGCTGACGATCCTTGACCCATGGAAGGATCTGCTTCTCCATGAAGCCGAACAGGTCGCGGCCCGCGAACGCGAACGCGATGTCCGGGTACTTCGCGAGCGTCGCCTCGACCATCTTCTGGACGATGTGGATGCCCTTGCGCTCTTCCATGCGGTTCGCAAAGAAGATGATCTTCTTGTCGCGTGGGAGGCCGAACTTCTCGTAGACGTCGATGCCTTCATCGCGATCGAACAACGGCACGTCGATGCCGTTGGGGATCACGTGGATCGGGTCCTGCTCCGCCATCTTCGAAGCGACTTCGTCCGCAAGGAACTGGCTGCACGACGTCAGCACCGCCGCTTGGTTGATGCCGAGTTGCTCTGCGAACGCCGTCAACACGCGGTCGATCTTGGGCGTGTCGTAGATGTTCATGATGAGCCGCGCCGGCGAGTGGAAACGCACTGCCACCGGCACGGTCAAGAACGTGCTCGCGACCATCGCGTCGGCGCCGCACTCCGGCGCCTCGATGAAGTCGAACGGCTTCTTGCTGTGCGCCTTCGCGAGCCCTTCGTAGGCGTCCGTCGCGGTCGTCACGCGGTTCTGGAACCACCACGCGCGCGCCTTGCGCGCGTTGTCGAGGAGGCCGTTGACCACGCCTTCGCGCTTGATGCGCGTGACCTTGACGCCTTCGTGCTCGCTGTGGAACACGCCGTTCTTGGTCGATCCAGCAAACACGTGCACGTCGTGGCCGAGCTTGGCCAGCGCGCGCGCTTGGTAGTAGGCGTAGGTGCCGATTCCGCCAAAGCCGGTCTCGGGCGGGTACTCGTAGCTCAGGATCGCGATGCGCATCGTCAGTTCCGCTGCGGGTTCACTTGCGCGGCAAGGTCTCTTGCCAGCGCCACGCATCGAGCATGCATTGGTCGAGCGTGCGGACTGCCTTCCAGCCGAGGACCTTCTCGGCTCGCTCGGTGTCGGCGTAGGCGGCGATTACGTCGCCCGCGCGACGCGGCGCGAAGTCCCACTGCAGCTTCTTGCCAGTGGCGCGCTCGAACGCGGTGATCACTTCGACCACCGTCGAGCCAGTGCCGGTTCCGAGGTTGAACACCTCGACGGGCTCCGCTGCCTTGCCTTGCATCAGTCGCTCCATCGCCGCGATGTGCGCGAGCGACAGGTCGACGACGTGGATGTAGTCGCGGATGCACGTGCCATCGCGCGTGGGGTAGTCGTTGCCAAACACCTTGAGCGGGCCGCGCAGGCCGATCGCGCTCTGCGTGATGAACGGCACCAAGTTCTGCGGCACGCCGAGCGGCAACTCGCCGATCTTGGCCGACGGATGCGCGCCGATTGGATTGAAGTAGCGCAGCGCGATGGCCTGGAAGCCGTGCGCCTTCGCGCCATCGCGAAGGATCTCTTCGCCGATCTGCTTCGTGTTGCCGTATGGCGATTCCGCCGGCTTGATCGCCGCGTTCTCGCGGATCGGCAGTGAGTCAGCTTGGCCGTAGACCGTGCACGAAGAGCTGAAGATGAACGCGCACTTCGGGCTCTGCCGCACGTAGTCGAGCAGGTTGACGAGCGAGCCGAGGTTGTTGCGGTAGTAGTCGAGCGGCTTCTGCACCGACTCTCCGACCGCCTTGTAGGCCGCGAAGTGGATGATCCCGTCGAACGGCGCTTGTGCGTCGAGGAACTGCTTGCACGCGTGCGGATCGGCGAGATCGACGTCGACCCATTCGGGTTGCTTGCCGCAGATCGCCGCGATGCCGTCGAGGACTTCCTTGCGCGTGTTGGACAGGTTGTCCGCCGCGACGCAGTGGTAGCCGCGTTGCAGCAGTTCGACCGAGGTATGCGAGCCGATGAAGCCGAGCCCGCCCGTAACGAGGACGCGTTTCATTTGCGCACGTAGCCTTCGAAGTCGCGGTGCTCTTGCTTGTAGAGGACTTCCTTCGGCAGCGCCTTGAACGCGTCGTAGGTGATCTTGAGTCCTTCGGCGCGCGAGACCTTGGGCTCCCAGCCGAGGATCTTCCTCGCCTTCGTGATGTCCGGTTGCCGCTGCGTCGGGTCGTCCTTCGGCAGGTCCTTGAACACGATTTTCTGCTTCGTGCCCGTCAGCTTGATGATCTCCTCAGCGAACTGAAGGATCGTGATCTCGTCCGGGTTGCCGATGTTGACCGGGTAGGGGTAGTCGCTGTGCAGCAGGCGGTAGATGCCTTCGACGAGGTCGTCGACGTAGCAGAACGAACGCGTCTGGTTGCCCTTGCCGAACACCGTCAGGTCCTCGCCGCGGAGCGCTTGCCCGATGAACGCGGGCAGCACGCGGCCGTCGTTGAGACGCATGCGCGGGCCGTAGGTGTTGAAGATGCGGATGATGCGCGTCTCCAGACCGTGGTAGGTGTGGTAGGCCATCGTCATCGCCTCTTGGAAGCGCTTCGCTTCGTCGTAGACGCCGCGCGGGCCGACCGGGTTGACGTTGCCCCAGTATTCCTCCGTCTGCGGGTGCACGGTCGGGTCGCCGTAGACCTCGCTCGTCGACGCGACCAGGATGCGCGCCTTCTTGGCCTTCGCGAGGCCGAGGCAGTTGTGCGTTCCGAGCGAGCCGACCTTGAGCGTCTGGATCGGGATCTTCAGGTAGTCGATCGGCGAGGCCGGCGACGCGAAGTGGAGGATGTAGTCGAGCGGACCGGACACGTGCACGAACGTCGAGACGTCGTGGTGGTAGAAGGAGAACGCCTTCTCCTTGAACAGGTGCTCAAGGTTGCGCAGGTCTCCTGTGATCAGGTTGTCCATGCCGACGACCTCGAATCCCTCCTTGAGGAACCGGTCACAGAGATGGGAGCCCAAGAACCCGGCTGCGCCGGTGATCAGGATACGTGGCATGTCCGTCGTGTGCGTCGAAGTGGTGCGGGTGCGAGTCGTTCGTGCTCTGCTCTGCGAGGGTAGCACGCGCTAGCCGGGGTGGGCTACGCATGCCCGCTGTTGCAGGTTGGGTGGCTCGACAGGAGTGCGCCGAACCGCCCTTTGGAGCGGGTGTGCGGTGGAGCGGATGGTCCAAAGCTGCCCATGGCGGGGCAAGGCTCGAAACGAGAATGCCCCGCGCTTCTCGGGGCTATTCCATCAGGCCGGGCACCCGCGTCGCCGCGATGCGCAGCAGGAGGCGCAACTCGTCGCGGAATGACTCTTCGTCGGTGCACGACTCGCGCAATTCGGACTGCAGGATCTGGCGCAACCGCGCGCGGCTGCGGTGGAGGTGCATGTAGATGCCACTCGGCGGGAGTCCCAGGGCCGCCGCGACCTCGGCTGCGTTGCGCGCCGCCCGTTCGTCGGGGATCCGCTGAGTCGATTCGACGCCGTAGAACATGGCGAGCGCGTCTGCCGCGAGCGGGTTCTCGGCTCGCAGTTGGGAAAGGCCGTTGTGGAGCACGTTCTGCGCCCAAAACCGGCTCGCCGTCGATGCGCTCGAGTCCTCCGCGGTCAGGGCGTCGAGCGCGTCGTTGGGCATCGGCTCCATGCCACGGGAGTCGCGCCACCGCCGCGCGAAGTTGCGCACCGTGCCAAACAACAGCGCCCGGAATCGGCGCTGGCGGTCCGCGCGATCCACGACGCGCGAGAGGTAGAAGTAGCCCCAGAACTCGGTATCCGCCGCGCTGACATCCGTCGTCGGCGGCAGCACGGCAGTGAGCACTTCGCGCACGAAGGGGCGGTAGCGCTCCACGAACCAATTCCACGCAGCCTCCGGCTCAGGGCCATAGAGGGCGTCGATGCGACTCCAATGAGTCGAGAGCGGATCGCTGGGTGAGGAGCTCATGGTGAGGGCGAGCAGTTTGCGAGTGGATCGGGCTCCAGGACCCCGCACAAGTGCGGACATCGGTGTTGCATCGTGCCGGATCACAGCAAAGTTGGGATTGGCGCGTTAGGAACCGACTCGTCGGAGCAAGAAAGGTTGTTGGAGTGGTTTCGCATGGCGCCCTCGGTTGCGACTGGCGCTCTGAGGGACTGCTTCGGACGAGCCCACGCCACCCGTGCAAACGGAGGTTCGTCCAGCCTGGATGTGCACCGGGTTTTCGCTTCGCGGTGTGCGCAGCCCTCCGTTGTCGATCTCCTCTCGACGGCCGGGGGCCGCGATTTTTGGTCCCGATGCACTGTCTGGCTGCTTCCTGAATGGCAAACCAACCTGACGCACGAGTGCCCTCTGACGGGCCTGAGCCCAATGGGTCGCTGTCGAACTCTGGATGCCCCAGTCTTCCGCCAGACGTTCTTGCGGAATTGGAGTCCATCGAGTTCCGCGTGAATGGGATCGACGCACGGGCTTTGCGCATCGAATCGCTGCTCGCTCGGGCGGAAGGTCTCAGGGCAGAGATCCGGGCGTGGGTGCAATTCGTTCGCGGCGAAGAAACGGCGCGCTGACGGTCCATCTCGGGCTCTGAACGAGGACTTGCGGCCCCTGTTCGCCGCCATTCGGCACAGGCATCTGGCAAGATCCGATCGCGGCGGCGAGGATGACTTCGAGCCCCATGGAAGAAACGCCGAAGCCCAAGTCGCCAGCCTCAAAACCGCAAGGTGGCCTGCCAGCTGTGTCCGCCATGCCGGGCCTCGCGCGGCCTGACGGCGCATTGGTTTCGCTGCGGTCCGAGGCGCAGTCCGAGCTTCAGCATTTCTCGGACTGGCAAATCGGAATGGAGCTGCTGTCGCGGCTATCTCGCGAGCCTGGACGCTGGCAGGGCAGCAAGCTCGGCTGGCTCGGCGCGCAGCTGCAGTTTGCGTTCCGCTCTGCGCTCGACTTCCACGACAACCGGTTCGCGCGGCGTCGATATCTCGACCTCTATGGCGTGCTCCATGCGCATGTGCGCGCGAAGTTGCCGCTCGAGGGTGCGACCTTTGTTGACCTCGGTTGCGGGGGCGTCAATCCGCTCGGCTTGCTGATGGTGTTCTTGGCGTTGGGGGCGAAGCGCGGCATTGGCGTGGACCTCGACGAGGTGCAAGACCAAGGCAAGGCCGTGATGGCGCTTGCGGATGTCGCGGCGCACATGATCCTCGACAGCGGTTCGATTGCATGGGATCGGCCGATTGCGCGCGAGCAAGTGCTCATGAATCTCGCGTCCTTTGATCTCGGCAAGCTCCGCCGCGGCGAAGTGGACGGCGTGGATCCCGAGCGGCTGCGCTTCTGTCGCGACTCGATTTACGAGATGTCGATTGGAGACGGCGAAGCGGACGTCGTGATGAGCAATGCGTTTTTGGAGCACATCCCCGACGTGCGCCGAGGCATTCGCGAAATGGCGCGCATCACGAAGCCCGGCGGCTTCTCGGTGCACAACATCGACCTCACGGACCATCGCCGATACGGCGGCGAGCGTGGGCCGCTCGACTTCCTGACGGAATCCGAAGGTGCAGAGATGGTGTCGGGCAGCAATCGCCTGCGCGCCCACGAGTTTGTGAACTTGTTTGAGAGCGAGGGATTTGAAGTGGTCCAGTTTGCGCCGCGACAACCGGTCGGCGCGACCGAGGCAATGAGGGCGCGATTTGTGCGTCCCTACCGCGATATGTCGCTGGAGCAGCTCGATCCGATGATGCTCGTGATCGTCGCGAAGAAGCGCTGAGGGTGCTTCGCGACCTTGACGCTTGGGAGTAACAGGGTGCG
>JBEELK010000193.1:0-6878 GCA_041168165.1 Planctomycetota bacterium | reverse complement strand
CGCGCGCGCTACCGCAGCAAGGACGAGCCGCGCGAGCGCGTCACCGGCAAGCAGTGGCTCTTGCTGCGCTTTGACGCCGCGATGCGTTGCGATTTGGACCGCGACGGCAAGGTCGCGAAGGGCGAATGGAGCGGGACCGAAGTCGCGTTCTTAGAACTCGACCTCGACGGCAATGGCGTGATCGACAAGCGCGATCGCGCGGAGGCGACGGCCGAGCTGCCCGAGCAGGAGGCCGAGTTGCCCGACGTCAAAGGCGAGTTGCTCGGCGTCGACGAGTGGATGAAGCGCTTTGACAAGGACGGCAACGCGGTGCTGTCGAGCAAGGAGATCACCGACAAGTGGCTGCGCGCGGCGATGCCGTTTGGCGACAAGGACAAGGACGGGTCGCTGACCGAGAACGAGCTGCGCGAGTTGCTGCAAGCGGCGATGCAGCGGCGGCAAGAGAACGATCGCGTGCGCGCGCGGCCGCAGCCCTACGACGTGCCGTTCGACGCGTGGGACAAGGACGACGATGAGAAGGTGAGGCAGAACGAGTGGATGGGTCCGCTCGGGCTGTTTGCGCAGATCGACGTCGACCGCGACGCGGCGGTCACGCGCGACGAAGCGCTCCGGTATCGCAAGCGCGTGCTCGGGCAGGACTTCGTCGAACGCTTCGATCTCAATGGCGACGGCAAAGTCTCGCTCGAGGAATTCGCTGGGCCGACAGGCGCGTTCCGCCGCGCCGACCGCAGCGGCGACGGCTCGGTGACACGGCAGGATCGCTGAGGGCCAGCGGGGCGGGGCCAGGGTGCGAACCGCCGCCCGGGCCAATGGCCGCATTGACCCTTGCCCGTCTGTGATGCATCCTTCTGCGCATGAAGAAGCTCGCTTACCTCGGAATGTTCCTCCTCGCCGCTTGCGGCTCGACCTCCAACACCAGCAACGCCCAAGCCGCAACGCCGGCCGGCAGCTGCTGCGCCGAGAAGGCCGAAGCCAAGGGCGCATGCTGCAGCGAGTCGGCGCCCGCGGCGAACGCCAAGGCGGCCGAGAGCTGCTGCGAAGACAAGAAGAACTGATTCTGGCGAGTGACGCGCGCGGTTTGCTCCGCGTGCTCACGAGCAACGACCTGAGGCCTCTCGTCCCCCACCCGGGGAACGCGAGGCCTCGGTCATTTCCGGCGACTGCGCTTCGAGCGCGTCAGCGCCCCGCGGTCATCAACACGGCGTTGAGCACGAACGCGTCCATGCCGTCCGCGAAGCACCGCACGAACGGGTCTTCGGCGAACGCGACGACGTGCCCGCGTTGGTGCGGCTGATGCACGAGCCACGCCTTGTTCGCGAGCTGCTTCTTCGTGCTGTCGAACATGAAGCCCGACAGCATCAGGCTCTTCTCGTCGTCGTAGACAGCGACGTTGGTGCCGCGGTCGAGCTTGAGCGGCGCGTAGATGCGACTCGACTCGTGCACGACGTTGGCGGAGCCCGCGTAGCCGAAGCCCAGCCAGTGCTCCGCATCGACGCGCACGCGGACGATCGCGCCCGGCGTCGGCGCCGGCTCCTCCTTGTCGGGCAGGATCGCCGTCGCGTAGTCGAACGGCTCGTCGCCGCTCTGCTTCTTCTTGGCGTTGTCGTTGGCCGCGGCCGCGTCGCCTGACGACGGCTTCGCGTCGTCGCTCGGAGCGTCCTTCTCCGCGCCATTCTGCGCAGGCTTCTTCGGCTTCTCGCGGTCTTCCTGCTTCGTCGCGAGCAGCGCCACGCCTTCGACCGTGAGCCAGCGCGTCGCCGCGCCGATCGTCACGAGCACGCCGCCTTGGTCGACGAAGCGATGGATCGCCTCGGCGCCGCGCTTGCCGAGTTCGGCCTCGTAGTCGGAGCCTTCGGGCAGCACGAGCACGGTGAAGCGATCGAGGTCCGCGCGCGCGAGGTCGCGCGTGCGAATTGCGGTCACGGGCACTCCGTAGCGCCGTTCGAGCAGGTGGCGCACCGCGCCCGCGGACGTCGGCGACACCGGGCGATCCCACGCCATCGCGACGCGCGGCGCCTTGAGCACGTGAGAACGGTTGCTGCCGAAGTCGACGCCCGACTCGACCCACGAGCTATCGACGCCGCCGACGTCGACGCAGTGGCGCTGGCTCAGCGCCGCGATGCGCGCATGCAAGCCATCGGGCTGCCCATCGACGCGAACGACGAGCGAGCCCGCGGCGTAGTCCTTGCCCGCGATGCGGAACGCGCGCTCCTGCGACCGCACGCGCACGCCGTGCTGCAGCAAGTCCGCGAGCAACGCGCCCGCGCCGTTCTGCCCCCACGCGATCACGTAGGCGACCTTGGGCGCAGTCGGTGGGCATGAGGCAACAAACGCCGCGTCGACGGTCTCTGCGCGCAACGCTTCCAGTTCGCCGCGCGACGACGCGCCGCATGCGAAGGCCTCGACGCCAAACAGCAGCGGCATCGACCAACCCGTGAGGTCGTAGAACTCCAACTCCTTGCGCTGCTGCTCGCGCGCACGCTGTTCCTCGACGAACGCGTCGTCCATCGCGATGTGCGGCAACAGCAGCACGCCAGCGAGCCGATTGGGTTGCGCCGTGCGCACCACCAACGAGCCCGCCTCGAACGACGCCTTCGCCGCGTCGCCCGCGAGCAACGGCCGCGCCGCATCGTTCTCGATCGGCGACTTCGCGACGTGCGCCTCGATGCCGTTGTCGAGCAACAACTTCGCAAGCCGCCGCAGTCGCGAGCGATCCGCGGCACCGCGCATCGGCATCACAAACTCGCGCACCGAGCCCGTCTCGCCCTCTGCGATCGCGCTGCGCCGATACGCGACGAACGCGGCCATCGCTTCTTGCTTGCCGACCGCCAACGTCTCCAACGTCGCGAGCGACGCGGTGAAGTTGCGTTCAATGCCGTCCTGCAGCGTGACCCTCGACTCGTCCTTCTTGCGATAGATGAGGCCGCGCGCCGATGCCATCTCGTACGTCATGCCGACGCTGCCGTGGAACGTGGGCCAGCCTTCGCCGTAGCCGGGATAGAACGAGTCGAACTCGTCGCGCGTGAAGTACTCGAAGCCCTTCTCGTCGAAGCGCCGGCCGTTGTTTATGCCGTAGCGCTGCAGCCATTGGCGCTGCGTCTCGGTGATCGCTGGATTGATCGGCTTCGCCGGCGGAGCGAAGTAGTAGGTCGACTCGCCGCCCATCTCGTGCACGTCGGCATAGACCAGCGGCCACCACTGGAAGAACGCGGCGACGCGCGCCTTGGTCTCCGGCTGCGTCTGCGCGAACCAATCGCGGTTCATGTCGAACAACGCGTGGTTCACGCGACCGCCCGGCCACGGCTGCGTGTGCTCCGCGGACACCGGCTCTTCGTCCGCAGCGATGCCGCGCGACGCCCGCGTGCCGTGCACGAAGCGATCGCGACCGTCGGGGTTCTGCAGCGGATCGAGCACGACGACGCAGTCGCGCAGGATCGCATCGACGATCGGATCGCCTTGCGCAGCGGCGAGGTGATGCACGAGGCGCACGCATGCTTCGCTGCCCGACGGCTCGTCGCCGTGCACGCAGTAGGCAAGCCACGCGACCGCGGGCATCGAGGCCACGATCTCGCGTTCGCGCTCGGCGGACAGGCCGCGCGGATCGGCGAGATCCTTCATCGCGGATTGGATCGCGGGCAAGCGCGCGAGGTTCTGCTCCGAGCCAACGACGACGTAGGCCAGCTCGCGGCCTTCGATCGAACGGCCATACGAGAACCGCGCGACCTTCGGCGACGCGGCGTCGATCGCATCGAGCGCGCGCCACAGCTCTGCGTGCAGGCTGACTTCTGCGCCGAGCGAACGGCCGAGCGATTGCTCGGGCGTCGGGATCGACGCGTCGTAGCGCTTTGGGCTAGGTGATGGCGAAGGCGATTGCGCGGGCGCTTGCAGGCAGCCCGCGAACGGCATCAGCAGCGAGGCGAAGAAGGACGCGCGAAGGAGATGGCGCATGGACCGGCGATCGTGCCGAGGCAACTAGGCCTCGCGCAACGATTGCGCCGATTCCTGCGCCGGTCGCTCAGCGACGGGCGGACGCGCCCTTGCGAGCAGTCGCGCCAGCGGACATCCGCGCCGCGATCTGCGCTGCAAGCTCGAACGCGGCCGTGTCGTTCGTGCGACGCACGAGTTGCATCGCGCCGGTCACCCACTGCGCCGGGCGGCAGCCTTCGATCGCGCGCTGCAGCATCCAGCGCATCGAGTGCTGGTCGTGGGCCAATCGGTCCACGAGCGCCAACGCGTTCTGCGCCGACTGCGCGTCGACGATCGGCGCGGAGGACAGAAACGCTTCGGCTTCGTGGCCGCGACGCAGCGAGCGCATCAGGTGCGGCAGCAGCTCGCGCATCGTGCCGTCGAGCACGACGAAGCCGCGGCGCAGGGCCTCCGCGTCGTTGCCGCGCGTATTCACGAACTTGGGCACGAGCGGGCGCAGCAAGCGCGTTCGCTCGCTGTCGTCCGGCAGCAGGTCATTGAGCGCGCGGACATAGGACGAGATCGTCGGGCAAGCGCACTGCGGTTCGTCGCTGTGCTCTTCGCCTGCGAGCCACGCCACCATCTCCATCGCGCACATGCCGTCATCGCGACGGTCGTGCGCGCCACGGCGCAGAGGGAACTGATCAAGGATGCGGTTCATGGTCGGGGTTCCAAAGACGGGACCAACCGAACATAGCTCGCTTCGCAATCCCCGCTGGCCGCGCGCGCGCTTGGCGCACGGCGCTGCGATCACTTCGCCATTGCGCTCTGCGGCAACGAATCGATCGAGGCAGCGGGCGTTTCGATGCCGAGCCACCATGCTGCATAGACCGCTGCGAGGCCTGGAGTGCAGGCATCCGCGAGCACTGCGCCGCGCTGCAACATCGGTCCCATCGCAAGCAGCGGAACGCGACGATCGTAGTCGTGCGGCGTGCCATGCGACGCGGGCAGCGACGGCTCGAGCCAATACGGTTTGGCGACGATCAACACGTCGCCTGCGCGCTCGTGCGCCGCGAACGCAAGCGAACGAATTTGCAGATTGTCATCGGAGGTGCGTCCCTCCACCTCGTGGCGCGCGTAGCCCCGTTCGATGCCCGGAGCGCGACTGCACGCCTCGGCTGCCACTTCGCATGCGCGACGGAACGCGTCGTCCGCGCTGCGCTCGCCCCGCGCGTCTGCGATGCGCGCGCGATCGAGCACGAGCGACCATTCGCCAGCGTGCGCGACGAATGGTGCGCCGCCTTCTTGGCCGAACTCGCGGCGCAGCGCTTGCTCCGCCGAGGCCTTGCACTGCGTGTGCAACAACCCGCGGCCGCCGCCGAGCCCGCGCTCCTTGGCGACTTCGGGCGGCAATCCGACGCCGTGGTCCGCCGTCAACGCAATCGCCCACATGCCCGCGCCCACATGCTCGTCGAGCGCCGCGAAGAACGACGCAAGCAGCAAGTCGATGCGCAACAGCGCGTCGCGCGCCTCGACGCTATCGGGGCCGAAGTAGTGGCCCACCGTGTCGATCGCGGAGAACGACACGCTCAGCAAGTCCGCGAACTCATCCTTGCCGAGCTGCTCGCCGCGCAGCGCCGCGAGCGCGCACTGCATCACGGCCTCGTTGCTGATCGGCGACACGAAGGCCTCGGAGTAGAACGCGACGCTCGGCGCGTTGCCGCCGCCGCGGATCGCCGCAGGCAACGTGCGCGCCTTCGTCGTCGCATGCGGCGCTTCGAACGCGCGATCGTCGACGAGCCCTTCGTACGCAGACGCAGGCCCGACGCGGTCCCAGGTCCATCCGAAGAACGCGTCCATCGGCTTCTTGTCGTTGAAGTCGAGCAACCACTGCGGCGCGCTACCCCACGTCGCGTTCGTGACGAAGCGACCGGTCGAAGTCTCGCACCACACCACGACGTCCGCCTTGTTGCCGCCCATCAGGATCGCGGAGCGATCCTTGTGCGCCACGGCGACGACCTTTGCTCGAGCGTCTGCGGCTTGCAGCAGTTCGCCAACGGTCGGCACGAGCATGCGCGCTGCGCTGCGACCTTTGCCCTCAGGGAACGGCGCGATCGCCACCGCGTTGGCGTCGCCGGAGCAGTAGACCTTGGCCTTCTGGTCGCGGTCGTACCACTCGTTCTTGACGATGCCGTGCACATTTGCAGGCGCGCCGGTGCCAATCGTCGCGTGACCTGGGCCCGTCTCGGTGCACGCATGCGCGAACGCGCACTCGCCGAAATGCACGCCTTGATCGAGCAGGCGACGGAAGCCGCCGTCCTTCGCGAAGTGCGGTTTGCACTCGTCAAACACCCACGTCGCGAGTTGGTCGATCGAGAACAGCACCACGAGCTTCGGCCGCGCGACGCGCATCGGCTGCGTCGGCTGCTGCGGCGCGGACGGCACGGGATCCTGGGGCACGGGCTGTGGCGGCATCGGAGCGCGTTCTGCATGCGCACACGCAGACGCCGCCGCGCCGGCTGCGACAACGATGGACCAAACGATAGGAAGAGCGTTCATGCGAATGCGTTTGCCACGCGTTCGATCGTGCGCCACGGCAACAACCCAAGGTGGTAGATCGACACCGCGCCGATGCCGTGCTGCGCGCAGAGGTCGCGCACGAGCTTGAGGTCGTCGTCGGTCTGGTATTGCGGCGCGCGCGGATGGAAGCAGAGGCGCAGCGCAGCGGCTTGCTCGGCTGGACGCGGCGGCACGACGCCTTCCCCGCGCGCTGCGAGCAGGTGCGGCAGCGCGGGCGCGACCTCCGCAGCCTTCTCGCCGTAGACCGTCATCGCGCATTCCTGCACGAGTCCGCCGAGGATCGCGAACGGCAGCGCCGCGTTGCCGCGCAGCGCGTCATGGTTGGTCTGCGCGCACAGGATCGCATCACCCGCGCGCGGGGATGCCATCGGCATCAACAGCTTCATCAACGA
>JBEELK010000192.1:0-8411 GCA_041168165.1 Planctomycetota bacterium | reverse complement strand
GTCGCGGTGGGTTTGGGATGTGTTTCGAGATCACGGTGCGAGAAGGGAGTCTAATGTTCAGATTCGACGCTGTTCGAGCGACGCAGAGATCGGACCAGAGACCAAGCCCGTAGGCAGGATGCGTTCTTCAACAGGCTGCTGGCCTGTTGGGTCCACTGATCACGCGGCCGAATGCAGCAATGCCGCCGCCGACGCCAGTGCCGAGGATCGCGGCGAACACGACGTCCTTGCCTGCGCCAGCGCCATCCGTCGCCTCGGACAAGGCAAGGCAGTTGGCATCGTTCGCGACGCGCACCGCCTGACCGAGCGCGTGCTCCAGGTCGCGCGGCAACGGACGACCGTTGAGGCACGTGGAGTTGCAGTTCTTCATCACGCCGTTGCTCGTGACGCTGCCAGGCGTGCCGAAGCCGATCGTGAACGAGGACGGCCGCAGCTCATCGCGCAGCGCTTGCACGAGGCCCACAGCGGCGCGCACCGTTGCGTCGTAGTCGCCTTGCGGCGTCGCGACGCGCCGACGCCATCGCTCGCGGCCCTGCGCATCGAGCGCGATCGCTTCGATCTTGGTCCCGCCAAGATCGACGCCGATCGCGACTTCGCTCACGAACATGCTCCTTCGCGCGCAGCGGCCGCGATGCGACGAGCCGCGAGTTGGCGCAGCGCAGCGTCCGAATGCGCCGACGATTCGCTGCCGCGCGCATTCGCCACCTCGCGCCATTTCGCCACTGCAGTCACGCGATCGCCTTCGAGCCACAGCGCGTCGCCGAGGAAGAGCAAGTTGACGACGCACGGCGCATCCTTCGCCGCGCGCTCCAATGCGCTGCGAGCGAGCACGCGATCGCGGAACGGCCACGGCGCCTTGCTGCGGAAGCGCCCCTGCAGCCGCAGCGCGGCGCAGTCCGAACCGAGCGCGTCGCCCGCGACCGCGCGGTCGATCGCATCGACGATGCGCGGGCCATATCCCTGCACGATGCTGCGCGCAGCGCCATTGGCCCACGCGAGCAACGACAAGCACAGCCCTCGCTGCATCTGCGCCGCTGCGTTGCCCGCGTCGCGCGCGAGGACGCGTTCGGCGGCCGCGAGACCGTCGGTGCACAGCGACGCCACTTGCGTGCGCACCTCGGCGGCAACGCGATCGTCCGCAGTAAGAACGAGCTCCACCGAGTCGCCTTCTGCGCAGACCGTCACCGCAGCGTGCTGCACGCGCGCGTCCGCCGCTTGGAACAAGAGCGATGCGGCCTGCATCGCGAGCGCGACGTCATCGGGCTTTCGCTCGCTCGCCTCGAGCGCGGCCTTCGCTTGCGCATCGACTTCGGCGAACTGAGCCGACGCGGAGTCAGCAACCGCGACGTTGAGCGTCGAAAGCGCCGGCGGCGCATTCAGCGCGCAAGCGGCGGACACAGAGGCCGCGGCAAGCGAGAGGAGAAGCGCGACTCCGTTGCCCGCGCGCGAGTTCGTTCGATGCATCGAGTTCACAGGATATCGAGCACCCCGGTGTTGCCGTTGCTCAAGGTGTCGACGAGCGCGCTGTAGTTGACGTCGCGCGCAATTGCCGCGTTCCAACGCACCACATCCTTGTCGCCGACGCCGCCGAGCGCAGCCGCAACGAACGCGCGCGCGAGCGCCGATCGATCCGGGTCCTGCAGCGCTGCGATCAACGGCTCGATCGAACGGCGATCGCGCAATTCGCCGAGCGCCTGCGCGATCGCGGCCATCGTCGCGGTGCTCTCGCTGCTCTTCAGCATGTCCAGCAACGCAGGCACAGTCTCGGTGTCGCCGAGATGCCCAAGCGCAACAGCGCACTGCTGCAACACGAACGGCCGCCGCACCGCGGTGCGCATCAATGCGACGATGTCGCCAGCTGCGCCATGGTCGCCGAGCATCGCAAGCGCCACGACGACGTAGCCGCTTTGCACCTCGTGCAAGTACTTGGTATCGAGCATCCCGCGCAGATCCGGCACCGCGGGCTCGTGCGCGCACAGTCCGAGCGCCAGCGCAATGCCAGCGCGCGCGGTGTCGACCTCGATCGATCGCAAGTCTGACAACAGCATCGCGCCGAGATCGGGATCAAGCGACCCATCGCGCAATCGCTGATCGCGCGCTAGTAGCCCCAGCGCAATCGCGATCCATGGCTTCTCCTCCGTTCGATTCGCCGGCGCATACGCGAGCATCAACCGCTTGCGATTGGCCTTGCCGCCGATTCGCCCGAGCGAGGCGATCGCGTAGTAGCGCGCTTGCTGGTCCGAGCCGTTCTTCCACAAGTCTGCGAGCGCCTGCGAACACGCGGCGTCCGCAGGGTGCTCCTCCTCTTGCATGCAGATCGCGCCAAGCGCGAGCGCAGCAGACTGACGGATCTGGTTGGACCGCCCCTCTGCAGTCAGTTCGCGCATCAAGCGTTCCTTTGCGCGTTCGTGCTCTGCGTCCTTGCCGCGCCCGATCGTGCGCGCGATCGAGGCAGGAACGTGGGACTGCACGAGTTGATTGCCCTTGCCGAGATCGAGGTCATAGAACGCCCACAACGCGTCGACGACGCGATAGCGAAGCATCCGTTCCTTGCTGCTGCGCTCCGCTTGCGGGTCGATCAGCCCGAGCGCGTGCACCAGCGCCACGCGCAAGTCTCGACTGCGATCCGCGGGATCGCGCAACTGCGCATCGAGCAGCTCAAAGGTCTTCTGCTTGACCTCGACGTCGCTCGTTCGCGAAGCAAGCAGGCCCAGCGACCACGCCGCGAATGTGCGCGAGCGATCGGGCACCTCTTCTTTGCCGCCAGCGAGCTTGCGACCTTCGGCGTCGCCCTTCAGCAGCGACGCAAGCATCGGCCATGCATCCTGCGCTCCTGCGATGCCCATCGCGAGTGCCGCAGTCTCGCGCACTTCCTGATTGGCCTCAGCAAGTCGTGCAGCAAACAGGTCGCGAAGGCGGCGCGTCGGCAGGTCGAATCCGACCTTTGCGAGCCCCACCATGCTGGCAGTCGTCAGGTCGCGATCCGAACTCGCGACCAACGCTTCCGCGAGCGCCTTGGCGATGCGATCGGCGCGGTCCGCATCGGTGGGCAGCACGGAAGCGCGCGACACGACGCCGCGGCGAGCGCCCAAGTAGAACTCGTCGGAGCCGCTGACCGGTCCGCCCGCATCCTCGCGCGGCCGCAGCAGGTCCTCTTTGTTGTGCTCCCACCACAACTGCCAACTCGTGCCAGTGCTCGAGGACGATCGCGGCCCAGTCGTTGGACCACCCGGCGTCGGCGGCGGCGCCAAGCCGGGGCCGCGGTATTGGCCGCCGTGCGCGAGGAGTTCGCCCGCAAGGCCCATCGCGATCGCCGCAAACACTGCGCGCTTGTGCTGCACCAGCATGGGCGCACTGTAGCAACGCGGCTGCGCCTCGTAACGCAGCGCGAAGAGAGCGCGTCAGCGCTTCTCGCTTCGCTCGACGCCAGTGCCCTCGACGATGCGAATCCGCGTGTCCATCGCGACACCCTCGACTCGCTGCGTGTCGCCAGTCACGGGCCACCGGACCTCGATGCGGCGGAGTTCCTTGCAATCGCCGAGGCCCAAGTAGGCGCGCATCGGATTGCAGCCGAGCGAAGCGCCAGGCCCGATCGTCGCGTAGACACGGCGCTCTCCACCTGCAGCATCGGCGACGACGGCGCACACGCGCGCGCCGATGCCAAACCGATTGCCGCGAACGCCCAGCAAATCGACCGCGAGCCAGTGGCGGCCGTGGCCAGGGTTCTCGAAGCAGACATCCGCGAACCCATCGTCTTGGAAGAAGCCGCCGGTCTGGCACACGAGGTCGAGATCGCCGTCCTCGTCGAGATCGCCGAACGCGACGCCATTGCCCTTCTGCAAATGGCCTACGCCTGCCGCAAACGTCGCATCGCGGAACCGATCGCCGCCGAGCAGCAGCGCGTTGGGGAACAGCGCCGCAAGGTCGTGCGCGCCGGTCGCGATGTAGGCATCGAGGCGGCCGTCCGCATCGACGTCGCCGAAGTTGCATCCGGTCGCCATGAGCGGACGTCGCATGCCGCGCTCGGCGGCAACGTCGACGAAGCGGCCCTGCCCGTCGTTCTCGTAGAGTCGCGAAGCCTCCATCTCGACACGGCCCTCGAGATAGAACGCAGCGACCGTGCGGATCTGCCGGTAGTGATGCTGGTAGGCGACGAACAGGTCGAGGTCGCCGTCGTTGTCGTAATCGAGGAAACCGCACGGACCGCTGGCTTCGGGACCGTCGACGCCGCGCACAGCAGCCTCTTCGCGGAACACGCCGCCGCCTTCGTTGATGTAGAGCCGATTCTTCGCTAGCCAATTCGACACGTAGAGATCTGGGTCGCCGTCGCCGTCGACGTCGCCGAACGCGCAACCCACCACGCGACTGTCGTTGTCGATGCGCGACTCCTTCGACGCGTCGACGAAGCAGCCCTTGCCGTCGTTGCGCCACAGATGGCTGGGGAACCGGAGACCGCTTGCGGCCCGCTCGGTCTCGTAGCCAACGAACAGGTCCAGGTCGCCGTCGAGGTCGACGTCGGAAAACGCTGCGCTGCGCGTCGGGCCCGCGATCTCGATGCCCGCGTCCTTCGTCACGTCGACGAAGCAACCCGGGCTCGACTGACGCAACAGCGAGCACGGATGCTCGCACGGCGCGAACATGCCGCCGCCGCGCAACACGAGCACGTCGAGCAATCCGTCGCCGTCGACATCGCCTTGAATGAGCGCGCCGCCGCCGAGCTGACGATCGAGCCCCGATTCCTTCGTCACGTCCACGAACGCAGAGCCGTCATTGCGGCAGAGTCGCAACGACCGGTCGAGGTCCATCGAGCACGTCATCACGTCGAGTCGCCCGTCGCCGGTGAAGTCGTCGATGACGACGCTGCCCGCGCGCGTGTGTCCAGCGAGCCCGAGTTCGCGCGAGCGTTCGGTCCAGCGCGGTGCTTCAGCCTCTGGCGCGAGAGCCGACGCCGGCAAGCGATGCGTTTCTGGAACGCCCTCGGGCCACGATCCGAGCGCCATGTGCGCGATGTTCAGCAACCACGTTGCCTCGAGTCGAAGGTCCGAGTCAGGCATCCCGAGCAAGCGCACAAGCAGGTCACGCGCCGCCTCGGCACCGCGGCGGTCGACGTGTACGGCGCCACCAGCGAGCGGAAAGATGCAGCTCTCCGCGTTGTGGCGCGCGATGCAGTTCTCTCGCTCAGCCAGACGGAAGTGCGCAGCCGCGAGCCGGAACAGCACTTCTGGCAGGTAGGACTTGGACTGCTCAGGATTGGCTTCGCAGAGTCGCAGGCACTCGGCGCATAGATCGATCGCCTCGTCGAGTTCGCCCAGGCGCACGAGCGCGAGCGACAGCGACCATCGCAGCGAGAACTGCTCGACGAAGGGCGCGTCCTTCGAGAGCGCTTGCAACCGCTGCCGCCACGGTTCGAGGTAACGCGCCGAAAGATATGGGTTCGACGCGTCGGCCGGAGCCTCGTCGTGGATGCGTCTTAGCCACCGCTCCTTCTCGGTGGCGTCCGCCGGCAAGGGCGCAAGCACCGGACGCTCCTCGGCGCAGCACGACGTTTCGTTGTCGTGCTGGGCGAGCGACGGTGACTGCAGCAGCAGCGCCAATAGGGTCGCAGAGAGCAGACGCATAGTTGCAGCAGGATACCCCGGCCTCGAAGCCACGGGCGGATCGCAACCGTTGGCGGCGAGGATGCGAATGCTGCAGGCCGAACGTGCGTCGCAGGATCCAGCCCCTGCTCTTCAACCCGACCGCCTCGCGGCCTACCCTCCTCCCCTCCCATGAGCCACCCGGCAGCGACTGATTCCGCCCGCCTTCGCGACCTCGCGACCAAGTCGGTCGACGGCGGTCGCCTTTCGTCCGACGAAGCCCTCGTCCTCTACCGCGGCCTCGACCAACCGTCGCTCGGCATCTGCGCCAACGACGTGCGCATGCGCATGCACCCCGTCCACGCGGACGGCAAGGCGCGCGTTAGCTACATCGTCGACCGCAACCTCAACCCGACCAACGTCTGCGTCACGGACTGCGGCTTCTGCGCGTTCTATCGCCGCCCCGGCGACGCCGAGGGTTACGTGCTGCCGCGCGACGTGATCTACCAGAAGGTCGAAGAGCTCATTGCGAAGGGCGGCATCCAATTGCTGCTGCAGGGCGGCCACCACCCGAAGCTCAAGACCGAGTGGTTTGCGCAGCTGTTCACGGACTTGAAGCAGCGCTACCCGCAGGTCTGGATCCACGGCATGAGCCCGCCGGAGATCACGCACTTGAGCAAGCTCGAGAAGCGCCCCGTGCGCGACGTGCTGCTCGACCTCAAGCAAGCGGGCCTCGACAGCATTCCCGGCGGTGGCGCAGAGATCCTCGTCGAACGCGTTCGCCAGGTGATCGCGCCCAAGAAGGCCACCACCGAAGAGTGGCTCGAAGTGTTCCGCCAGTGGGCGATGCTCGGTGGCAAGGGCACCGCGACGATGATGTTTGGCCACGTCGAAACCGACCAGGAACGCATCGAGCACATGACGCGGATCCGCGAACTGCAGGACGAGTGCTCGGTGTTCACGGCGTTCATCCCGTGGACCTTCCAGCCCGAGAACACCGCGATGGGCGCTTCGATGCTCAAGGACCGCGGCGGCAAGAAGACGACCGTCGCCGAATACCTGCGCACGCTGAGCCTCTCGCGCCTCTACCTGCAAAACGTGCCGCACATCCAGTCGAGCTTCGTCACGCAGGGCATGAAGACGTGCCAGGTCGGCCTCGCGATGGGCGCCGACGATTTCGGCTCGGCGATGCTCGAAGAAAACGTCGTCAGCTCGGCGGGCTGCACGCACCCGACCTCGATCCCCGAGATCGAGCGCCACATCAAGGACGCGGGGTTCGTTCCGCAGCGCCGCAACATGATGTATCAGCCGGTAGACACACCGCCGACCGACAAGTTCGGCAAGCCCGCAACGCAGAAGAAGGCCGTCGTCTCGGAGGCCACCGCATGAACCCCTTTGCCTACGCCCATCTCGACGAGTCGCTCGCGACGAAGCTCATCGCGCGCTCCGGACTCGCTGACATCGATGCCAAGGTCCGCAATGGGGAGCGCCTGTCCTTCGAGGACGGCGTGCGCCTCTACGAGACGCCCCACCTCGCCGCCGTCGGCCTGATGGCGCACCGCGTGCGGACGGCAAAGCACGGTCGCAAGGCCTACTTCAACGTCAACCAGCACGTCAACTACACCAACATCTGCATCTACTCGTGCAAGTTCTGCGCGTTCGCGGCCAAGGAAGGCGAAGCGCGCGGCTACCTGATGACGCCCGAGGTCGTCGAGGAGAAGGTGCGAGAGCAGCTGCACCGCCCCGTCACGGAGGTGCACATGGTCGCCGGCATCCATCCCAAGATGGGCTACGACTACTACCTCGACGTCGTCCGCGCCGCGAAGCGCGCGCGCCCTGACATCCATGTCAAGGCGTTCACGATGGTCGAGATCGACCACATCCTGAAGATCTCGGGCAAGAGCGAGGACGAGGTGTTTGCCGACCTGCGCGAAGCGGGCCTCGGCAGTTGCCCCGGCGGCGGCGCCGAGGTGCTCGTCGATCGCGTGCACAAGGCGGTGTTCCGCGAGAAGCAGGGCCCGCAGGGCTGGCTCGACACGGCGCGCAAGGTGCAGAAGGCCGGCTTCAAGATGAACGCGACGATGCTCTACGGGCACATCGAGCGCACGGAGGAGCGCGTCACGCACCTCATCAAGCTGCGCGAGCTGCAGGACGAATGCGGCGGCTTCATGGCCTACATCCCGCTCGCGTTCTGGCCCTACCACACGGACCTCGAGAACTTCGGCCACGTCACGACGGGACACCTCGACGAGCGCAGCATTGCGGTCGGCCGTCTGATGCTCGACAACTTCCCCCATATCAAGGCCTATTGGATCATGCTGACCCAGGAGTCGGCACAGACCGCCTTGAGCTTTGGCGCCAATGACCTCGACGGCACGGTGACCGAAGAGAAGATCACGCACGACGCGGGCACGACCGAGCCGCAAGCGTTGACAGTGCACGACTTGCAGCACTTGATCCGCGAGGCCGGCTACGAGCCCGTGCAGCGCACGACGGTCTATCAAGAGTTGCCCGCCGCGAGCGCCTGATTCGCTACGGCGACCGGTGAGTTCCGTCCAGCGCAGGGGAGTTGCGCTGGACGAGCATGGGGATTCGGTGCGCCCCTTATGCGCCCATGCGAGCGGCAAGTCGATTGCGCTCCGCCGTGCCTAGATTTCCAAAGGTCCTCGTCCCCCGGGCCTTGCGAGCGGCAATCAAACCTTGAACTCACACGTTCCCTTGCTGCTGCAACCCAGCCGCGGGGGGACGGGATCGCTGCTCGTCAATTCGGCCCCTCCCGGCAACGGGTCGGTGCTGCGCTCGCCCCCCAACTCTTGCCTCAGCGGCCTCGCTCCC
>JBEELK010000191.1:0-15982 GCA_041168165.1 Planctomycetota bacterium | reverse complement strand
GAACCGTAGTGGGCGCTGGGCGCGCGGCAAAAGGGCAACTCGGCCTCGTTCGACTGCGAAGCAGCCCGCGGTAGCTTCTGGCGCCATGCGATCCCCCATTGCGTGTTTGATGATCGGATTGGCTGCGTGCGCTGCGTCGCGTGATTCGAGCAAGGCACCAGCGCCATCCCTACCCAACCCGTCCGCAACTCCCGCATCGCATGACGACCGCATGGCGTGGTGGCGCGACTCACGCTTTGGCATGTTCGTGCATTGGGGCCTCTACGCGATCCCCGCTGGCGCATGGGACGGCAAGAGCGACTACGGCGAGTGGATCCGCGACAGCGCGCGCATTCCGCTCTCGACCTACGACCGCTTCTTGTCGCAGTGGAACCCGACCGCATTCGACGCCGACGCGTGGGCACGCATGGCGAAGGATGCGGGCATGAAGTACCTCGTGCTGACGAGCAAGCACCACGACGGATTCTGCTTGTTCGACAGCAAAGAGACCGAGTTCGACGTGATGGCGACGCAGCATGGTCGCGACATCTGCAAGGAGCTCGCGGATGCGTGCGCGCGGCACGGCGTGATCTTCTGCCTCTACCACTCGATCATGGATTGGCATCACCCGGACTACCTGCCGCGGCGTCCATGGGAAGCAGCCGATCGAGGCACCGATGGCGCGGACTTCCTTCGCTACGAGAGCTACCTGCACGCGCAGGTGCGCGAAGTGATCACGCAGTACCACCCAGCCGTGATGTGGTTCGACGGCGAATGGGAGTCGACTTGGAATCACGAGCGCGGCACGAAGCTGTTTGAACTCTGCCGTTCGCTTGCGCCAGGCATGCTCGTCAACAACCGCGTCGACGTGCATCGCGGCGGCATGGCGGGCTTCTCCAACAACAGCGAAGCGAAGGGCGACTTCGCGACGCCGGAGCAAGAGATCCCCGCCACGGGCGCTCCCGGCGTCGATTGGGAATCGTGCATGACGATGAACCGCCACTGGGGATTCAACGCGGCGGACACGCAGTGGAAGTCGAGCAAAGAGCTCGTTCGCAACCTGATCGACATCGCGAGCAAGGGCGGCAACTACCTGCTCAACGTCGGCCCGCGCGCGGACGGATCGTTTCCCGATGAGGCAACGGAGCGCCTCGCCGTGATCGGCCGCTGGATGCACGAGTACGGCGAGTCAATCCATGGCACGACGGCCAACGTGTTGGACGCGACGCCTTGGGGCCGTTGCACCGTGCGCAAAGGCGACGAGACCTCCACGCTCTACCTCCACGTGTTCGAGCCGCGCGTTGGCCAACTGGATCTGCGCTTGCTCGGCCTCATGAATCGCATCCGCTCCGTGCGAGTGCTCGGCGGCAAAGGCGAACCCGCGCAGACGGGACTGCTGTCGCCATTTCAGGAGATCGAGCAGCACGTCGCCGTGCGCCTCACTGAGACCGACGACATCGCCAACGTGATCGCTGTCGAGATCGAAGGCCGACCCGACATCGCACGCGCGCCGCGCATCGACGCAGAGACGGAGGAGTTCGTGACCAGCGTCGACGCATCGGTCGTTCCGACGAGCCGCCGTTCCGTCACCACGTTCACGCTCGACGGCAGCGAACCGCGGAAGGACGGAGCGCGCGCCAATGGGCCGATCCGCATCGACACTTCGTGCACGCTCAAGGCCGCGTCGTTCTTCGACGGCAAGCAGGCATATCTCACGACCGAGCGGACGTTCCGAAAGGTGGACCCGATCCCTGCGGTCGAGCCCGTTGCTCCCGAAGAGGGCCTATGGATGTCCACGGCTCCGTTCTCGGGATCGTCGCTGTCAAAGGCCGATGCCGACGGGAAGGCCGGCACTCGCGGCATCGCGACGCGCATCGGCGTGGGCCAACAACCTCTTGAACGCGTGCGAGTGCGATTCTCCGGCTTCTTGCGCGTGCCCGCGGACGACCTCTACCGCTTCTCGCTCACGAGCGATGACGGCAGCATCCTGCGCATCGCAGGCCAACTCGTCGTCGACAACGACGGATTGCACGGCGCAATTGAGAAGCAGGGCGCGATCGCGTTGCAGGCGGGCCTGCACCCGATCGAAGTCAGTTGGTTCAACGCAACGGGCGGCGCAGAGCTGGACCTTCGTTGGGCACGGCCTGGGCAGACCTTTGTCGAAGTGCCCGCCGCTGCCTACTGCCACTGATGTGCGTCAGACTGATGCGCGTCAGATCGGGGCAAACTCTGCGATGAGCAGCGAAGCAGAGCCGGACACCGATCGCAGGCCGATCGCCAGTTGGCAGACAATCGCCGCGTCGCCGGCGACGAGTTGCGTCCCGTTGGCATCGACCTGCAACGCGCCGTCCACGACGTAGAGCAGCCGCTGCGGCGCAGACTCCAGGTGGAGCGCTTCGCCGCTGGCGAGGTTCGCCATGCGCGCGTCCGCGCGCACGACTCCGCGCCGCGTCATCACGTTGCAGTCCTCGCACGCGCCGTCGACCAACTCAGCAGACACAGCCTGCTCGCCCGCGAAGTCGATGCGCTGCAGCCGTTGCTGCAACGCAACGGCGCGCCCATCGATCGACACCCGCATGCCGTTGCCGCGCACCAACCACAGCGAGCGGTCGATGCCCGGCAACGACGAGAACGGTCCGCCTTGCGACACCTGCGCCACGCTGACGCGCCAACGAAACCCCGTCGCGAGCGTCGCGTCCGGCGGATCGATCGCGACCTGCCGCGTGACGCCGCCGCCGTTCTGCCAAGGCATGCTCGGCTGCGCGGCGAGCGGAATGTGGCGAAACGATGGAGTCATCGATGCGGCGGGATCAGCGCGCGGCGCTCTTCGTGACGTTGTCGTAGAGCCAGACAAACGACCGCCGCTGCATCGTCGGAATGAGCGTGCCGAGCTCCTCGTCGAGCTTCCGCTGCTGCGCGAACAGCTCGCTCCTCTTCTTGCCGTCGACCTTGGCGATCTCGGCAGTGAGCGCTGACTTCTGCTTGCTCAACTCCTTCACGCGCGCTTGCTGCTCGTTGTCGAGCGGCTTCTTCGGCGGCGTCCACGTTGAATAGCCACCGACCACGAGGTCGAGGTCGCCATCGCCGTCGACGTCCGTAGCGTCCATGTAGAGCCCCGCATCGGGCCGCGTCGGGTGGTCTTGGCCGCGCGCGCTTTCGGCGACCAGCGTCGTCAGCTCGCCGAACTGCGCCTCGCCATCCTTACTCTCGTTGCGATACAGCAGGACGGCTCCGCCAGGGCCGCCGCCATAGGCGTCGCCCATGCTGCCGACCAACAGGTCCATGCGGCCGTCGCGATCCCAATCGATCGTGCGCAACGTCGCGACCGTGCCCTTCACGACCATGGGTTTGCCACTGGCGAGGATCGGCTCGTTCTTGAGTGCATAGCGCGGCGACTTCGCGTCGCCCTCATTGCGCCGCAACATCACATGCCCCTTGTTGTGATCGCCGAGCAACAGGTCGAGATCGCCATCGTGGTCCCAATCGACGGCCCATGCCGACGTGAGGTGCAAGCCGGACTCGGCCCACACGCCTGGATCGCAACGCTTCGTGTCGTCCCACTTCTCGGGCTTCACGTCGCGGTTCCAGAACTGGTTCATCACGATGCGCGCGCCATCGCGATCGAGGATCTGCTCGGGCTGCGCATAGCCCTTCGCGGATCCGCGCGCGAGGTGCGGCGAACCGTCGAAGGTCGCAGCAACGATGTCGAGGATGCCATCCGCGTCGTAGTCCACGAACTGTGGACTCATGCCGATGCATCACCAGTTCTGGAAGTCGAGCTCTTTGCCATCCGCAGCGAGCATCTTCTGCTCGCCGCCATAGCGCGGCGCGCCAATGCCCTTCTCACGCAGCGCATACGTGATCTTGCCGCGCAGGTCGCCAACGACGACATCGAGCAGGCCATCGCCGTTGACGTCGTGCAGCATCGGCGACGGATACAGGCGGTTCTCGCCGAGCAGCTTCGCGCCGGCCTCGATGCGCACGGGCGCCGCAAACTCGGGCGCTTGCGCCATTGCGACTGCAGTCCACGAAAGCAGGAAGAGCGGGATCGAGCGTTGGATCATGTTGCTGCCATGACGAAGGGTTGCGCGCCACGACGGATGCCGCGGCGCAAGAAACGCGGAGGTTACCCGAGCAAGAAGGCGACACAGTGCGCCAATCTCGCGTGCCGCCAATTCGACGCTCGACGCGGCGGCGCACGAACGCCACCCTGGTGCGCGCTGCATCCCCGACTTGTCCGGATGCGAACCCCGCGCCTCCGCGACCTCGAGCCCATCACGCCCTTGCACGCCACTCCATCCCAACACGAGCAGCAACGGGGATTCGCCGCCGCCGCCGCGTGCTACCTGCTCTGGGGCGTCGTGCCCATCTACTGGAAGCAGCTCGGCTCGATCGACTCCATCGAGGTGATCGCGCATCGCGCGTTGTGGTCGCTGGCGGTGTTGCTGTGCATCCTCGGCGCCACGCGCGGCATGGCTCCAGTGTTCGCTGCGCTGCGCAATCCGCGCACCGCGAGCATCGCGTTCGTCGCGTCGCTGCTGCTGACAGGCAACTGGCTGATCTACGTCTACGGCGTCAACACGGGCCGCGTGACCGAATGCAGCCTCGGCTACTTCCTCGTGCCGCTCGTCAACGTTGCGACCGGACGCTTCGTGCTGCACGAACCGATGCGCCGCGCGCAATGGATCGCGATCGCGCTCGCCGCGAGCGGCGTGGCGTGGATGGTCGTCGAGCTCGGCGAGACGCCGTGGCTCGCGATTGGGCTCGCGTTCACTTGGGGCGCGTATGGACTGATGCGCAAACGCTCGAAGCTCGGCGCTGCATCGGGCCTCGCGCTGGAGACGTTGCTGACCGCGCCGCTCGCGCTCGCATGGATTGCGTGGCTCGAGACGCAAGGAACCGGCGCGTTCCTTAGCGGCAGCATCAGCACGAAGGCATGGCTCGCCAGCACCGGAGTCGTCACCGCGATCCCGCTCATATTGTTCGCCTACGGCGCGAGCCGCATCCGTCTCTCCACGATTGGGCTGCTGCAGTACATCGCACCGAGCGTGCAGTTCGTGCTCGGAGTGATGCTCTACGGCGAAGCCTTCTCGCCATCGCGCGCCGTGACGTTTGTGCTGATCTGGCTCGGGCTCGCGATCTACACAATCGACAACGTGCGCCTGCTCCGTCGCAGTCGCACGTCTTGACCGCAATCCTCGCACTCTTCGCGCTTGCTTCCGGCCGGAACGGCGTGTCCGATCCTCCCGTCCAAAATCTTACGGACCCAACCAAACAGACATCACCATGAAGAAGACCCTCACGGCTATCTGCGCCGCAGCTCTGCTCGGCACCTCCTGCGTCGGCCCGTACAACGCGTTCAACTCGGTCGCGTCGTGGAACTCGAAGGCGACGGACAGCAAGTACCTCAACGAGCTGATCTACATCGGCCTCATGATCGTCCCGGTCTACCCCCTCGCCAGCTTCGGCGACGCGGTGATCTTCAACTCGATCGAGTTCTGGGGCGGCGAGAACCCGATCGCCAAGCCGGCCGAGTTCAAGAGCCAGGGCAAGTGAGCCCGGTTCTCCCGTGCTAACGCACGGGATCGACTCCAGACTGCCTCGCCTCGGCGAGGCAGTTTCGTTTCTGGAGAGCCCTTCGCAGCCACGCGCACTTGAGAAGACTCGGGTGACTGCGATCACTGTGCAGAACCGCAAACCGATCGCACCCGTGCCGTGCAACTGCACTGGCAAGAGAAGAGGAAGCGAACCGTCGCGGTATGGTGCGGACGTGGACCACGACGAACTGCACCGTCTGCGCGCCGAGAACGAACACCTCCGGCATCAACTCGCGGACCTCCAACGCAAGACCGGCCCCTATCCGCTCGGCCACTTCCATTCGCCGATCCCTGACCTCGAAGAAGTCCAACGCGACGCGGACAAGGTCTACGTGCCAGACGACCGAGACCTGCCCGGCATCGACCGCGACGAGGCTCGGCAGTGGGCTGTCTTAAACGAGCTCGCGCGCTATGCGGGACAGGAGAACTTCGCGCGCCATGCGACGGCGGACCGCAGGTACTACTGGGACAACCGCGTCTTCCAATACGCAGACGCATTCGTGCTCTATGCGATGCTGCGTCGCCTACAGCCGCGGCGTTGGATCGAGATCGGCTCGGGCTTCTCGTCGGCCGCGTTGCTCGACGCACTGGATCGTCACCCTGAGATCACGACGCGCTTGCTGTTCGTCGACCCAGACTCCGCGCGCGTGCATGCGCTGTTGCGCCCCGCGGATCACGCTCGCTGTGAGTATCTGCAGCAGCGAGTGCAGGACGTTCCAATCGCGCGCTTCGACGAACTCGGCGCTGGCGACGTGCTGTTCATCGACTCCAGCCACGTGTCCAAAGTCGCGAGCGATGTGAACTGGCTGTTCTTCGAAGTGGTGCCGCGCCTTCGCCCTGGCGTGATCGTGCACGTGCACGACATCCCGCCAGCCTTCGAGTATTCGCGCGAGTGGATCGAGGCTGGATGGGCGTGGAACGAGGCCTACCTCGTGCGCGCGTTCCTGATGTTCAACCAGGCGTTCCGCTTCGAGATCCACCCCGCATTCCTCGCGGCGCGCGATCCCGCGGCCTGCATGCGCCTGTTGCCAGAATGCCCCGGCGTTGGCACCAGCCTGTGGCTCCGCCGCGTGTGATCGGTGCGCCGATGACGCGCTCCGGCAGATTCGTGACGGCCCGGGTGCAACTCGGAGCGACGCACGACGGTCCGCCTCCAACGGGAGGGCTAGGCAAGGCGACGGCCCTGGATGACCCGCAGCAGGATCACCACGAGCGCGATGACCAGCAGGACATGGATGAGACCGCCGAGCGTGTAGGAGCTGACCAATCCCAGGATCCAGAGGATGACCAGGACGATCGCGATGGTCTCGAGCATGAGGAACTCTCCTGCGACGAGCGCCCGTGACCAGGGACAATGCTCACCCCGGGCGCTCGCGATGGGGTGCATGGGCGGTTTCATGGCTCGACACAGTTGCCGACACGAAACCTGCTTCCTGCATGGGCCACGCCCCACCGCACGCGAAAGCGGACATCGGCACGGCGCATTGCGCACATCGCCCTAGCCGACTCCGTTGGCGACCACTGCGCTAGGCACTGCAGAACGCCGAAAGGGGCATGCCCCAGAACCAACCACGATTCCGTCGAGCGCGCCCTCGTCGTTACATTCTGCGCCCCGCGATGAGCCCAGACTTCACCAAGATCCCCTACGGATTCACCGAGTTCCCAAAGGCAACGCCCGAGGCCTGGCAGAAGGCGGCCGGAACGATCGAGCCGTGGACCTCGCCTGAGGGCATCGCGCACAAGGCGCTCTACACCAAGCACGATGCGAGCGGCCTGCCCCACGATGGCTCGCTGCCGGGATTGCCGCCGTTCCTCGGCGGTCCCTACGCGTCGATGTATGCGCAGAAGCCGTGGACGATCCGCCAATACGCGGGCTTCTCGACGGCGAAGGAGACCAACGCCTTCTACCACAAGGCGCTCGCGCAGGGTCAGCAGGGGCTCAGCGTCGCGTTCGATCTCGCAACGCACCGCGGCTACGACAGCGACCATCCGCGAGTCGAAGGCGACGTCGGCATGGCGGGCGTCGCGATCGACTCGATCCTCGACATGCGCACGCTGTTCGACCGGATCCCGCTCGGCAAGGTGTCGGTGTCGATGACGATGAACGGCGCCGTGATCCCGGTGCTCGCGCTGTTCTTCGCGGTTGGCAAGGAGCAAGGCGTCCCGCTCGCGCAACTGTCGGGCACGATCCAGAACGACATCCTGAAGGAGTTCATGGTCCGGAACACCTTCATCTATCCGCCTACGCCGAGCATGCGCATCGTGCGCGACATCTTCGCGTTCTGCGGCGAGCACACGCCCAAGTTCAACACGATCTCGATCAGCGGCTACCACATGCACGAGGCGGGCGCGACCGCCGAGCAGGAGCTCGCCTACACGCTCGCCGATGGCCTCGAATACCTGCGCACCGGCATCGCAGCAGGCCTCGACGTCGACAAGCTCGCGGGCCGCATGTCGTTCTTCTTCGGCATCGGCATGAACTTCTTCACCGAGGTCTGCAAGCTGCGCGCGGCGCGATTGCTGTGGAGCAAGATCGTGCGCGCGTTCGGCGCTAAGGACGACAAGTCGCTCGCGCTGCGAACGCACTGCCAGACTTCGGGTTGGTCGCTCGCTGCGCAGGATCCCTACAACAACGTCGTGCGCACGTGCCTTGAGGCGCTCGCCGCCGTGCTCGGCGGCACGCAGTCGCTGCACACCAATTCGCTCGACGAAGCGCTCGCGCTGCCGACCGAGTTCTCCGCGCGCATCGCGCGCAACACGCAGCTGATCCTTCAAGAAGAGAGCCACGTCACGCACGTCGCCGATCCGCTCGCTGGCTCGCACTACGTCGAGTGGCTCACGGACCAACTCGCGCAGCGCGCGTGGAAGCTGATCCAAGAAGTGGAAGCGATGGGCGGCATGACGAAGGCGATCGAGAGCGGCTTGCCCAAGCTGCGCATCGAAGAGGCCGCGGCGCGGCGGCAAGCGCAGATCGACAGCGGCAACGAGACGATCGTCGGCGTCAACAAGTACAAGCCGACCAAGGCGGACCCGCTGTCGATCCTCGCGATCGACAACACCGCGGTGCGCAACGAGCAGGTTGCGCGCTTGAAGCAACTGCGCAGCACGCGCGACGAGCAGAAGGTCCAAGCCTGCCTGCGCGCATTGACCGAGGCCGCGCGCGGCGATGGCAACTTGCTCGCGCTCGCGATCCCCGCAGTCGAAGCCGGCGCGACGGTCGGCGAAGTCAGCTCAGCGCTCGAGACCGTGTTCACGCGCTACGAGGTCCGCGTGCCCGTCGTCGGCGGCGTGTATGCTGCGGCCGCGAAGTCGATGCACCAGATCGAAGCCGTTCAACAACGCAGCAAGGCCTTCTTGGCAAAGCATGGCCGCCGCCCGCGCATCCTCGTTGCCAAGATGGGCCAAGACGGCCATGACCGCGGCGCGCGCGTGATCGCGAGCGCATTCGCCGACCTTGGCTTCGACGTCGACGTGGGCCCGCTGTTCCAGACGCCGCACGAAGTCGCGAAGCAAGCGATCGAGAATGACGTGCACGTCTGTGGCATCAGCACGCTCGCGGGCGCCCACCGCACGCTGGTACCCGAACTCGTGCAGATCCTGAAGCAGCAAGGCAAAGGCGACATCCTCGTCGTCGCCGGCGGCGTGATCCCCGAGCAAGACTGGGACGCGCTGCGCAGAGCGGGCGTCGCCGACATCTACGGCCCTGGCACCGTGATCCCCGACGCGGCGAATCGACTGCTCGACTTGCTCGACGCTGGCGCACGCTGAGAGCCTGGGAAGGGATCGCTCCACAGACTCTCGGGTTGCCTCGGATGGCCGCGATCGCGGCCACGCCTAGCCCGAGAAACCGATTGTCCTCGGGCACCGAGGCCTGCTGGCTCAGACCTTCGGCTTCGGCGGCGGCAAGTCGCGCGCGGGGCACGCAGACTGGAAGCCCGTGCGCGCGTGCGCGCCGTCGCAGAACGGCAGGTTGGCCGACTTGCCGCAACGACACAGCGAAAGCGCCGTGCGCCCGCCGAGTCCGAACTCCTTGCCGGATGCGTCGCAGATGGTGAAGGTCCCTTCGATCCGCAAGGGACCGTTGTCGAGCACAGTGATCTTGGTCATCGCCGGACGGTAGCGGAGGGACTCGCGATTGGCGACGTCGGGCCCGCGGCGATTCACAAGCAGGAGACCGCCGTGCACACGCAGAGCTTGAACACGGCCAAGATGCGCATCGACAACGGACAGATGCGCGTTCGCTACTCCGCGTCGTCGCTGTCGCCGTCGTCCCCGCCCACCGCCGGCCGGGCGCCCTCGCGGTAGCGATCGTGGATCCAGAGATACTGCTCGGGCGCTTGTTGGATCAGCCACTCGAGGCGTTCGTTCATCGCGGTGACCAACGCGAGCAAGTCGCGATCGCGGTCGCCGGTTGGATCAGGCACGAGCAACGGCGCATAGGCCATGCGGAATGAGAAGCCGTGGCCCACTCGGATCGCGCCGCCAACGAGCACGGGATAGCGGCCGCGCAGCGCGAGGCTCGACGCGGCTCGTTCGCAGCTCGCGGGCTGGCCGAAGAACGGCGCGATGACGCCACGCGCGCGCTGGTGTTGGTCGACGACTTGCAGCCCGACGCCGCCTTCGCGCAACGCGTGCGCGAGCGGCTTGATGCCGCCGCGACGCGGATGGATGTGCAGCCCGCCGGAGCGGCGGTTGTGCAGGATCCACCGCTGCAACAGCGGGTTCTTGAACGTGCGCGCGACGCCATGCGCCTCGCCGGCGAGTTGCGCCATCGTGACGGCCGCGACTTCCCAACTGCCGAGGTGCGCGGTGACCGCGAGATACGGCTTCTGCGGCACGATCGCCGCTGCATCGCCAACGTCGACGACTTCGCGAATGCTGCCGCCGCGCGCGAGCAAGCGCGTCAGCTTCGCCATGTCGATCGGCACCTTGCAGATGTTGCCCGTCGCGATGCGGCCGATGCGCAGTCGCTCGCGGTCATGCATCTGCGGATATGCCGCGCGCAAGAAGCGCAGCGCGCATTGCTGGCGACGACGACTGCAGCGGAAGTAGAGACGGCCCAGCGCAGCGGCGATGCCGTAGCCGATCCGCTCCGGCACGCGCGACGCAATGCCGATCGCAGTGCGCGCGGCGACGTAGACGATGCGATCGACGAAGCGCACCTTCACGACAGCGACAGCTCCTGATCCGTCGGTTCGGCATCGAGAAAGCGCAAGCCGATGCGCAGTACGAGTCGCTCGCACGCGGCGTCGGGAATGCGCGCGTCGTCCTTCTCGGTCGTGACGAGCAGCGCAGAACGGCTCTTCGCTTGCCGCGCCGCGACGTCGAGCTCCGCCGCGGAGAATCGGTGATGGTCGCGATGGCGCAGGTCCGCGACGACGTTGGCGCCGAGCTCCTCCAACGTGCTGCGCACGCTGTCGGGCCGCGCCACCGCCGTCAGCAACACAACGTCGCGACCCTCGATCGCCGACAACGGCAACACAGTGCCATCGGGCCGCGACACGAAGTCCGTTGGCGCATGGTCGCACGCGTGCACGGGCAACGCGTCGCGGCCCGCGAGTTGCCGAATGCGTCGCGCGCGCGCGTCGATCTGCTCCATCGACAGCGAACCTGCGCGCGTCAGCAGCACGAGGCTACTGCGGCGCAGCCCACTCGGCCCTTCGCGCAAGTCGCCGGACGGCAGGCATTGCCCATTGGAGAACGGCATGCGCGCATCCATGCAAACGATGTCGAGGTCGCGATGCAGTCGTCGATGCTGGAAGCCATCGTCGAGCACGATCACGGACGCGCCTGCCGTGACGAGCCGCTGCGCGCCCGCGACGCGGTCGGGATCCTGTTCTTGCAACAGCCACGGCAACCGTCGCTGCAGCATCTCGCCCTCGTCATTGAGGCGCGCGCCCTCTGCGCGACCGTAACCTCGCGCGAGCACCGCAGGCCGTTCGCCGCGCGCGCGCAATCGTTCGCAGAGCCAGAGCACCGTCGGCGTCTTGCCAGTGCCGCCAGCAGTCAGATTGCCGACCGACAGCACGGGCACGGACACGCGATGCACGCGCTTATGGCCCGCGTCAAACGCCCAATTGCGCACAGCGGACACGGCGCGGTAGCAGAGGCCGAACGGCCACAGCGCCGCGCGCAGCGGATGGATCTCCGCGGTCACTTGCTGCGCAGAGCCTCGATCTCAGCAGCCGTCGTCGCAGAGATCGTCTCGACGCCGTCGATGCCCTTGGCCATCGCGATGCGCTTCACCATGTTGACGAGCGTCGGCTTGGGGCCGCATTCGACGAAGCAGCGCACACCCTGCGCGAGCATGCCTTCGACGGTCTGCTGCCACAGCACCGCGCCCGCGAACTGGCGCGTCAGCGCGTCGCGCGCGGCTGCGGCAGTCGTGTTGGGCTTCGCATCGACGTTGCACCACACCGGGAACGCGAGGTCCTTCATCGCGACCTTGCTCAACACTTCGGCAAAGCCACTCGACGCCGACTTCAGCATCGAGCAGTGGAACGGAACGCTGACCGCGAGCTTGAGCGCCTTCCGCGGCGGCGCGATCGCGACGAGCTGATCCATCGCGGCCATCTCGCCGCTGCACACGATCTGCTCGGGCTCGTTGACGTTGGCGATCTCGCAGAGGCCGGCGTCGACCTTTTGGATCAGCTCCTTCACTTCGTCGAGCCCCATCTTGCGCATCACGACCATGCCGCCCGTGCCCACCGGCACCGCGGACTGCATGCGCGTTGCGCGTTCGCGCACGAGCCGCACCGCGTCGCCGAAGTCGAACGCGCCCGCCGCGCACAACGCCGAGTATTCGCCGAGGCTGTGGCCCGCCGCGAGGTCCGGCTTCTGGCCCAACGCGGCAAACGCGGCGATGGCGACGGTCAACGTCGCGGGCTGCGTGTTGGTCGTGAGCGAGAGAGCCTCGTCGGGTCCCTCAAAACACGTCTTGGAGATCAACTCGCCCAATGCGGCGTCCGCCTTGGCGAACACCTCGCGGGCTTCGGGGAACCTCTCGGCGAGGTCCTTGCCCATGCCAGAGAACTGCGAGCCTTGACCAGTGAACAGGAATGCGCGCTGCATTCGGGCAGAGCTTCCCGTCACCCATGCGGGTCGATCAAGCGCAGAGCGCGCGTTTCCGCGCACTCGCGCAGCTACAGCTGGGCCTCAGCGGCGGTTCTTGCGCGACTTCTTGCTCGCGTCGGTCGAGCTCGGCTCGCTCGTGGCGCCGTCCTCGGTGATCGGCTTTGCGCCGAGCAGTTCGCACGCGCGCTTCCAGCTCTCGAACTGTTCGACGAACTTCTGCTCCTTCGGCGACGGGTTGGCGCCCACCACCGCGCGGCGACGCGAGATCTCGTCGCGGCGCGTTGCGTTCCAGCCCTCTGCGGGCGGATAGGCCTGCAGCAACGCGTAGAGCCCTTGCAGCTCCTGCGCGACGCCACCCTTCTTCTCGCCGTCCTCGCTCTCCGTGTCGGACGCGCCCTTCTTCGACTTCACAGGCGGCAACGCCTCGGTCATCTCGGTCGGGGCGACAGGATCCGTCTGCGGCTCCTCTGCAGTTTGCTGTCCCGCATTCTGATCCAACTGCTTCAGCAGCTCCTTCTGCTTCGCCTCGTCGTCCGCCTTGACCTTGCGCTCGTATGCCGCGAGTTCTGCGGTCGAGAGACGCGCGTTGATGCGGTACTCCTGCATGTCGGAGAATGCGAGGAAGACGTAGTTGCGCTTGCCGTTGTAGGTGTAGATGCGAACGCCTGCGCCTTCGTCGTTGGCCTCCGCCGACACGAAGCGCATGCCGTCGATGCGCTCGACGACGAAGCCGTCCTTGACGATGCCTTGCACGCGATTGCCGTTGTTGAGGCGCACCGTCACGCGCACATGACTGCGGAACGCTTTGCCCTCTTTGACCTTCTCGCGCATCGCCTCGATCTCGCGATCGAGCGCGGCGTCCCTAGACGCATCTGCAGTCGCTGCGGGCTTGGCCTCGACCTGCGGCGCAGGCTGCGGAACGGCCTGCGGCTTTTGCTGCGCAGGGACCGCGGCGCACAGAGTCAGCAGTGCGAGGGCAAACGTCGAACGGATGCGGGCGTGCATGAGCCCGATATCGGCAATCGGGCCTGCGCTGCTGAGGGCGGATCCGAACCCTGGGCGTCCCAGAACGGGACAGCGATCCGCGCGGCGCAAGGGGCGGCGTCGCGACTTGCGACACCTGCGTCCCAATCAGAGCTCCCAGCTCAGGGTTCCCAGCTCAGGGTTCCCAGCTCAGGGTTTTCAGATCAGGGTTTTCAGCTCAGAGCGTCGGCAGCTGCTCGTTCTGCTCCTCGTCCGGGACGAGGTCGATCAACCCGCGCTTCATCTCCTCGTGGGCGATCTTGATGTAGTTGCGCTCGCGGGTTTCGAACAGCGGCTTCTGGCCGCGCACCAGTTCCCGGACGCGCTTCTGCAGCAGCGTGGTGAGCCGGAACGAACCGGCGACCTGCTTGACCAACTCCTGCGGGAGGCTCTGTTCCATTGGGATCCGGGCGGACGGGCGGGTTCTGGCGGAAAGGGCGGAGGAAGGTAGCGGCGCCCTCCCAGGGATGCAACGGGGTCGAGCGCCGGATCCTCCGCCAGGCTCCTTGAGCAAGGCTCCCGGGCCTGCGCGAAAGAAACTGCTACCTCGTTGGGAGTGAGTAGCCCCCGCACGCCCCGGCGCAAGTCTCCGCGGCGCCAAACTACATGCTCGAAACCACAGATCTGTCCCCCGCCACCCTGTCTCGGCCCTACGCCGACCGCATCCGGGTCGCCGGCTTCGTGCTGGCCTTAGCGATGTGCCTTGGACCGATCTTGCGCGTCGCCCTCTACACGTCGTTCCACGACGGGGACGTGTTCCAGACGGCCTACGAGATCTACACCGGCGAACGCTACCGACTGCACTGACCGGCGCGTTCGCTGTCAGCGGCGGCGGTTGCTCGGCCCCAGCAACGGCGCCTTGGCCTGCACCGACACCGGTTCGCTGTCGTCATCATCGTCGTCGTCGTCGTCGTCGCCCGTTGCGGTGACATCGAACGTGACCACGGCCCCGGCGTGGAATGCCTCGGTGGGCACGTCGACGATGACCGGGATCCGCTGGTCCTGCAGACTCTCGATCACGATCTCGCTCTGCGCGATCGTCACCTCGCCGCCTTCGGTCGCGCCGCGCACCGTGAACTTCGCGCGTACCGGCAGTTTGTTGACGACGTGCAGCTGCACCAGATTGCGCACGCGACCATCCTCGATCGTGAACGCCGCGCCCGGCGGACGGATGACGTTGGCTTCAAACGGCGCGCGCCGCGACACCGACCGCGCGAACACGAAGCAGCCTAGCAAGAACAGGAACGCGTAGACGAGGACGCGCGGACGCCAGAACTTGCGCTGCGCCGTCTCGAAGCCGCGTTGGCTGTCGTAGCGGACGAGGCCCTTGTCCTTGCCGAGCTTCGTCATCACGTCATCGCACGCGTCGATGCAGTTGGCGCAGCCGACGCATTCCATCTGCGTGCCGTTGCGGATGTCGATGCCGGTCGGGCACACGGACACGCAGCGGAAGCAATCGATGCAGTCGCCAGCGCCCTCGGTTCCCGCTGGCCCGCGCGGCTCGCCGCGCTTTCTGTCATAGCCAACGATCACGGTGTCCGGGTCGTAGAGCGCGCCCTGCAAGCGGCCATATGGGCACACGACGATGCACGTCTGCTCGCGGAACCACGTGAAGTTGACGAACACGATCCCCGTGAGCACGGCGACGAATACGAACGCGGTCAAATGCTCGCCGGGCGAGTGCTGCATCGCGGCGCACACTTCGCGCACGGGCATGAAGTAGCCGAGCAGCGAGTTCGTGATGAGCAGCGAGATCGCGAAGAACACGAGCAGCTTGATGCCGCGACGCAGTGCCTTCGACACGCTCATCGGCGCGGCGTCGAGCTTTGTCCGCGACGCGGCATTGCCTTCGATCGCGCGCTCGATGCGACGGAACACGCCCTCCAAGAACACGGTCTGCGGGCACGCGTAGCCGCACCACAACCTGCCCCACAACGCAGCGACGACGAAAAGGGTGAAGCCCAGTCCGCTGATGAAGAAGAACGCGAGCCAGAAGTCCTGCGCGTTGAAGGTCTGGCCGAGCAGGTAGAAGTGGCGATGCTGGATATCGATCAGGATCGCCGGCTTGCCGCCGATCTCGACCCACGGCATCGCGAGGTAGAACGCGATCAGCAGGTACCAGAGCCCGTGCTTTCGATCCTGGAACTTGCCGCCGCAGTCGGCTGGATGGATCGCGTTGCGCGAGCCATCCGCATTGACGCTCATCAGCGTGTCGAGATCCGGCCTGCGCGCGCGCCCGGCGCCCTTCTTGATCGTCGGACGCGCAACAGCCGCGGATTGGGCTGCCGCAGTGGGCAACGCGTCGTTTG
>JBEELK010000190.1:0-33871 GCA_041168165.1 Planctomycetota bacterium | reverse complement strand
GACGTTCATCACGTCGGCGCGGCCCGCGGTCGATCCTCAGCGTGCGCGGCGCGGCGCCGCACAGGCCACGTGCCTCACGGCGTCAGCAAGCCTTCACGGATCGCGACGCGCGCGATCTCGGCCGCCGAGTGGATGTCGAGCTTGCGCTGCAAGTTCTCGCGGTGCTTCTTCACCGTGCCGAGCGAGATCTCGAGGATGCGCGCCACTTCCTTGTTGGCCTTGCCCACCGCGATGAGTTGGAACACTTCGCGTTCGCGCGCAGTGAGCCCGGGAAGGTTGCGCGCGAGCGGCTCAGGGTCGCCTTCGTGCTCGCTGCGCACCGCGCCGAGGAACGACGCGGCGACGCGCGGCGTCACGAACGACTCACCGCGATGGATCGACTCGATCGCCGGCGCGAGTTCGCGTGGATCGGACGACTTGGTGATGTAGCCATCGGCGCCAGCGCGCAGCGCCTGGAACACGAAGTCACGGCTCTCGTGTTGCGAAGCGATCAGAACCTTGGTGCCCGGAGATGCCTTCTTGATCGGAGCGACCGCATCGAGGCCCGACAGGCCCGGCATGCGGATGTCGAGGATCACGAGCTCGGGCTTGATCTTGGTGATGCGCTCGATCGCATCGCGGGCATCGCCGCTCTCGCCCACGACCTCGAACGACCCGGCCTTCTCCAGCAGCGCGCGAAGTCCTGCGCGCACGAGCGACTCGTCGTCGACTAGGAAGATCGAGATCTTGGTCTGTATGTCACTCATCACGGCTCCGGTTCGCATTGTGTCTTGCCCCTTTTCTGTTCGTTGAGCTCGCAGCATGCGGCACGCAACGGACAGGACCACTAGCTGATCTTCGTAGAATCCGCATGAACAACGGATGCCACGCATCGGGACAGATCGCTGACGTTACCACTTAGTGCTCCCTTGTAGGCATGGACCAATACGGCGACCTGCATACCGTCGTGCGCCTAGCCGCAGGTCACGCCTGCCTAGACGCGGCCACCCGAAGGAACCGGACACCATGCCTCTGCCAGCAAACGACCGCCCTTCCGACCGGGAGACGATCCCCAAGACCCTGCCGAATGCGCCACCTGCGCCGTGGCGAGAGATTGGCAAGTGCCTTCTCAACAACACCGTAGAGCCCGTCTTGCTGATCGACACGAGTGGTCGCATCGAAGCCTGCAGCCCGGCAGCGCAGCGCTTGCTTGGCTACCAAAAGGCACATCTTGTCGGACTCGACACGCGCGCCCTGATACCGCCGGAGCACAGAGATAGCTTCCCGGGTTGGATCGAGAACTTCACACGCACGCAGCAGCAGCCGCGATCGCAGCAAGTGCTGGAGATCGAAGGATGGACTTCGACGGGTGCCCGCATCCCCCTCGATCTGACGGTGATCGAGTTGATGGATGAAGGCCGCCGGAAGTTTCTCACCATCCTGCGCGATGCGAGCGAGCGCAAAAACATGCAGGAGCACTTGCGCCGCGAACGCGACCTCGCGGAGCGAGTGGTAGACACGGCGCCCACTCTGGTGCGCGTGCTCGACCTCGAAGGCAGGCTCATGCGCGCCAACCAAATGTTCGCGCAAATGACCGGGCTGAGCCCAGTCGACTACGAAGGCAAAGCCTGGATCGATCACTTCTGCACGCCCGAGGATCGAGACGAATGCCGCGCGCACTTCCTCGCGCTACTAGCCGGACAGCAGCCCGCGGCGCCTCGCATCGCGACGCTCGTGACGTTCGACGGAAGGCGACGGCGCATCCAGTGGCATAGCACGCTGCTGCGCGACCGCGGCGAGACCATCGGCGTGCTGTCCATCGGACTCGACGTCACCGATGCGCAACGCACGGAGGAGATGCTCGTCCGATCGCAGAAGATGGAAGCGGTCGGGCGACTCACCGGCGGCATCGCCCATGACTTCAACAACCTGCTCATGGGCGTGCTCGGCTGCTGCCGCATGGCCTTGGAACGAATGGACGAGCAGCACTCGGCACGGCCCATGATCGAGGAAATTGCGCGCTCCGCGGAGCGAAGCGTTCAGCTGACCCGGCGCTTGCTGATCTTCAGCCGGCGTGAGCCCGCTTCCCGCTGCGTGGTCGACGTGCTGGATATCGCGCGGGCCGTCTGTGGGATCGCGCGACAGTTGATCGGCGAGGACATCTCGCTCTCGACCCGGTTCTCCTGCGCTCAAGCGCTCGTCGATGGCGACCCAACGCAACTCGAGCAAGCGCTCATGAACCTCGTCATCAATGCGCGTGACGCAATGCCTGATGGCGGCGACGTGATGATCCGGGTGCGCGAGGACAACGCGCCTGCTCCACTCGCCGACGCCGGACACATCACGCTCGAGGTCGAAGACACCGGATGCGGCATGACCCCCGAAGTGCAGCAGCGGCTGTTCGAGCCCTTCTTCACGACCAAGCCGCCGGGCCAAGGCACGGGACTCGGTCTCCCCACGGTGTTCGGCATCGTTTCGCGCATGCACGGCCAGATTGATGTGCAGTCCGCTCCAGGGTTGGGGACGAAGTTCCGCATCACGCTGCCGCGATCCAAACATCCAAAGTCCATGCCCTTGGAAGCAGCGGGCGATCAGCGTTCGAGTCCGCCGCAAGCGCGCGGCGAAACCGTGCTGCTCGTCGAAGACGAGGCGATCGTGCGCCTCACGCTACAGGACTCCCTTCGAATGCTCGGCTACCAGGTCCACGTCGCGGCCGACGCCAAGGAAGCCCTTGCCCTGATGCAGTCCGGAACTCGCTTCGACCTGGTACTGACCGACGTGGTGCTACCGGGGATGAGCGGGCCGGAGTTGGTCCAGCAGATTCGCACGGCGAAGCCATCGGCGCGGATCGTGTTCATGTCGGCGCACGACCATGAGCACCTCGTTCGCAGCGCGAAACTAAGGCCAGACGACATTTCGCTCGAGAAGCCGTTCTCACTCGACGTGCTCGCCACAAAGCTCCGCGAAGCGTTCGACTCCAGACGCGCCCAGGGATCGTGAGGCAAGCAGCCTGTGGATAGGAGCCGTCGCTCCACAGGCAGTTAGCCGGCTGCGATCAAGAGCCTTGGTGCGCCGCAAGTTCGACCGCGCGCGGTTGCGGAAACACCAGCACCGGCAACCTGGCGCGGCGCAGCACGGACTCGGCGACGCTTCCCATCACAAACCTTCGCAGGCCCGACCTGCCATGGCTCGCCATGGCGATCATGTCGACTCCGTGCTCGCCGGCCCATGCCACGGCTTCGGATGCAGTATCCGGTCCGCGCAGCAGAGCCGTCGCCACTTCGCAATTGCGCGGGAATCGGCTCGCCAGGTCATCGAGCCGCCGCTTCGCATCCTCGTCACGCTCGTATTGCACTGCGACGGGCATCGCGGTCGCCACCGCAGCACCGACCGGTCTCACCGCAGCGGTCTCCACCACGTGCAGCAAGGTGACGCGCGCACCGAGAAGGTCCGCAAGTTCGACAACCGGCGCAAACGCGCGTTCGGAGTCCGCCGAGAAGTCGGTGAGTAGCAGGATGTGACGGCTCATGGGCACATCGTGTGACAGCGATGCCCGATACGGCATCGGCTCATGTGCTGGCACAATCCGCGAGCAGTCCGCAGTGCTGCTCTGTCCGCTCAGACGCGCAGCAACGTCAGCCACGCGATCGTTCCGCCGCCAGCTCGCGCGCGCAGACCCATGCGGCCGCCATGGCGCCCGACGATTCGGCGCGCCGTGGCGAGCGACAGGCCCACGCCTTGGATCGCGTCCCACGCATGCAGCCGTTCGAACGGAGTGAACACCGACTCCAAGTTGGCGGTCTCGATGCCACAGCCGCGGTCGGCGAACTCAAAGCGCCACGCGTCGCCGTCTGCAACCGCCGACACGGCGACGTGCGCCGGCATCTCTGTCGTGTAGCGGATCGCGTTGTCGAGCAGCGCCGCAAACACGCGCCGTAGGGCTGGGACATGGCCCTTCACCGCAGGCAGCGAACCGCGCACTTCGATGTCCGCTCGCTCGAACTTCGCCTCGCCGCTCCTACGCACCATAGCTTCGGCCTCCGCGAAGACCGCGTTGCAATCCACGGCAGACAGTGAGGGCAGCGGCAAGTCCGCATCGACGTACTCGACGCAGGCTCGGGCGATCCGCGTCATGCGCTGCAGACCAGAAGACGCTTCATCGAGCATCGCCGCCATCTGCGCGTCGTCGCGACGCATCACCGACATCAGCATCGTGAGGCCACTGACCGGAGTCATCAGCTCGTGGCGCGCGCGGTGCGCGAAGTCCGAACAGGCGCGCATGCGCTGCAGTGCGAAGTCCTCTGGTTCCATCTGAGCAGACGAAACGAACGCACTGGCCTCGACGTTTCAAGGCTGCTGTTCGAAGGCACACGCGCCTGCTTGCGCACGGACTAGCAACAAATCGCCACCCACAACCGAACCATGACGAGCCAAGCAACCCGCATTCTGTCGCGCGCATCCGCCAAGCGGCCCGCGTCCACGACAAGCGCCAGTCACGCCAAGAAGCAGCGCTGGGTCTACGCATTCGGTGATCTCCCGCTCGTGATCCGTCGCGTCGGCTCGTGGGACGCGGTGAAGGGACTGCTCGGCGGCAAGGGCGCAAATCTCGCGGAGATGACGCGCCTTTCCCTGCCGGTGCCGCCCGGCTTCGTGCTCACGACCGAGGCCTGCAATGCGTTCTTGAAGAACGGCAGCCAGTTCCCGGACGGCATGTGGGAAGAAGCGCTGCGCAGCTTGAAGCATCTGGAGAAGAAGACTGGGCTGCGGCTCGGCGACCCGCAGCGACCTCTGCTCGTGTCGTGTCGTTCGGGCGCGAAGTTCTCGATGCCCGGGATGATGGACACCGTGCTCGACATCGGCCTCGACGACGCAGTCGCAGACGGCCTCGTGCGCAGCACCGGCGACGAACGCTTCGTGTTCGACGCCTACCGCAGGCTCGTGCAGATGTATGGCAGCGTGGTACTCGGCATACAGAGCGAACGCTTCGAGGCCTTGCTGCAAGGCGCGAGGGTGCGCAGCGGCGTAGCGAGCGACTCCGACCTGCCTGCAAGCGAACTGCGTGGCCTCGTGCGGTCCTTCAAAGACGAGGTGTTCCGCGTAACGAAGAAGCCGTTCCCCGAGGCTGCGATCGACCAACTGCGCGGCGCTGTGATGGCGGTGTTCTCGTCGTGGAATGGAAAGCGCGCCATCGACTACCGCAACGCGAGCGGCATCCCGCACGACCTCGGCACCGCAGTGAACATCGTCAAGATGGTCTACGGCAACCTCGGCGAGCGGTCCGGCACCGGCGTCGCGACCACGCGCAACGTGACCGACGGCGAGGACGAGCCGGAGGGCGACTTCCTGATGCGCGCGCAGGGCGAGGACGTCGTGTCCGGCACGCGACGCACTCGTCCGATCGCCGAACTGCGAGAGGAGATGCCGCGCATTCACGCGCAACTCGTGCGCCACATGAAGCGACTGGAGAAGCACTACCGTGACGTGCAGGACGTCGAGTTCACGATCGAGAACGGAGAGCTGTGGATGCTGCAGACGCGCGACGCAAAACGCACCGCGCGCGCAGCGGTCCGCATCGCCGTCGATCTCGCGGACGCTCGACGCATCACGCGACCAGAAGCGGTCGCGCGCGTGACGCCCGAGCACATCGAGACCTTCCTGCACCCGCAGCTCGAAGCAAAGTCGAAGCGTGCGGCAATCGACAAGGGACTGTTGCTCGCCAAGGGACTCAACGTGTCGCCGGGCGCGGCCATCGGGCGCATCGCGTTTGATGCGGACACAGCAGAACGCATGTCCAAGGCAGGCGCAGACCCCGTCGTGCTCGTCCGTGCAGAGACGCGGCCTGACGATGTCCACGGCATGCTCGCGTCGGCGGGCACGGTCACGACGCGCGGCGGCCGCACGAGCCACGCGGCGCTCGTAGCGCGGCAGTTCGGCAAACCGGCAGTCGTTGGTTGCCAGGATCTCGTGATCGACGCCGAGCACAAACGCATGCAGACCGCTTCGGGCCGCGTGCTCTGCGAAGGCGACTGGCTGTCGCTCGATGGATCCACCGGCGAGGTGTTCGCAGGCAAGCTCGCGACGTTCGTGCCCGACGTGCAGGATCCGTATCTCACCAAGCTGCTGTCGTGGGCCGATGCGATCCGACGGCTCGAGGTCTGGGCCAATGCGGACTACGGCCGCGACGCGCAACGCGCGCGCGAGTTCGGGGCGCAGGGCATCGGCCTCTGCCGCACCGAGCACATGTTCTTCGAGACCGACCGACTGCCCGTCGTGCAGCGACTGATCCTGGCCAAGACGGATGGAGAGAGGCGCGAGGCGCTCGACAAGCTACTGCCGATGCAGCGCGCAGATTTCGCCAAGCTGTTCGAAGTGATGAACGGGTTACCGGTGACGATCCGCCTGCTCGACCCGCCGCTGCACGAGTTCTTGCCAGACCGCGACACGCTCGCGGCGGAAGTGACGGACTTGCGCGCGCGCCTGCGGCTCCACGACGGCGATCCGGCGCAGGTGCAAGCAACGCTGCACGACAAAGAAGGCATGCTGCAGAGCGTCGACGCGCTGCGGGAACAGAACCCGATGCTCGGCCGCCGCGGCGTTCGCCTCGGCATCCACATGCCTGAACTGGTCCGAATGCAGGTCCGCGCAATCGTGGAGGCTGCATGCGAAGCCGTGCGCAAGAAGCAGCGCGTCTCGCCGAAGGTGATGATCCCACTCACGGCTATCAGCACAGAACTCGAAATGGAGCGAGCCGTGCTCGAGGACGAAGCACGGCTGGTGATGGAAGAGCTCGGAGTCCGCGTCAAAGTGCAGTTCGGCACGATGATCGAAGTGCCGCGCGCTGCGCTCGTCGCGGACCGTATCGCTCGTCACGCCGAGTTCTTCTCGTTCGGGACCAACGACCTGACGCAAACGACGTTCGGCATCTCGCGCGATGACGCGGAGACGGGATTCCTCGTCGAATACCTCCAGAAAGGCATCCTGAAGACCAATCCATTCGCGACGCTCGACGTATCCGGCGTCGGCAGCCTGATGCGGATCTGCGTCGAGCGCGGTCGCGCGACCCGTGAGGGCCTTCATATCGGCATCTGCGGTGAGCACGGCGGCGATCCGAAGTCGATTGCATTCTGCCACGAGATCGGACTCGACTACGTCTCGTGCTCGCCGTTCCGCGTGCCCGTTGCTCGACTCGCCGCTGCTCACGCAGCGATGGGAGGCAAAGTGGACCAGCGCTGACCGCGCACCAGCGCGGCAGGGCTGGCTCAGATGCCGAACGGGTAGGTGTCCGGCATGCCTTCCAGTTCGGCGACCTGCAGCGGATCGATCGCCGTCGTCACGTCGAACCAGACGTATTCATCGAACTGCCGCGAAAGCGCCGCGTGCAGGTAGTGGCTTTGCAGTTCGGTCTCCGGCCGGTAGATGACGCCGATCGCACGTTGCAGCGTCTCGCGATGGAACTCGGTGCGCAGCTCCTCCTTCTTTGGCTCGCGGAACGACAGCGCAAACGCGGGGATCGCCGCATCATGGCAGATGCGTTCGAAGCTGTGCGCGTGCGACGGCCGCACGGCTTTGCGCTCCATCGGACCGCCCCAATACGAAGCCGCTGCGACGACGCCGCGGTCGGTGCCGAACCCGAGCCGCACGCTCGCGTCGCCAAAGCGCTCGCGGCACAGCTCCCCGAGGTTCCATTCGCCGCGCGCGGACATCGAAGTCGCGGACGCGTCGCCGACATGGGAGTTGTGCGCCCACACCACCGCCTTGGCAGCCGGGCCATGGAAGTCGAGCAATCGACCGAGGCTGTCCGCCATGTGCGCGTCGCGCAGGTTCCACGACTCCGCGCTGCCTCGCCACATCGCACGGTAGTACGCCTCGGCATCGCGCACGACGTGCGCGTGCTGCATCGCCTCGAACCAATCCTCATCCGTGGTCTTCATGCGTTCGACTCGATGTGCAAGAACGTCCTGCAGCACGAGCGCCACGTCGGCCTCGCAACTCCGCCATTGGCCGTCCGCCGCCGCACGTCCGTAGGCGGCAGGATCCGACTGCCACGGCGTTAGGCATGCGTAGCGTTCGCGAGCGACCTTGGCAGCCTCTGGCATGTGAACGTCGACGAATCGCAACGCTGCGTCGATCGACGCGTAGAGCCCATAGACGTCAAGGCCCGCAAAACGCACGCGCTGGCTTGTCGGACGATCCATGTTGCGCGCTCGCAACCAATCGACGAAGTCTCGCGTCTCACGATTGCGCCACATCCAAGCTGGGAATCGTGCAAACGCCTGCCACTCGCCGCGAGGCACGTCGCGGTCGCGCACGTAGTGGTCGATGCGCGCTGCGTCGGGCCAATCCGCTTCGCAAGCGACGATCGTGAAGCCGTGGCGTTCGACAAGGCGCTGCGTGATGCGCGCGCGCATTCGATAGAACTCGGATGTGCCATGCGTGGCCTCGCCGAGCAGCACGACGCGTGCGCTCGCAAGACGAGCGCACAACGGATCGAGATCGGCGCTCTCGAGGTCGGAGAACGGCTCCGCGCACTCACCGATTAGCAGCGAACGCGACGGCGCAACAGCCCGCACCGACTCGCGTCGCAAGTCGACTTGGAACCCCTCTTTGCCGACCAACGGCACAAAGCGCACGTCGGCAAGTCGCTCGGTGCGGAACGTCTCGGCGCCGAGACGCCGCACGCGCACCAGCTCCTGCATCCCGACTTGCTCGCCGACCGGCATCACCAGGCGGCCGCCGATGCGCAGTTGTCGTCGCAGCGAATCGGGGACTTCAGGACCGCCAGCAGCGACGACAATCGCATCGAACGGAGCTTCCTCCGGCCAACCCAGCGTGCCGTCCGAACAGCGAACGTGGACATTGGTGTAGCCATCGCGCGCGAGCCGTTCCTCCGCCAACTTGCTGAGCTTCTCGAAGCGTTCGATCGTGAAGACTCGGGCCGCGATCTCCGCAATGGCAGCAGCCGCGTAACCCGATCCAGTGCCCACTTCGAGCACGCGGTCGTTCGGATCCAGCTCCAGAGCGTCGAGCATGAACGCGACGATGTAGGGCTGCGAGATCGTCTGCTCTTCCTCGATCGGCAGCGCGGTGTCGTCGTAGGCGAACTCGCCAAGCCACGACGGCACGTAGCCCGAACGATCGACGCTGCGCATCGCCGCGAGCACGCGCGGCGATGCGATTCCCCGAGCGGCAATCTGGCGCCGGACCATCTCCTCGCGCTTGGTTCGAAGCTCCGAGTCTTTTGCTTGCCGGATCATGACGTCCCTCACACGGATGCTGTCGCGGACTCCGCGGCCGCGGCGAGGTCGAGAACTGCAGGCAGCCTGCACGCAGACGTGACGTAGCGAGTGCGAAGGCGCTGCACGCAAGCGCGCACGCGGCCCGGCGTGCCGAGGTCGGTCCATCCGCACGGCGGAGCAACGCGCAAATCGAGGAACGGCTCCGACCCCTGCAGCACGTCGCGCGAGAAATCCGCTGACTCCACCATCGAGTAGAGCGACTCCGCCCGCGACGGTCCCTCTTCTGGCCGCGCCCAACGGAACGCGGCGTGCATGCGCGGCAAGCGGCGCTCGTACAGCTGCAACAACGACGCCAACGGCGACGCGAGCAGCATCGTGTTCCACACCGCTCCGACTCGCAGCAATGCGGCGGCTTCGGTGGCCGTAGGCTTCTCCACGAACGAAGACACGCCCATCGTCGGCGTCGACGAGCGCACGGGGACGATGTAGCCGTACTCCGGATCGGGAGAGTCCGCTGCCATGCCGACGAGCACAGGTCGCCCTGAACGCGAGCGCGCCTGCGCTGCGAGCAACGCTGCAGCAAGCGCACCCTCGTCCGCCACGAAGTGGTCTGCGGGCAGCATCGTCACGTGCGCCTGAGGGTCGATGGACTCGATCGTGCGCAGGCCGAGGAGCACCCCCGCGGCGGTTCCCTTGTCGCATGGCTGCACGACGACGCGGACGTTGCTGCCATCGAACTCGCGCTCCCACCACCTCGCGTGGTCGCGAGCCACAACCACGACGACGTTCTCGCGAGCCGACAGCAACTCAGCCCGCGCGACAGCGTCGCCGAGCAGTGAGCGCCCGCCGAACAAGGAGCAGTACTGCTTGGGCACACGCACTCCACCACTCGTCGTCGTCAAGGACGCGAGTCGGTTGCCGCTACCAGCGGCAAGCACGAGCGCAAATTTCCCACTGCGTCGATCATCGAACATGGCTGTTCCTCAGGACCTTTGACTAGAAGCAAGCGCTGCGGCGCCGGCCTTCGCAGCCGGCACGGTTGCGCGCTTTGGATGTGCTGCGCAAACCGACGCCATGGTCTGCACCAATTCGCGGCCCATCGATGCGTCGTGCGACGCAGAACGGGCGATGTCATTCATCGACAAGATTCCGACGAGCTTGCCGGCGTCATCGACAACAGGAAGGCGACGCACCTTGGCCTTGCGCATCGCGTCGGCTGCGCGCGCCACGTCCTCATCCGCGCGGCACACGGCAATGTCGTGGGACATCGATTCGCGGACGCGGATCTCCGAGAGCCGCTTGCCGCGCGTGTAGGCGCCCATGCAGATGTCGCGGTCCGTGATCGTCGCGCCGACTGCGCCCGTGGTGTCGACAACTGGAAGCACACCGCAGTCGTGCTCCCACAGGAGCTTCGCCGCGTGTTCGAGGGAGTCCTGTGGACGGCAGGACGCAACGGGGGAAGTCATCAGTTCGCGCACTCGCATGGATCGTTCTCCTTGGCGGACGCGCCCATCGCGCCCTTGCCACGCACGCAATCGACCGCAAAGAACGCAGCGTGTGGATACGAAGGAGAGACCCCATCCACCGAACGTGCTGCGCAGCGCGCGTTCGCCCTCGCGCCAGGGCAGCGACGATCAATCGCCGCGATCGGACAGCGCGCGACGTGAAGACCGCCAGAGCCGGATCCCGAGCATTGCAGCGGCGAAGAATCCGGCGAGGCCGAGCGCAGACACGTCGCCGATGCGCGGCGGCGCGGAGCTAGACCACAAGGACGCGGACGCGAGCACGAGCGCGGCGGTCAGGATGCCGAGCGTGAGGCGATTGACGCTGTCGTCGAGATGGCGATGTTCGAGGCGCACGCGGAACGAGCCCTGGGCCATGCGATCCACCGTGCGACGCAGCCCGCCCGGAAACGCGATGGCGAGGCGCTCCCATTCGCGCGACGCACGCACCACGCGAGCCGCGACGCGGCGAGGAGCCCATCGCTTGCGCACGGCACGGCGACACACAGGCGCGGCGATCTGCGCAAGGCTGAAGCTGCGGTCCAGCATGCGCGACGACCCCTCGAGCACGACGATCGTGCGCAGCAACATCGCGAGCGAAGCAGGCAACGCGAGTCGATGGCGATGCAGCACGGAGAACACGGCGCCGAGGAACTCTCCGATCTCCACTCGCTGCAGCGGCGTGTCGAGGTGGTCGTCGAGGATGTCCGCAAGGTCCGCGCCGAGAGCGTCGCGATCCGCGCGCTCCGCGCCGCGACACATCTGCAGCACGCAATCGGCAAGCTCCGAAGAGCGTCGATCGACGGCGAACAACATCAGGTCTTCGAGTTGCTCGCGCAGCAACGGATCGATTCGAGCTGCCATCCCGCAATCGAGGATCCCTAACGCGCCGTCCTCGAGCCACAGCAGATTCCCTGGATGAGGATCCGCGTGGAAGAACCCATCGCGGAACACCATCTCGAGCCAAGCTTGCGCGCCGATGCGCGCAATCGCGCGCTGGTCCGCGCCGCGTTCGCGCAGCGCAGGCGTGTCGGAGATCGGCGTGCCGCGAAAGCGTTGCATCGTCAACGCTCCCCGCGAGCACAGGCCTTCCTTTGCGCGCGGGAAGCGCACGGTCGGATCCTGCGCAAACGCTGCGGCGAAGCGCTCCATGTTGGCGCGCTCTTGCTGAAGGTCCAGTTCGCGCAATAGCGAGCGGCGCAGCTGCCGCGCCACCAACGTCGGCTGCCACGCGCGCAGCGATGGCGACCGCAACTCGGCGATGCGCGCCGCCGCCGCAAGGATGTCGAGATCGACGCGGGCCTGCGCCTCGACGCCGGATCGGACGAGCTTGACCACCACTTCCTCGCCGTCGTGCGTTCGCGCCGCGTGCACCTGCGCGATCGATGCCGACGCAAGCGGTGTCAGATCGAACTCGGCAAAGAGCTCGCTCGGCTTTGCGCCAAGCTCCTCTTCGATGCGCCGCGCGACTTCTGCGGGGCCATCGGCAACGGTGTGCACCTGCAGCTTCGCGAGCTCGCTCGCCAACTCGTCGCCGCAGAGATCGGGCCGCGTGCCGAGCGTCTGTCCCAGCTTCTGGAACGAGCAGCCAAGCTCCGTGAGCGCGAGCCGCACGCGCGCGGCGAAGGGCTGCTCGCGCAACCGGTCGCCATCGACGCTGCGCAGCCGGTCTTGCACGAAGTCGACATCGAGCCACCGCAGCCCCTCGGCAAGGCCATACTTGGCGAGCACAGCCACGATCTCGCGGACTCGCCGCGCGTTCGCGCGCAGGCTGGAGACCGCATCGACGCGCATGGGATCAGATCGCTTCGTTGCGCCCCTGCGTGAGCACGAGACCGAGTTTCTTGAGCCGCTCCCCGAGCGCGACCTGCAGCGCGCCTTTGGTGAAGCTGACGACGCGAACGCCAGCCTCCGTTGCAGCGATGCTGAGTTCTAAGGGATCACGGCGCGCGGTCGATGCAGCAACTGCAAACGCGGGCCATGCACGCCGCAACGTGGTATGCGCGTGATCGCGAACGAGAGCCGTCACGTCCTCGGCGTGTTTGCCGCTCGCGCGCATGCCGCGCACGACGCCCTCGACAAACATCGTGGCCAGCGTGCCGAACTCACTCGCGATGCGATCGAGATCCTCGCGCGCGTAGGTTTGGGAACGCGCCGCGGCCTCGCGCACGGTCCACTGCACAGCCTGAGCGGACGCGACGAGCCCATCGGAGATGCCTTCCACCGCTTGGCGGAACGGATCCCCAGGATCCTTCGAACCTGCAAGTCCGTCCGCTGCGCCCTGAATGCCGGCGCTGACGACTTCGCGCAACGCTTGGCCGGAGCCCGTCGCAGCGTGCACGGCAGCCGTTGTTGCGTTGCCGACTCCGTGACGCACGGCGCGTCCGATGCGAAGGACCGCTTCGACGTCGCGTCGGAACTGCTCATCACTGCTGTGTTGGGTGTGCATCAGATTGGATTCGCTAGCTGCAAGACAACGGCTGCGACCGATGCACTGTGCTGCTTCATGCCCTCCGCGCCATGCGCACAAGGGCAAAGGAGCAAGGGACTAACTCATCAGCACTCTGCTTCCCCAGCGGCACGCGAGATCGGCTGCGTCGAGGTCTTTGCGCGCCCCTCGCCCATTCGCACCGGCAGTCCGGCCCCGCCGACACTGTGCGCGAGCACAAGGCTGAGGCTTCCGAGTTCCTCGGCGACGTGCTGCAGCAAGTCGTCGACGCTGATGATGCCCACGAGTTCGCCGCGGTCCCCAACGACAGGAAGGCGGCGGACGCCCAGTTCTCGCATGACTTGCAGCGCTTCGAGCGTGGAGGCCGTGCGCGGCATGGTGCGAGGGCAGCGCGTCATCACGCGCTCGACAGGCACGCTCTTGGGATCGAGCCCCGGCTCCAGCACGCGTAGGACCAAATCTCGATCCGTCACGATGCCAACGGGACGACGCGCAGAGTCGACCACGATCACTGACCCCACATGATCGTCACGCATCCGACGAACGCAGGTCGAGACATTCGTGTCCGGCAACGCGGTCGAAACGCCTTGAACACACATCTTCGCAATCAGCATCGCTCGCTCCTTTTTTAGCCATCTCCGTATGCCATCTTTGTCCCTCGCATGTCTTGGGAAGGCCATGCACTGTACTTCGTAGAAGGCCGTGCCTCGCTGCGAAGCAAACGTTGCACGATGGACGGACATCTACCGCTGGCACTCACAGCAGACCCGCAACACAGGTCATGCGAGATCATCCGCCACCTGATAACGGCCGCGCACTGCGTGGATCACGCTGCCGTTGAAGTCGACCGACTGGTCGATGCGCCAACGGGCCTCTTGCGCGGCGACGGAGGCGGCCAGCGTCTCGTCACTTTGCACTTCGCGGATCCATCGCGAGAGGTCGCCTCGCCGTATGTGCTGGGCAATGCGTTCGGTGGACTCAGCGCCCAGGACATCGACAAGCTCTTGCAAGGACCGCGCGACAGGACCTGTCCCACCATCGACGAACACGAACCGGAACTCGCGACCCGCTCGGATAGGCACGTCGAGGTACTTGTGCCTGTGCCGCACGTGCTGCGTCTGCCGAATCGACGCACGGAACGGTCGCGGATCGCGCACGGGTTCGTCCCTTCCTGGCAGCAGAACAGCTCCATCCGGCGGGATCGCAGCGAGGATGGCCGCCCACTCGGAGTCCTCGCCGCGGCCATTGCAGAGCGCACGAAGCATGTGAGCAGATTCCGGGTCAGCGTCGCGCGTCGACAGAACGGACTCCATCACCGCGAGCACACGAGGATCGAGATCGCGCACACGGTAGGACACGAGCAGGATCCCGGAGTCTGGAGCCACGAGCTCTGCTTCGCACGAGCCCGCACATAGGAAGTAGTGTGCCTCGTCGAGAACGATGCGATGCGGCAACCCGCAGTCGCGACGCATGGCAAACAGCGCCGGTAGCGCTCGCTGCACGAACCGACGTTTGTCGTCGAGCGACAGCCGCACGAGATCCACCACCACGCTGACATCTGCGTGGCGCATCGCTCGCACAAGGTCCGCGACCTCGGGCATGCGGCCATCAGCGCCGAGCAGCAGCACGCCGGGCAGCGACTCAAGTTCACCGTAGTCGCCCTCGGCGTCGAACAAGCAAAGGGTGTAGCGATGCGCGAGCCAACGTTCGCACAGCAACCCCGCGAGCGACGACTTGCCCGAACCGACGCCGCCGGCGATCAGGATGTTCTGGCCCCGTGCAGGAAGAGCCGCGAGTGAGCCGTCCTCGTGGCGACCGATCACGATGCGGCGGCGCCCTGTCGAAGCGGAGTGAATCGAACCTGTGGCAGTGATGCGCCGGATCCAGCCCGCGATCGCGGCTGGACCGTCGCCGACCACGAGGCCGTCCGAAGCGGCCTGCAGAGCTGCGCTACCCCACGCCACCGCGTAGCCGAACTCGCACGCCAGCAACAGTTCGTGGTCGTTCTCTGCATCGCCCACCGCGACCGCGTTGTGCACCGAGAGACGCAACAAGCGCATCGCCTCGCGCAAGCCAGTTGCCTTGCTCACCGCTTGCGGCAGCAACATGAGCCGATCGCGGTTGAAGACGAGGGCGAGAGGCAGCTGCAGCGCACGCACGATCTCGAGCGCTGCATGCGCATCGACTGCGGGCAACTCCACCACGCAACTACCGGATCGAGGCTGCATGCCGCGCGCACGCAGCAGGGAGAGCATCCCTTCGTGCGGCGCACTCGCGAGCGCAAGCGTGCGCTCCGCGCGTGGAAGGTGCAGCACTGCGCCATTCTCCGCGACCACGGCATCGAACATCGACAGGTCGCCGATCAGCGCGCGCAGATCCGCCAGCACTCGTCCGGTCGCGAGCACCACAACCACGCCACGACCGCGCACGTCATGGATAGCAGCGCGAACCTCGGCGTGCAGCGATCCGTTCGTCGCGATCGTGCCGTCGTAGTCCAGCGCTAGCACACGAAGCTTCATGGGCCTCGTTCAGCTGCCACTGCGGAACAGATCGAGGAACCGGTCCTCGTAGTCGTGAAACAAGCCATGCCGATCGAGCTCGGCTTTGAGCTCCTTTGCTTTCCCACGATCCTGCTCTGCCAATTGGAACAGCAACTCGATGCGTTGGATGAGATCCGCTGTGCGCTCCGCTTCGCGCGCGGCGTCGGACACTCCAGCCTCCTGGCTTTCGCCGAGGAGCGGCTTGCCTTCGCCCCCTTCGTGCTTGGTGTCGTCTGTCATCGGGGAGGGCAATTGGCGAACGATCCACGCCTCGAGGCGCCGAGCCTGATCCAGAAGCCCATCCAACGACAGCTCCACGCCGAGCATCTGAAGCGCCACGCGGAGCGCGGCAGCGGATGCTTTGGGATTGGGCACGCCACTCGCGAAGTAGGGCACCTCACCGAGCAATCCGATGGCCTTGATGTCGCGCTCCCGGGCAGCGCACAGAAACTGGCCATTCATGCCTGACACCTCGGCATCATCGAGAACCGACACGCCAGTGATGTCGAGCGCTTCGTCGAGCAACGCCTGCGACGTGCTCGCTGCAAAGACGCGAGCCGGATCACGCGGATCCATCGCCGTCGCAATCGCAGCGAAGGTGATCACACGCTCGATGTCGCGCGCGCTGCAGGCATCGAGAACTGCGCGCGCATAACGCATCGAATCGAAGGTCGGCTGCTGTTCGCCTTGAACGAGCAGAACGTCTCGATCGCCCTTCGATGCCGACCACAGTGAAACAAAGCTGCGTGGACGGCGCGAAGGCAGCACGAGCCCGCGCTCGACACGGACCGATTCGGGCTCGAACCATCCATTGGCCCCGAACTCGACCAACGGCGTCATCTCCAGATGGTCGCGTAAGTAGGAGCACGCAATCTGGCCTACCCCCGCCATTCCGGGCCATGCAGCCAGAACCCATGCCTTTCGTCGTGATGCCATCGAGACCGCGCTCCGTCGCGACGTTGCACCATCGCTCGCAACCCCGCACTCAGGAATGCGCATCGCAGCGTAGATGCCTCCGACATTGTCCCGCGTTGCTAGGAACGCGCGCGCGCTGTGAATGCGCCACGAGCAAGGTCCGCGTAGGGAGTGCGACGTATTCATCGCGCTTGCGGAAGATCTAGGTTTGCGCGATGTCGGCGACGTTCCGACCCCAAGCCACCCATGAAGGAGATCCCCGTGGACGTACTCGAGATGATGCGACGCAACGTGGCGGCCGTGAGGCCAGCAGACACTCTGGAGCATGTGGCGCGCCAGTTGCGCGACCGACGTTGTGGATGCGTGATCGTGGTCGATGATGAGCGGAAGGCGCTCGGTGTCGTCACGGATCGCGACATCTGCCTCGCGGCGCTGCGCAGCGGCCAAGCGCTCGACGAGATCCCCTCGTCGGCAGCGATGTCGACGCGCTTGTTCGCGTGCCGTGTTCACGATTCAGTCGAATCGGCGGAACGCACGATGGCGCTGCACCAAGTGCGACGGTTGCCGGTTCTAGACCGAGAACGCCGCGTCGTCGGCATCCTCGCGCTCGACGACCTCGCACTCGAGGCATGCCGCGAGGAGGATTGGCTCGCGCCACCGGTGTCGTGCGCAGCGGTCGGCCGCACACTCGGCCAGATTGCGCGTCAGCGTCTCGTCGAAGCGGAGGAAGTGACGTGAGCCACACGCGGCTACGGCTGGCGGACGACGCAAGGCAGCGAGTGCTCGCGGGCGCGACTGCGCTTGCCAACGCGCTGCGACCGACGCTGGGGCCGCGTTCGAAGTGCGTGCTTGTCGATCGCAAGTGGCAAGCTCCGCTCGTCTGCAACGACGGCGTGACGATCGCGCGCGAAGTCCGGCTGGAGGACCCAGAAGAGAGCCTTGGCGCCAAGATCCTGCGCGAAGCTGCCACGCGCACGAGCGACGATGTCGGCGACGGCACGACAACCGCGACGTTGCTCGCGCATGCGATCCTGCAAGACGGCGTGCGCAACGTCGTCGCAGGAGCTAGCGCAGTGGCCTTGAAGCGAGGCCTTGAGATGGGTCTCGCTGCGGCGAGCAAGGCGCTGCGCGAACTGTCGCAGCCCTGCCGCTCGCGAGCGGAGCGCGAGCAGATCGCAACGGTGTCCGCGCACAACGACGCCGCGATCGGCGCGATGATCGCCAACGCGATGGACCGAGTCGGGCCGGAAGGAGTCGTCTCACTCGAGGAGAGCAAGGGCACCGAGACGGAGTTGGACGTGGTCGAAGGCATGCAGTTCGACCGCGGGTTCCTGTCGCCCTACTTCGTGACCGACCCGGACAAGATGGAGGCAGTGCTCGAGCGACCGCTGCTGCTGTTGTTCGACGGCCGCATCACCCGCCTCGACCAGATGGTGCCGCTTCTCGAGCGAATTCTTAAGTCAGGCCGCTCGCTGCTCGTGATCGCCGAGGCGATCGAAGGCGACGCGCTCGCGACGCTGGTGCTAAACAAGCTGCGCGGCACGATTGCATGCGCAGCCGTGAAGGCGCCGGGATTCGGCGACCGCAAGAAGGAGATGATGCAGGACCTCGCGGCCCTGACCGGAGGCACGTTTGTCGCAGACGAGATCGGCATCGCGCTCGACAAGATCGACCTGCAACACCTTGGCCGCGCGCAGAAGGCAATCGTCGCGCGCGACACGACGACGATCCTGGGCGGCGAAGGAACGCGAGAGACGATCGACTCGCGCTGCAAGGAGCTGCGTGCGCAACTCGAAGCGTGCACCAGTGACTACGACAAGAAGAAGCTCGAGGAGCGCCTCGCGCGACTTGCTGGCGGCATCGCAGTGATCCGCGTCGGTGCGTCGTCCGAGGCGGAGATGAAGAACAAGAAGGAGGCTTTCGAGGATGCGATTCGCGCGACGAAAGCCGCCGTGCAAGAGGGCATCGTTCCTGGTGGCGGCGTTGCGCTCCTGCGCGCGATCCCGTTCGTGCTCGCCGCGGCCGGTGGTTCCATGGGCGACGAACGCACCGGCGTGTCGATCCTCGCGCGCGCGCTCGAGATGCCTGCCCGACAGATCGCGACGAACAGCGGCTTCGACGACGGCGTCGTCATCGAGCACATCCGCGCACTCTCCGGCTCCATGGGCTTCGACGCAGCGATGGGCACGTATGTCGACCTCGTCGCGAGCGGCATCGTCGATCCGACCAAAGTCGTGCGGGTCGCGCTCCAGAACGCAGTGTCGGTGGCGGGCACGCTGCTGCTCACCGACGCGACGCTGACCGAGATCGAGGACACGAAGTCGGCATCCGTCGGCGCGAGGGAACACCCTGACGAGGTGGCCTGAGTTCGTATCGGGCCGTGTTCCTCAAGTACTCGCGACGACATCCGTAGCGTGAGGCTCCATGAACCAAGGCATCCTCCTCGCTGCCGCCGCGCTCGTTGCCGGCGGAACTTCGCTCCTCACCAGCCAACTTCTGCAGCAACCAGCGGCCGCCGCAGTGCCAGCCGACAGCGCGGCCTTCGCCTCGCTGCAGAACGAGATCGAGACGCTTCAGCGCGACATCGTGGCGCTTCGCAGCAGCGCGGACACCCGCGTCGCGGAGGCGAGTGCCAGCGGCACGATGCGCATCGCCGCGAGCGAGCCTGATGCGGCACTCATCGAGGCAGCCGTCGAACGCGCGTTGGAAAAGCGCGGCATGGCCCACACCAAGAGCGATGACGCGGCAGTGCCCGCAGCGACGGATGCGAAGTCCGCGCTCGCATCGCTGCGCGGCAAGAGCGACTTCTGGTCCAACGCCGAGTTCTACAAGCGAATCCACGCCGATGGACGCATGGGCGAGTTGATCGCCGAGTTCGAAGCCGCCGCGGAGGCTGCGCCCAACGACACCGGCGCTCAGATGGACCTCGGCAACGCCTACCTCGCGTATCTGCAACTCGACAACAGCAAGTGGGCGCTGTCGCAGAAGGCGGATCAGTCGTTCGACCGCGTGCTTGCGATCGACGAGACGCACTGGAACGCGCGCTTCACGAAGGCGATGAGCTACACGTTCTGGCCGGACTTCCTCGGCAAGAAGAAGGAAGCGATCGCACACTTCGAAACGCTGATGACGCAGCAGGACTCGCGCCCTGCACAAGCACACGAGTCCAACACCTACCTCATCCTCGGCAACCTGCTGGAGCAGCGCGGCGAGACCGAGAAGGCGAAGGAAGTGTGGCGCCGCGGCCTGCGTCGCCATCCCGGCGACGCGCAGTTGACGGCGAAGGTCGGCGGCTGATCTCGCTCAGCGCTGACGCGCCGCGCCTTCGACTTGCTCGAGGTACTTCTGCCACGCTTCCTTGGGCTGCAGTTCCACGGCGCGGCGCAGCAGCGGCAGTGCCTCCTGGTACTTGCCCTGGCGAACGAGCAGCTGGCCGTGGCTCAGCTTCGCTTGCGCCTCAAACGCGGCAACGCCCGCCGCGCGCTCAAACTGGAACACCGCCTGCTCGATATTGCCGGCGCGATCGTGGAAACGGCCCAGCAGGATGAGCGAGTTGCCGTCCAGCGGATCGAGTTCCACGAGCTTCTCCAGCGCCGCGGCTTCTTCCGCCGACGCGCCCTGCGCGACTGCGAGGCTTGCGCGCAGCGAGAGGATCTCCTTCTTCTCGCTCGCGGCGAGCTCCGGGCGCTTCTGTTCGACGCCGTCGACCAGGGTGCGCGTGTCTGCGTGCGCGCCGTTCGCGCACAAGAACTTGGCCGCACGCAGCGCGCGGTCGGTCTTCGCCTTTGGGTCCGCGCCGAGCGCGCCGAGGTAGGACGAGACTGCGAGGTCGAACAGCTGCTGGCTCGCGTAGAGGTCCCCGAGGTTGTTGTAGGTCGCCGCCGACGCAGAGCCTAGGCGGGTCACCATCTCGAAGCACTCGATGGCGCGCATCGGCTCGCCGAGCATCGCCTGCGCTTCGCCTTCGAACTTCCACAGGTCGGCGCGTTCCGGGTTCTGCTCGGTCATCGAGCGGAACAGCGAGGCGGCGTCCGCAAAGCGGCGCTGGCGGAACATGCTCTCGGCGAGGCCCATCTTCCAGTCGATGGTGTCAGGCTGCAGCAGGCTCGCCATGCGGAACGCGGACTCGGCCGCGATGTCGTCGGCCGAGCGCGCGTGGCACACGCCGAGCAGGCCGTAGAGCATCGCATCGCCGCCGCCCAGTTCGATCACGCGCGCAAACGCGCGGCGCGCCGACTTGAAGTCGCCTTCGCGGTACTGGATCTGGCCGAGGTTCGCCCATGCGCGACGGAACTTCGGGAACTTCGCGACTGCAACCTGGTAGCTCTTCGCAGCGTCGACGGGCTTCTCCTGCTGGTAGTGCAGGTTGCCGATCGTGAAGTCGTAGACCGCACTCGCATCGGGATTGGCCAACGCGGCGAGTTCCGTGAGCGCCTCCGGCAGCTTCTCGGCTGAGATCAGTTGCATGACCTTCGTCAGCGCTTCGCGCTCGACGGGGCCGATCTTGGGCTCGATGTCACTTTCGGCGAGATAGCTCTCGGCGAATCGCTTCTGGAAGTCCGGCCCCTGGAGCACGGCGCGCTCAGCCTGCGAGAGTTCGCGCGCGCGCGGCGAGATCTCGGGCTTCGGCGCCTCCTGCGCCAACGAGACTGCGCAAGCGACGGCGAACGAGAGGACCTGACGGATGCTATTGCGGGTCATGGCTACGGGTCCGGGAATGCTGTCCCTGGGCTACTTGTCTTTGAACGTGATCGGCTGCCGCATGCGGAAGCGAACGGGCTTGCCGTTCCGCTTGCCGGGCTCGAACTTCCACTTCTTGATCGCGTCGAGCGCGGCGCGGTCGAACACGGGATCCGGCGACTGCTGCACCACTGGGTTCTGCACGCGGCCTTCTTCGTCGACGAGGAACACGATGTAGACCGTGCCCGGCGCCTTGCGACGGATCGCCGGCGTCATCGTCGGGTTGTGCGGGTAGAGCACGCGCGGCTGCTGGTCGAGGTCCGCAACACTGAACGTGCCGCCGCCCTCTTCGCTCTCGGCGCCGCCGCCGAGGTTGCCAAGCTTGATCGTGAAGTCGCCCGTGCCACCAGCACCGCCTACGCCTGGATCCAACGCGAGCTCGAGCTGCGAGAGATCCAGCGGCGGGGTCTCCGGCTGCATCTCCGGCGGCTTCTCGTCTTCTTCGGGCGGCTTCTCTTCCTCGACCTCAGGTGGCGGAGGAGGAGGCGGCGGCAGCGCTACGGAGTCAACGCTGCGCAGCATCGTGTCCGTCGACTGAGAGGCGGTGAACGCTTGGATCACCGGCAAGATCAAGAAGAACGCGAGCGTCAGCAGCGTCCCGCCGAAGAAGGTCGCTGACGCGCGCCGGAAACGCATGGAGAACTTGCGACGATCGTGGCGGGACACAGAGCGTTCCTCAGTTCGATGCCGGCTTCGCCGTCGCGAGGTTGACCTTCTGCGCGCCGCCGAGCTTGGCCTCGTCGATCACGCGCACGAGCAGGCCCGTGGGCACCGTGGTGTCCGCCTGGATGATCACGGGGATGTCGTTCTCCTTCTGCAGGAGGCGACGCACCGTCGCGCGCACCGAGCCGATGCCGATGTCGCGCTTGTCGTAGACGACTTCGCCCTTCGCAGTGAGCGCGAGCATGATGCTCGTCTTCTCGAGCTGCACGGCAGAAGCGGCCTGCGGCTTGTCGACTTCGACACCGGTCTCCTCGACGAAGGTCGTGGTGACGATGAAGAAGATGAGCAGGATGAAGACGCAGTCGATCAGCGGCGACAGGTCGATGCCTGCGCCGTCGCCGTCCTCGTCATTCATCGCTTCGCGGAATCGTCCCATGGTGTTGGCCTATCGAGAGGTCTTGCGTTGCGCGCCCTTGTTGGACGCGGAGCCAAACTGATCGCGCAGCAAGCTGAGCACACGCTTCTTGGCTTCTTGCTTCGCCGCGTGCTGCAGTCGCAGCGCGACGCGACGGTGAATGGTCTGAGTGCACACCGTCTCCAGGTGCGCGAGGAACGCCTTGTACTGCTGCACGCGGCGGCTCATCATGTATTGGAAGAACACGCCGGGCAGCGCGATGACGAGGCCCGTCTCGGTCGTGATGAGCGCCTCCGAGATGCCTGCCGCGATCATGCCCATCGTCTGGTCGCCGCCACTGCCCGACGCAAGCGCGCCGAACGTGGTGAGCATGCCCGTCACCGTGCCAAGCAATCCGAACAGCGGCGCGGCGCTGACTGCGACCTTCATCACCTTGAGGTCGCGCTCGAACGGCGACGCTTCGTCGATGCGCAGCTGCTCGAACGCCTTGGCGATCTCGCGATCCGTGGGCATGCCATCGCCGATCACCATGTCGAGCAATCGACCGATCGGGCCATGGCGATCGCGAGGATGATCGATCCAACGACGCCACGTCGACTCCGGCACCGAGGCGTAACCCTTGCCGGAAAGACCAACGGCGACGCTGCTGCCGAGCCCGAACAAGACCATCGCAGTGGCAGCGATCGGCCACATGGCCCAGCCGCCAGCGATCCAGATCTCCATTGCTTCGGCCCAGAGCCGGAGCAGAGGTTCGGGGATGTAGTCCATCGCGGTTGCTTGTGTTTGCTCTGCTTCAGCTGACGCGCGGCTTCGCGCCGCCGTCTTCGCCGTCGAGAACTGGGCCGAGGATCTCGCCGATCACCGCGCGCACTTGGTCACGGACATCCGACGGCTCGTAGGACGCTCCGCCCGACGAACTGCCGCTGCTCGAGCCGCCGCCGAGACCCGCCGCGTTGGTGAACTGCACCGCGAGCGTCTCCATCTCGCTGACGAGGCCACGTGCCTTGCGCGACAACAGCGAGTGCAACAGCAGCGACGGGATTGCGACGATGAGGCCGTACTCCGTCGTGATGAGCGCTTCCGAGATACCGCCCGACAACGACTTCACGTCGCCGCTGCCGTAGATCGTGATCTGCTTGAAGGTCTGGATGATGCCCGTCACCGTGCCGAGCAGGCCGAGCAGCGGCGCGGACGACGCCGAGACCGCGAGGAAGGGCAGCAAACCCTGGATGCGCAGCTTGGCGGCGAGGATGCGCTCGAAGAGCACTTCCTCCAGCAGCTCGCTCGACTCCTGAAGGTTGGCGGCACCGGCAGCGAGCATCTCGCCAATCGGGCCCTTCAATTCCTTGCCAACGGCCTGCGCCGCAGCAAAGTCCTTCTCGCGCACCGACTCCATCAGCACCTTGACCTGACGACGGCTCGGACGGCTGACGAGGCTCAGCGTGAGCCACTTGTAGATCGCGACGAGCAACGCAGCGACGCCGACCGCGAGGATCGGCCACATGACCGCACCACCAGCGAGGAAGTGCTCGACGAGCGTCTCTTCCGTCTCCGCGACCTTGAGCGCAGAGCCGAGGGTCGGATCGACGGGCAGATCGCCGCGACGCGCTGCTACGAACGCGGAGGCGGCATCGTTCTGCTCCGGCATCGGATACGCAGTCACCGACGGCTCCAACGAGCCGAGCTTCTGCTCGACGGTGCCAACCACCGCGCCGTCCTTGCCGCGGAACACCGCGAGCGGGCCGAAGAGGGCAAACGTGCCGTTCGTCAGCGTGCCGCTCGGCGCGACCGCGCGACCGTCGTAGGACGAGCCACCGACGCACTCGTTGATGCGCTGGATCGAACGCGTCACCACGCCCGCTTGCGCGGCGAACACCGCATCCTGCTCGAGCGCCTGGTTGTCCGCGGCGAGCTTCGCGTCTGCGAGGTCCTTCGCGTGGACCTGCACTTCGGCGATGTGCAGCGACGACTCGAAGTTGCGCACGTATTCCGTGAACAGGTTCGAGAGGTAGCTGACCTCGTCCTTGCCGCGCTTGATTTCAGCCGTGAGGTTGCCGAGTGCCTGCGAGCTGACGTCGAGCTGCCTCGACTTGTCGGCTGCCGTGGCACGCAACTGCGCAAGCTCGGACTCGAGATCACGCAGCTGGCGGCCGAGCGGGATCTTCTCATCCGCGATCTGCTTCATCGCGGCGTCGAGCTCCGCGAGCGAGTCGGCGAGCTGCTTTTGGAGGTCCTGGCTCGCCTTCGCGAACTTGTCCTGAGGCGTGTCCTGCTGCGCGAGCACCACAGGCGCGAACGCGAACAGCGTGGCAACGGCAATCGTGCGGAGCATCGTCATGGTCGGTCCTCTACGGCTCACTGGATCTCGAAGGGAAGGCCGACGAAGCTCGCCATGGCCTTGCTCTGGTAGACGTCGATCGCGGCTTGAATGGCCTGCGCTGCGTCGTTGCGCGGGGTCCACTTCCAGCCCTCGGGCGTGCCGAGGCCGACGCCTGCGGCGTCGCCCTTGGCCGACACGTAGAACCCCTGGCCGAGCCCGAAGTAGATGCACGCGACTTCGGCCGTCGTGCCATCGGGCAGCGTGCGAACTTCGCTCGTGACCGACACTTCGTTGTTCCACTTCTGCACGAGGTTGAGCACGCCGAGCACGTTGCCGAAGCGGGCGCCAACCGAGAGCTTCTTCTGCGCAACGCCCTCTACGGGCGCGCGGAACTGCTGGCTCAGCGGTGCGACCTTCTGCTGGATTGGATCAGGCAGGCGCGGCAGCAGCGCGCGCACTTGCTCTTCGAGCGCTGCAACGCCGGCCTCAAGGCGATCCGTCGTCACCTTGATCTTGGCACCGTCAGCTTGGAGTTGCGTCTTTTGCTGGTCCGCAGCGCCGATGCTCTTCTCGGTCTCGGCGATGCGCTCCTTCAGCGTGGCGATCTGACGACGCACTATGTCGACGCGCTCTTGCAGCGACTCCTTCTCGACGCGCCAGTCGCTGCGAGCCTTGCTCGATTGCTTGCGCGCTTCGACCCAGCGCTCCAGCGTCGCGCGCGTGGTGTCCGCGGACTGCGCCGGTTGCTGCGTAGCTGCGGGCGCCTGCGGCGCGTCGGCCGGCTTCTGCGCGCCTTGGTCCTGCGCGCGCAGTGCGCCGATGCAAAGGGACGCCGCAAGAAGCGCCGTTGCGCCGATGCGGGATGCCGTGTGCGTGACTTGGATGCTCATGACGATGGAGTTTCCGTTGCGAATGCTGCGTTGCGCGCGGCTCAGAACTTCACGCGGCCGCCGATGCCGATCGAGTAGTCCACACCGCGCGAGAAAGAGATCTTGCTGACGTCGTCGCCGATGTAGGGCGAGCGATAGACCTGCTCGATGTCAGGATTGGTCAGGTTCTTGGCTTGGAACTGGAAGTCGCACCACTCATTCAACGACTGCACGAAGCTGAAGTTGAGGTTGTCGAAATCCGTCTGGTAGACGTTGGGCACGTAGTTGTCGTTTGCCTGGCCAGCGCCAGCGACGAGCGTGTCGCCCGTGCGCGTGTAGAACAGACCGATGCGCGTGCCGAGGCGATCCGACTCCCACGTGAGGAACGCGTTGTAGATCGACTCCGGCGCGTTCGTCATGTCGCGCTCCGTCATCGGCGCGTTGATCGACGGCAAGCTGAGTTGATCGATGTCCTCTTGCGACAACTGCACGACGGAGTCGATCCACGTCGCATTGACGCCGACGCCGAAGCCCTCGAGCGGCTTGTAGAAGTGGCCGAGGTCGTGACGCGACTCGAACTCCCAACCCTCGAGCGAGCCTTCTGGGTAGTTGACGGCGCTCGTGTAGGTGAACACTGCCGAGACGCGCTGCACGTATTCGATCGGCAGCTCGATGTCCTTCTTGAACCATGACACCGAGAACAGGCCGCCCGCATAGGGCGTATAGTCCGCGCGAAGGTCGTAGTTCTTCAGCGCACTCATCTGCAACTCAGGGTTGCCGATGAACACCGGACCGCCGAGGTATTCCTGCTGCAGAACCGGCGTCAGTTCTTTGAACGTCTGACGCGCAACCGTCTGGCTGTATGCAGCGCGCAGCGTGACATCGGGCACAACCTCGTAGATCAAAGCCGCCGCCGGCAGCACGTCTTCCTGCTCAAACGCGACGTCGGCCTCGCCGGGCAGCAGCGGAGCGGGCGCAGACGAGCCTGGCGGGAACCACACGACGTCTGCTTCCGGGTCGTTGACGATGTCGATCTTCGTCCCCTCGAGGCGCGCGCCGCCAACGAGGTTGAGGCCCTGCGCGAGCGGCATGTCGACCATGCCGTAGAACGCGTCGATGTCTTGCTTGCCGCTGTAGTCGACGTCGATCTCGGCTGCCGTGATCGGGTGGTTCTGGAACGGGAACGACGCGCTCCAGTATTGCTCGAACGGAGCGTTGAACGTCGAGTTGTCGTTGAAGTTGCTGAACGTGTCCTGATCGAACGTTCGCTTCACGCGATCCTGAAACCAACCGACCTTGGCATAGCCTTCGATGCCATTCCACTGGTCGAACGGCAGCTTCAGGTTGGTCGAGTACTGCGTGCTCTCTTCCTGGATGTCCTTCCAGATGCGCTGCAGGTTACCAATCGTGAAGTTGGCCGCGGGCTTGAACGGCGACCACGTTCCGCCGTTGGTCGAGTCCCAGCTCGAGCCGAACACGCGCTTGTCTGGCTGCAGCTTGTCTGCGGTGCTGCGCGACGCCGTCCAATCGAACTGCGGCGACTTCATCGAGCCTGCGCCTTCGATCTCGAAGGTGTGACGGCCGCTCAACTGCAGCGTGTCCGACGAGCGCTCGGTGTATTGCAGCGTCTCGAGGCGCAGGTATGGCGCCGCGAGGTTCTCGGCATGGCCCGGAGTCGACGTGTTGTTGGGGTCGTAGCCCGGGAAGAAGAACTGCTTGCCGCGCGTGTCTTCGGCGAGCGTCGCCGAGTCTTCGGACGTCAACGAGTTGAGCCACCCGAACGTGACCGAGTGGTTCTTCGTCTGGATGCCCGCGGTCGTCAGCGTGCCGAACTGCACCAATTGCGTGCTGCGCGTGACGTCGTAGAGGCGCGTCTTGAAGTCCTGGCCGAGCACAGAGCTCGTCGTCTGCGGCGTCATCGGGTCGCCAGGCGTGTCGACCCACAAGCTGTCGTCGCGACCGTTGGCAAAGTGCGTGCTGTCGTGCTCGTAGAACGTGCTGACGAATCCGCCGACCTGCACGCCGTCCGCGATCTCGGTCTTGCCGCCAAACGCCGCCGACCACTTGAAGTCGACCGGCGCCGCCTCGCGACGCACGCCGACTGCGCCATCCCAGTTCTGGCCGAGGTTATCGAGCTGCTGGTCGCGGTCGCCGCCGTCGCGGCCCCAGAAGTGCACGCCGCCGCCCTCGTAGCCGAGGAAGCTGCTCTTGCCGGTGACTTGGTTGTTATTGCTGACCTGCGTGCGCCACTGGAAGAACAGCGGTTCGTCGGGCACGCCCTTCATGCGCACGTCGACAGCGCCACCCGAGGCGTCACCCTGCTGGTCGGGCATGAAGGTCTTCGTGACCTGCACGCTCTCGATCACCGCGGCGGGAAACTGGTCGAGCTCGACCGCGCGCTTGTCCTCGTCGGCGGACGGCAGACGAACGCCGTTCAACTGCGAGCTGACGTAGCGATCGGGGAGGCCGCGGATGACCGCGGACTTGCCGTTCTGCAGCGACGCGCCAGCGACGAGGCGCAGCGAGTCCGCAGCGTTGCTGGCGCCCGCGCGGCCGATGAGATCGGCGCTGATCGAGTCCATCAGCGACGGGCTCTCGAAGCGAAGCTGAAGCTGCGAGTCTTCGCTGCCGCCGCCCACTGCGAGGATGTCCTGGACGACGTATTCCTCGAGATCCGTGTAGTCGCCCGCCAGGGCGACATCGATCTCTACCAACTGCCCCGGGCCGACCGTTACGCTGGGCCGCACTTGGCGAACGTAACCGTCCTTCGAGACGATCAGCGTGTAGGAGCCGGGAGGCAGGTCCTTGAGCAGGTAGTTGCCCTGCTCGGTAGTTTTTGCCGAGTCGTTGCGACCAAGGACCGTAACGACGGCCTCGAAGACCGGTCCACCGAAGTCTTTGTCGGTGACCACGCCGCGGATTGAACCGGGCTGCTGCGCGCACAACGCTCCGCCGGGCGGAACGAGAGCGGCGAGCCAGAGGATGAGAGGCCTGGGCTTCACGAGAGGGCGATCATCCTAGATCGGCGTGTGAGGGCTCCGTGAAGAGCGCATGGTTCTCGCGAGAAGGCGGCGCGCGCAGTGTGAAGAGACTGCGGGGCCCGGATCAGGACCTGCGCGTCACCACGGCGCACCGAGCGCCGCCTCGATCGCGCGCAGGCGTGCGCCGAGCTCCGCATCCGGCAGAGCACCGGACTGCACGATCGAGACACACGTCGCGGCAAGGTCGTCGGCGCGCGGCCGCGAGTTGGGGTTTTCGACGCCCGCCTCTGCCGCGCGGCGCCAGAACTCCATCGCGCGGGCCGTGTCGCCCATGGCCCACGCAGCCTCAGCCAACGAGCGCAAGGGCGCGGCGCGGTAGATGTCGAGGATGCTCTTCTGCTGCTCGGCGTAGAGAGCCGCCGCATCGTCGAGCTGCTGCTTGCCGCGCGTCGTATCGCCAGCGCGATGCAGCAACTCCGCCAAGTCCGCGAGTGCTGGGACTCGGTCCTCCGGGCGCCAGGTTGCCTTGGCCAGCGTGGTTTCGATGTGCCCGCAGATGGCGAGCGTGCGCACGCCGTCCTTCATGTCCGCGGCGACGCCGCCGATCTCGACAAGCAACTTGGCGCGAGCGTGCAGTGGCAAGCGCGCGTAGCCGTTCACGATGCGGTCTTCGAGGGTCGCGCGCTTCTTCTCATCCGCGAAGAAACGGCGATACAGCTTGGCGCAGCACTGCAAGGTGGAGTGGATCGCATCGAACTGGGCCGAGGCGATCGTCGCATCCGCCTGCTCGATCCACTTGTCGAACGCTTGCTCGGGCATGCGAAGCGCCACGTCTTCCTGGATGCCAGCGCCCTCGACCGGACCAATGTCCTTGCTGGCCTTCGCGAACGCTTCGAGTTCTCCGCGCGCAAACCGCACGCGCGCGACCGTCGCGAGAATGCGCTCGGAGCGCCACGCTTGCTCGCTGGGATCGGCCGCCACCGCGGCTGCCACCTGCTCCGCAGCCGCGAGATGCGCCGGAACTTCGTCTGCGCGATCGTGCTGCTGCAGCCACATCGCGCAGCGCGCGTAGCCGAGGCCTTTGCGCCAATCGGGGATCGTCGCGGACACGCGCAACGCGACGTCGATCATGCCCTGATCGATGCAGGCATCGACCACCATCATCTGGCCGCGCCCGCGGTTCTTGATGTGCGGATCAAGCGGCATGCGAACGAACGCGGAGTCCGCAAGCTGCAGCAGTTCGCGCGCGTCGAGAACACCCTTGCTGGCAGCCTTCTCTTGCGCGGCGCAAGGCACAGCGTGCAGCAGCGCGACGAATGTGAGAGCGAAGTAGCGGCGGACTGCTTGTGGATTCATGGCTCGTTGGACAGAGGTCGACGGTGCAACCGCAAACGGCAGTGATGTGGAGATAGAGGAGGGGCTCTGTGAAAGCGAATCGGGGCGAACGCCGCGTGGCGCCCGCCCCGATCGCTGGAACTCATGCGTTCCTTTCCTGCATCAGTCGATCGAGACCGACAGAGCGTTCGAAACCGTCAGGTTGCCGAACAGCGTCGCCGGGCCAGCCGGGTCGAAGGTCGCAGCCTGGAAGTAGAACGCGTAGCCCTGCGGGAAGCCGGCCGGGACGCTGATGCCCCACGACGTGCTGCCCGTGATGTCCGTGAAGCCGGCGAAGGTGATCAGACCAGCGAGGTCCGGGACCAGCAGGCCACCAGCGAACGGCAGGTCACCGCGACCGCCACCCGACGTCGTGCCACCGTTGACCGCGAGGATCGAGAGACCGAACGCCGGGCCATTCGACATGCCGATGTTCCACGACAGCGGAGCGAACGCGAGGTGCGCGCCCGTGGCCGAGAGAACCGGAGCGCCGTTCGTGCCGGCGTTGCTGCCCTTGCCCAGGTCGTGCCAGCCGTTCGTCGGCGTGAAGCCGAAGGCTTCCGAGGCCGTCCAGCCGGCGAGCCAGCTAGCAGCGCCCGGAGCGAACGCGCCACGGTACTTCGCGGCCGTGAAGAACGAGTCGCCCGAGACGAAGCCGACGCTCGAAGCCGCGTCGTTGGCCGCCGCGGGGTTGAGGCCGATGACGTTCGCCATCGTGATCGTGCCCAGCACGGTCGAAGCGCCGCGCGTGATGCTCGTGATCGGCGAGGACGTCGCGAGGACGTTGTTGTTGCCCGCAGCGAAGACGCCGCGCGCGTTGGCCTCGGTGTACGCGTTGGCCGCGTTGTTGTTGTAGAAGACGCAGTCGCTGATCTGGTTCAGGTTGCCCGCGCTCTGCGCCGTGTAGAACGCCGCCGGGTTGGCCGGAGCGTTGACCGTCGACGTCGTCGTGTAGGGCGTCGTCCACGTAGCGGCCCACGAGAGCGTGCCGTTGAAGCCGTAGCCCGCGCCGCCGTCACCGTCGACGTTGTCGAGGCGCACGACCTGCTCGCCAGCATCCATGAAGACGCTGTTGCGGATCTGCATGCGGGCGTTGTCGCGCCACGCGGTGAGGTGGTCGCCCGAGGCCGTGCCGAACGGCTGGCCGATGACCGTCATGTTCGACAGCGAACCGGTCGTGACCGGCTGGTAGTCGCTCTGCTCAGCGCCGTCCACTTCGATGGCGTTATCGCCGACGCCCGAGCCCTGAGCCGCGTTGAGGCTGTAGCCCTGGACGATCAGGCCGAACTGGGCCTTGCCGCGCCAGCCCTGGTCGATGTCGAGGCTGTCATCGCCGACGTTCCAAATCGCGAAGTTGCTGAGGTTGACCGTGCCACCCCAGATCTCCACGCCGTCGTCGACGTTGTTCATGATCTCGACGTGATCGATGTCCGTGCCGCGACCGATGCCGCCGAGCGACAAGCCGTTGAGCTCGTTGTTCAGGCCCAGCACCTTGCCGGCGTAGCGGATCGAGCAGTAGCGGACCGAGCCGCTGTCATCATCATCGTTGCCGCCACCGTAATCGGCGTAGCCGCTGCCAGCCGGAGGCGTGAGGCCTTCCATGACCGCGAAGTTCGCGGCGTTCGGGGCCGGCGTGTTGGCGACCGTCGCGTTCTCGCTGACGTAGCCCGCACCCATGATCGTCAGGTTGCCCCACTCGTTGGCCGTCGCGCGCCACGTGCCCGTCTTCGGGTTGCCACCGGTCCACGTCGCGCGGTCAGCGGCCGACGTGAGGACGACCGGGTTGAACTGGTTGCCGTTCACGAAGATCTGCGCGCCGCGGCACACCGCGAGGCTGCCGAGCTGCGAGCAAGCAACGACGGTGCCGGCTTCGATCGTCAGCGTGGCGCCCGGCAGCACGTAGATCTGCTGCTGGATGTCGTAGACGTTGTTGGCCGTCCAGGTCGTGGACGTCGAGATATTGGTATTGACGACGACTTGCGCGTTGACGAGGCCGGCGAAGGCGACCGCGGCGCAGGCGGCTTGGAGGATGGACTTCATGTTGGATGTAAGCAGTCGGGGGTGAAGGAGGGGAGGTTTCGAGGCCCTACGGCCCTTGGTCGAACGCGGATCAGTTTGGGATCCGCATGTGCAGGTGCGGTTAAGGGCAAAAGGAGCGTTCGCGAGATCACGCACGCTCCAGCGAACGTCACTGGCCGACGATCGGGGCGTTGTTGACCGTGCCGCTGCTGAGCACACCGGACACGCCGAACGCGGTGATCGCGACCGGGCCGACGCCGCGGGCAAACGTCATCTCGACGGCGCCGCTGCGCGCCGAGCCGTTCGTGGACAGCGACTCCATCTCCCAGCGGATGCGAACCACATCCTGGAAGCGGCCAACGCTGGTCTGCACGGGGTCAGAGCCGCTCGGCAGAATCTGCAGCGCTTCCGTGCCTGCCGACGACGCGCCCGTCGATCCATACGGCTCGTAAACGAGCGCAGGCAACACGGCGATCATTGGTTGGCCAAGCGTGACCTCAGCAGGCAAGAACAAGCTGAGGTCGTGCAGTTGCTGGTAGTCCGTGCCGCCGTTGGTCGAGAACTCGCCAACAACTTCCGTTGGGCCATACGCGAACGGCGGCGCATCGATGCGGCGCAGGTAGAAGCCGAGGTTCTCGTTGGGCGACGAGACGGTGAACTTGAAGACCTCTGCGCCCTGCAAGTTGGGCTCGGTGGTCGTGCGGTCCATCGTCGCGACGAGGCCGTTGTTGAAGTTCCAGCGATTGCCGTGATGCAACGGCATCATCCCTGGCGTCGATCCAAACAAGCCCGTCGGGTTCGTGTTGACCCAGCCCAGCAAGCGCTCCGCGACCATGTAGCGCGCAGGGAAGTTGAGCGTCTGGAACGTCGCGCGGCCGGTGTCCGGCTCGGTCACGCCCGCGACTTCGAGCACGCGGCCCGAGGCTTCGCGCGCGAGCACGACCACGGGGCGCGACTGGCGATTGAAGTCGAACGGCAGCGTCACCGTCACAGGGCGCGAGAACTCCAACGACTGCGGGCCGATCACGATGCCGCGGCTCAGGTTGGAGAAGCCGGGCTGAATGAAGCCAAACTCCTGCGCGATCGAGATCTGCACCGGGGCGGCCGTGGCGCCCGGAGGCACCTCGACGCGGAGACCGGCGAGTTCGCCAGTGGTCATCTCCAACACGCCGCCGACGGCGCCAATCTGCTGGCTGGCGACGGATCCGGAGCCGCTGGAGCCGCTGCCAGAGCACGCGGCGAGAGCGAAAAAGAGCATCGGGACAACGACCGGTACGAAACGCATGGCGGAATGCTGGTTTGCCCGCACCAAGCTTCCGTGAGTCGAATGTGAAGGATCTGCGTGGGATCGATTCGGCGCGCGGCAAACGCGCGCGAACCGCCGGTCCCGACGGCGGAACCGGCGCGCAGATCACTTCGTCGGCGGATCGACTTCGCGAAGGACGGCTCCGTCTTTCTCGCTGAGCACGAGCAACGAGAAGCGACTAGGCCTGCTGCCGCCCTTCTCGGTCACGGAAGCATAGTCGAAGCGCCCGCGCAGGTCCGTGTAGCCATCCTTGTGGAACTGCACGCGCCCGTCTTCGCCGCGCGCGTAGCACTTGACGTAGACCGCGGACATCGCGACGCCCGTCTTCGAGCGGACCTCGACTTGGCCATACGACGCGGCGACCTGCACGTTCATCGCGCTCGACAGGCTTTGCGCACGGCGAACGATGCCATTCGCGCGGGCCTCGACGACGACGTTGCCTTGCGCGAACTCGGCGGGCAGCGGCGCAAGGGTGTCCTGCTTCGCGGCGTCGATCGCGATCGAGTCGACGCGCATCGGCTCCACCCACCCGGCTGCAACGAGACCCTGCTGCGCAAACGGGC
>JBEELK010000189.1:0-17868 GCA_041168165.1 Planctomycetota bacterium | reverse complement strand
ACCTCGGCGCCTTCCCGGTCTCGCCGCGCGCGCTGCACCTGCAGCAGTTCCTACGAGACGCGACCGGCGTGCACAGCATCGAACTCGAATCGGACCCGCTGGAGTCGCGCAGCGAGCGTCGCAGCCGCAACGCGGTGGCGCTCTCCGAATGGGCCGAGTGGCTGCGCCGCTTTGCGCCGAGCGACCAGGCGTGGACGACCTACCGGCAACTGCACCTGCGCTGAAACGGCATTCCCGCGCGCGCGGCCGCTTTGTAACTTCTGCGGCCCCACAGGAGACCTGTTCATGCGCCGCCTTGCCTTGTTGTCGATCGTCCTCGCCGCGTCGTGCGGCGTCTTCCGCCGCGACGAGTTTCACGAAGCCCAGCAGCTCGTCGACGCGTTGTCGCAGCGCTACCAGGAGATCACGCGGCTCACGATCCACGCTGCGCCAGAGGGTGAGTCGGAGTGCCGCGTGATCGCGAGCACCGACCCCGTGCGTCGCGGCACGTCGTCGGATCCTGAGGACAAGCAGGCGATCGCGAGCGGCGAGGTGATCGTGCTCGACGAGCCGGGCGCGGTCGACGTGACCGTTCCGATCCTGCAGCTCGATGGCAAGTTCACTGCCGCCGTCGGCGTGACGCTGCGCCAGCCAGAAGGTCGCGACAAGGCCGCCACGGTTGCGCGCGCGAAGGAGATCGCCAAGGCCGTCGCGGACGCGGCGCAGCGCCAGCCGGTTCCGCTCTGGTGACCGACGCCGCAGAGAGCCACGCGTCCCTGCGCTACGTGCAGGTCGCGCTCAATCTGCCGCTTCGGCGCGAGTTCACCTATTCGCTGCCAGAGGGCGCTTTGGCGCAGCCGGGCAATCGCGTGCTCGTGCAGTTCCATGGTCGCAAGCTCGGCGGCGTAGTCACTGCAGTCAGCGACACGTGCGACTTGCCGCCGCAAAAGGTGCGCGCGGTCGAGAAGGTGCTCGATTCGGAGTTGCTGCTGCCGGAGAGCTTGATGCTGCTCGGCAAGCGCATGGCCGACAGCTACGGCTGCTCGCTCGGCGAAGCGCTCGACGCGACGCTGCCAGCCGTCGCCAAGCAGCGCGGGCAGCGGCGCATTCCGTGCCTCGAAGTGAAGGCGCCGCGCGACCTCGCGGTCGCCGCCGTGGCGGAGTTGGAGGAGAAGCACCAACAGCAATCGCGCGTGCTGCGCACCGTGCTCGAGTTTGGCGCGCCGATGCCGGTGATCGAAGTGCAGCGCCGCACGAGCACGAGCGACAGCCCGTGGAAGACGCTGGTCAAGAACGGCCTTCTGCGCCGCGTGCTCGTCGCCGAGGAACTGCGCGAGCTCTCGCCGTCGCTCGACGAAGCGGCTGTGCGACATCAACTCAACGACGAGCAGCAAAAGGCCGTCGACGCGGTGACCTCAACGATCGTCGCAGGCGCGCATCGCACGTTCTTGCTGCACGGCGTGACCGGCAGCGGCAAGACCGAGGTCTACCTGCGCATCCTCGAAGAGGTCCGCGCGCGCGGCCGCACCGGCATCGTGCTCGTGCCCGAGATCGCGTTGACGCCGCAAACTGTCGGTCGCTTTGCGTCGCGCTTTCCTGATGTCGCGGTGCTGCACAGCGGACTCACCGACGCGGAGCGCGGACGGCAGTGGCAGCGGTTGTTGCAAGGCAAGTCCGGCGTCGCGGTCGGCGCGCGCTCTGCGCTGTTTGCGCCGGTCAAGAACCTCGGACTCATCATTCTCGATGAGGAGCACGAGACGTCGTTCAAGCAAGACAGCACGCCGCGCTACCACGCGCGCGAGATGGCGATCGCGCGCGGCGAGATCGAGGGCGCTGCCGTCGTGCTCGGATCCGCGACGCCGACGCTGGAATCGATCGGCAAGGCGCGACGCGGCGTCTACGAGTTGTTGACGCTCAAGAAGCGCGCCGGCGCTGGCACGCTGCCGAAGATCATCGTTCAAGACCTTCGCAGCGAGCCCAAGGAGCAGCGCAAGAACGGCATCGTGCTGTCGCGCACGTTGATGCTGCTGATGCAAGAACGGTTGCGCGCGCGCGACCAGGTGCTGCTGTTCTTGAATCGCCGCGGCTACTCACCGGTGTTGATGTGCCCCGGTTGTGGCGAGGCCGTGAAGTGCGAGCACTGCGCCGTGTCGATGACGTGGCACAGCCGCCGCGGCCGGCTCGTGTGCCACTGGTGCTGCAACGAACTGCGTCGCCCTGAGGTGTGCCTCACGTGCCAGCATCAGGGCATGCACGAACTCGGCGTCGGCACCGAGCGCCTTGAGGCGGTGGTGAAGCAGCTGTTTCCCGACGCGATCACGGCGCGCATGGATGCCGACACGATGGCCGAACGTGGCGCGCACGAGCGCGTGCTCGCCGCGTTCCGCAAGCGTCACATCGATGTGCTGATCGGCACGCAGATGATCGCCAAGGGCCTCGACTTCCCCGACGTGACGTTGGTCGGCGTGGTGTCCGCGGACACCGGGCTGTTCGTGCCGGACTACCGCGCGGCGGAGCGCACGTTCCAGTTGCTGTCGCAGGTCGCGGGCCGCGCGGGCCGCGCGGACAAGCCGGGCACCGTCATCTTCCAGACGTATTGCCCCGACAACTACGCGGTCGCCGCGGCAGCCAAGCTCGACTTCGATTCGTTCGTGCAGCAAGAGCTGCGCTTCCGCAAGGAGACGGGCTATCCGCCGTTCTCGCGCCTGATCCGTGTGCTCGCCGAAGCGGCGACGGAGAACGAAGCGCAGTCCGTGCTCCAGCAAGCATGCGAGCCAGCGCGCGCGCTCGAGGGCGTCGACGTGCTCGGCCCCGCGCCCGCGGTGATCGGCAAGGTCAAGGACCGCTGGCGTTGGCACATGCTCGCGAAGTGCTACACGGCGGACGCGTTCGCGCGCGCGATGCAGGCGCTCGGCACGGTGGAGGATCGCGCGACGCGCACGTGCCGGGTGACCCTCGACGTCGATCCCGGCAGCTTGATGTGAGGGTGCGCACGCGGCGGGCAGCGTCGCCGCACTCGTGCGTGGGCCATGCCGCGCATGTCGTCTGCTGCGTGTTGGACCAAGAACCGATGCGGCGATCCTTTCGCCGCGGAGGTTGTCACGATGCGCATGCGACTTCGTTGGTTGTTCCATCCTCTGATCGCGCTGCCGCTGCTGGCGAGTTGCGCGTTCGTTGATCGCGAGGCCACGCTCGACTACTCGGCGCCGGCGCGCGAGAACCCTGCGCCGCTTGCAGAGCATGCGCCGCGCGTCGCGATCGTCGTGCGCGACGTCGTGGACCGTCGCAAGGAGACGGAGCACGTGGGCGAGATCCGCAACGGCTTCGGCATGAACACCGCGGATGTGCACACGAAGGGCGATCCCGCCGCATGGATGCGCCACGCGTTGCGCACCGAGTTGCAGCGCGCGGGCTATGACGTGGTGGAGCCGCAGCAGCGCGCAGACCTCGTCGTCGACGCGCAACTGCAGACGATGCACTGCACGGCCTACATGAACTACGAGGGCGAGGTCTGCGTTGCCGTCAAGGCGCTTCGCAACGGCCGCGCAATCGTGGATGGCGTCTACACCGGCAAAGGCGGCGCTGGCGTCAACTGGAGCGCAACAGACAAGTCGTTTGGCGAGACGCTCGACCTCGCGCTGCAAGACGCGCTGGTGCAGTTCGCGCGCGATGTGCGCAAGGCGAACGGCGAAGCGATCTCGTCGCGCGCGCCGTGATGCGACACCGCGCGGCGGTCACTCCGCGAGGTGCCGCCGCTGCCGCGCCGCCGTGCGCGATCCCGCTTCTTCGTTCGCGGCTGCTTGCGCCTCGTCGTCCTTGCGATGCGCCTGCCGCGGCTTGGCCCACGGCCGCAAGAGCTCGGGCCAATCGTGGCGACGGCCGCGCGCGTAGTCAGCGGCGAGCGCCGTTCCGACGGTGTCGCGGTCGATACCGCGCGACGTGACGAGCCAGTCGAACAGCAGCGATGCGACCTTGTGCATCGCGATGCCATGCGTTGCGCGCGCGGTCGTGTGCACCGCGTCGGAGAACGCCAAGAACGAAGCGAACGCCGACTCGCCTGCGAGCAGCAGCGACAGCGTGTGCGGCCAATTGCCGGAGTTGGCGACGATGTCCCAGTAGCGCGCAAAGCGCTTCATGCGCTGGATCTCGACGAACGTCATCGCCGCGGTCTGCAGCACTTCGTATGGCGGCGTCGCGGCGTAGCGCATTGACGCAGTCTCATCGTGCCGCGCAATCGGAGCGCCGCGCAGTCGCTTGAGGATGCCGACTTGGATCTCGTGCGGCCGCGCCGACCACAGTCGATCGAAGCCACGCCCAAACGTCGCGAGGTCTTCGCCGGGGAGCCCGACGATGAGGTCCGCGTGCAAGTGCACGCCCGTGTTCTCGCGCAGCCACGCGAGGTTGGCGATCACCTTGTCGTTGTCTTGGCGTCGCGCGATGGCCTTGCCGACCACGGGATCGAGCGTCTGCACGCCGACTTCGAACTGCAGCACGCCTTCGGGGAACTTGGTGATCGGCTCCTTGAGCGCATCGGGCATGCGATCAGGAATCAGCTCGAAGTGAACGAACAAGCCGGGCCGCAGTCGATGCAGGAAGAACTCGAGGATCGCGACGCTCGTCTTGATGTCGAGGTTGAACGTGCGATCGACGAACTTGAAGTGTTGCAGGCCGCGGTCGTAGAGCATCTGCATGCGCTGCAAGAACGACTCGAGCGGCGCCTTGCGCACTCCGTCGTCGAGCGACGACAAGCAGAACTCGCACGTGAACGGGCAGCCGCGCGACGCCTCGACGTAGACGATGCGGTGCGCGATGTCCGTCTCGTCGTACTCGGCGTAGGGATCCGCAAGCTGTTCGAAGTGGGGCGGCGCCGCGTCGATCACGCGCGGCTCTGGGCGCTCGCCGCGGAAGAGCTTGCGGCACAGATCGGCAAAGACGAGATCGCCTTCGCCGCGCACGACGTAGTCCGCCGCGTTGCACATCGGCTGGGCTTCGGTCTCGTGGCTGACCTCAGGCCCGCCGAGCACGACGACGACCTCGGGCGCGATCGCCTTGAGCACCGCGACCAGTTCCGCGGTCGCTTGCGCGTTCCACACGTAGACGCCGAGTCCGACGATCCGCGGCTCCGTCGCCAGAATGCGCTCCGCGACGTCGGTGGGTCGGTTCTGGATGTCGAACTCCAGGATCGCGCAGTGCTCGCGCAGCTCACCGAGGTTGGCGCGTAGGCAGCGCAGCCCGAAGGATGCGTGGATCCACTTCGCGTTGAGCGTGGCAAGGACGATGGCTGGCATGCGCGTTCTGTGCTGTTTCGATACCCGCTCGCGGCGGCGCGGTCGAGGCGCGTTGCGTCAACGTCGTTCGAACACCGTGATGCGGCGCTCCGCAGCGCGATTTGCGAGGTCCGGCGGCAACGCGTGCGGGACGAAGCCAAACTCAGCCAGGTCTTGGGGACCGAAGCCCGCGGTCTCATGCGCGATCAGCCCAAACTTGCAGCGCGGGTCCTTGGCCATCGAGCGCAGTTCTTCGATCGCGAGCGTGCGCGGCGGCGAAGGCTCCATGCCGGCGAACCACTCGATGCGCGGCATCGAGAACGGCAGGTCGTAGCCGGATGTCTCGCGATGCTCGGCGCTGACGAGGATGTCGCCCGGCTGCATGCGTGCTCGCAGGTAGTGGCCGAGGTCGCGTTCGATCGTCTTGTCTTCGCGCTGGCTCTGCGGCAACCGAAGGAAGTCGGGTCCAAACGCGACCAACGCGAGCAGCGCAGGGGCGAGCTTCTTTTGCATCCACGGCTTCTGAAGCAGGCTCACGTAGCCATGACCTGCGAATGCGAGCACGAGCATCCCATAGCCCGACACGAAGCGGATGGTGGAGCGTGCGAGCGGGATCACGAGCAACTGCAGCGAGAACAGCATGAGCAGCAGCGACGCGTCGCTCTTCAGCGACTTGTCGTTGCGCTTTGCGATGCCGATCACGGCGAGGACCGTCGCGACGTAGCCAACTGCCTCAAACACGTGGCCGGGCAAGCGCAGCATGTGCTCCAGATAGAAGAGCGCGCCGCTGCCATCTTCGCGTCCAGCGCCATACGGCCACATGAATGCGGCCTTGGGCGTCAGCGTGAAGCCAAAGCCCCAAACCGCGTAGCCGATCGGGAACAGGAGGCACAGCGCTGCGGTCGAGACTGCGAGCCAGCTGGCGCGTTGCCGGTCGCGAAGCCACATCCACGGCACGCTGACGATCGCGAGGCCCGCGCCTTCGGGCCGCGTTCCGTATGCGAGCGCGATGAACGCGCCGGCGCCGAGCGTCGATGTGACGGGGCCGCCGCGGATCAGCAGGAACACTGCAGAGCCGACCCAAAGGTAGAACGGGCCCTCGGTCATGCAGTCGGCCGGATGGCGCGCGAACCACGTTCCGAGCGCAAAGAACAGGCTCGCGAACATCGCCGCGCGGCGGTCGAACAGGCGCTCCGTGATGGCAAACAGCGGGAACACCGCGAGCGCCGACAGCACTCCGCTCGCGAGCTGCCCCGCGAACATCGGGTCCATGTCAGGCGCAATGCGCATCACCGCCGCGATGCACCACGGATAGACCGGCGGGAACACAGTGCGAAACGAGGCAGCGAAGTTGCCGTTGCTCACCTGCTCGCCCATCCACAGGTAGGTCGCGCCGTCGCGGCCCGGGATGTGCACTCGCGCCGCGACGAAGAGCCGCACCAGCAGCGCGAGCGCAAAGCATGCGATCGGGGCGTGAAAGCGCGGTCGGTCGTTCAGCACGCGATTGATCTACTCGCGGCGATCTCCCGACGCCATCGCTACGGTGAGCGCATGATCCGAGCCGCCGCCCAGAACGACGTCCCGTTGCTGCTGCAGTTCATCCGTGGCCTCGCTCTCTACGAGAAGCTTGAGCACGAGCTCGACATGGACGCGGGCCGCCTCGCCGATGCGCTGTTCGGGCCGCGCGCGTTCGCGTTTGCGTTCGTCGCCGAGGAAGACGGCGCGCCGGTCGGCTTCGCGCTCGCGTTCCTGACCTTCTCGACGTTCAAGACCGCGGCGTGCTTGCACCTCGAAGACCTCTACGTCGACGAGGCACGGCGGGGGCGCGGCCACGGGCTCGCGTTGCTGCGCGCCATCGCGAAGCTTGCGGTCGAGCGCGGCTGCGCGCGGTTGCAGTGGAACGTGCTCGATTGGAACGCGCCGGCCATTGGCTTCTACGAGTCCCAAGGCGCTCGCGTGCTGCAGGACTGGCGCATCTGCCGCATCGACGGCGACGCGCTTTCCGCGATGGCGGCGATGGCGAAGGGCTGATCGCGGGCTAGCCTTCTCTGCGTTCCATGAAGATCGCATCGCTGTTCGGCTCGGGCCGGCCCGTCATCTCGTTCGAGTTCTTCCCGCCCAAGACGGAGGAAGGCGTCGAGACGCTCTACAAGACCGCAGGCGAACTGCGTTCGTGCCGGCCGTCGTTCGTGTCCGTGACCTACGGCGCTGGCGGCAGCACGCGCGATCGCACGATTGAGTTGGTCACGCGCATCCAGCGCGACCTCGGGCTCACGACGATGGCGCACTTGACCTGCGTCGGCAGCACGCGCGCGGAGATCAAGGAAGTGCTCAAGCGGTTGATCGGCGGCGGCGTGCAGAACGTGCTCGCGCTGCGCGGCGATCCGCCGAAGGGCGAGACGGAGTTCAAGCCGGTCCCCGGCGGCTTCGCGTATGCGAGCGAGCTCGTGAAGTTCATTCGCGACGAGGGCTTCGACGTCTGCGTCGGCGCCGCGTGCTATCCCGAAGGCCACGTCGAGACGCGTGATCTCGAGCAGGACCTGCAGCACCTCGTGACCAAGGTGCACAACGGCGTCGACTTCCTCGTCAGCCAGCTGTTCTTCGACAACGAGGACTATCGCGCGTTCGTGCGTCGCGCGCGCTCGGCGGGCATCGACGTGCCAATCGTGCCGGGACTCATGCCGGTGACCAACGTGGCGCAGACGCAGCGCTTCACGCAGATGTGCGGCTCGCGCATTCCGCAAGAACTGCTGCGCCGCTTGCGCATCGTCGAATCGGACGCGAGCGCGGTCGTTGCGACCGGCGTGCACTGGTGCGCGGAGCAAGCGCGGCAGCTGCTCGCCGGCGGCGCTCCTGGCCTGCACTTCTATACGCTCAACAAGTCGTCGGCGACGCTCGCAGTGCACGCGGCGCTCGGCCTGTGACCTGATCGGCCGGAACGCGCGTTTGGCGCGGCGTGCGGCGCTCGCGTAGCCTGTCGCGAATGTCCCGCGACGCCACGATCGACATCGCTCTGCACCGCCGCCGCCGTCAGCAACTGCTCGACCAGTTGGGCGATGGCTTGTTGCTGCTGCCGACTGCCAAAGAGCAGATCCGCAACAGCGATGTGCACCAAGAGTTCCGCCCCGGCAGCGACTTCCACTTCTTGACCGGGTTCCCTGAGCCGGAGTCCGTGCTCGTCGCGTGGCGCACGCAGAAGGGCAAGCACAAGACGATCCTGTTCGTGCGGCCTCGCGATCCGGCGCGCGAGATCTGGGACGGCAAGCGCTTTGGCACGAAGGGCGCGGAGTCGAAGTTTGGCGCCGACGAAGCGCATCCGATCGCCGACTTCTGGAACAAGCTGCCGGACCTGCTCGCGCAGCATCGCACGGTGTTCCATCGCTTCGCGTCCGATCGTTCGTTTGATGATCGACTCATCGATGCGATGGCGCGCGTCACGATGCAGAAGAAGCGCCAGCAGCCAGCGCATCCGACGATCGTCGATCCGATGACGACGTTGTGGGCAATGCGGCTCGTGAAGGACGAGCAAGAGCTCTCGACGCTGCGGCGCGCGTGCGACGCGACGGTCGCTGGGCACGTGGCAGCGATGCAGTTCTCGCGCGTTGGCTCGCACGAGTACGACGTGCAGGCTGCGATCGAGGCTGCGTTTCGCATGTGTGGCAGCGCGCGCAACGGCTACAGCTCGATCGTTGCGAGCGGCCCCAACGCGTGCGTGCTGCACTACCACGAGAACGACCGCCGCATGAAGGACGGCGATTTGCTCCTCGTCGACGCAGGCGCGGAGATCGAAGGCGTCACCGGCGACGTGACGCGCACGTTCCCGGTCAGCGGCACGTTCACCGATGCGCAGCGCGAGGTCTACCAAGTGGTGCTCAAGGCCCAGCTCCGCGCGATCGCGGCGGTGCGGCCCGGCGCGCCGTGGGATGCGCCGCACAAGATCGTGCTGCGCGAACTCACGAAGGGCTTGGTGCAGCTCGGTGTGCTGAAGGGCAACGTGCCTGCGCTGCTCAAGAAGGCCGCGTTCAAGCCGTGGTACATGCACGGCACGAGCCACTGGCTGGGTCGCGACGTGCACGACGTTGGCTCCTACCAAGACGCTGCAGGCGTGCCGACGCGGCTCAAGAAGGGCATGGTGCTCACGATCGAGCCGGGCCTCTACTTCGACGCCAACGACAAGAAGGTGCCCGCGAAGTACCGCGGCATCGGCATCCGCATCGAGGATGACGTGCTCGTGACGGCGAACGGCCGCGAAGTGCTGACCGCCGCCGCGCCGAAGACGATCGCGGAGATCGAGGCAGCCTGCGCGATGCGCGACTCGTGACCGACACGAGCGCACGCAACGAAGGCGCGCCGCTCGGGCTCGCGATCACGGTCGAGGAGTGGTTCCAAGATGGAGCGCTCGCGGCCGCGGTGATGCGTTCGCAGTGGGAGCGGTTGCCGTCGCGCGTCGAAGCCAACGTCGCAGCATGGCTCGCGTTGCTCGACGAGGTCGGCGCGCGCGCGACGTTCTTTGTCGATCGCTACGTGGTGGAGCGATGCCCTGCCGTCGTTGGGGCGATCGTTGCGCGCGGCCATGAAGTGCGCGGCGATTCGTTGATGGAGGCATGCGCGGTCGCGATGCGCAGCGGTCGCCGCGTGGAGATCGCGCGCGGCGACGAACTGCGCCGCGGACTGCGCGCTGCGGCGACGGCAATCGCGGACGTTGTTGCGTTCTGTAGTTGGGAGATCGATGCAGAGCAACCGCGCATCACCGCGGGGTCGCGCGCCTTGTTGCAGCAGCATTACGAAGGGCTCGCGAGGAGTGCTGGCATCGTGCGCACTCTGCGCGGACGCCGCGCACTTGCTCCGCTGTGCGATGCGCTCTCGCTCGCGCCGTGCCCGCTGCGCATCGATGCGGCGGTCGCTGCAACGACGCTGCAGCGCGCTCCGACGGACGATCGCGCCGCGTCGCTGCGGGCGGTGTCCGTAGTCGTCCCGCTATTTGACGAAGAGGACAACGTCGTCTTCTTGCTGCGCTCGCTCGATGCGCTGCGCGACGCGGGCAAGGATGCGTGCTTGTTCGAGTTCGTGCTCGTCGACGATCGCAGTCGCGACGCGACGTGGACGCGCTTGCAGCACGAGTGCGCGGATCGCAGCGATGTGCGCCTTGTGCGGCACGATCGCAACCAAGGCGTCGCGGCCGCGATCCGAACGGGCAGCCTCGATGCGTCGCACGACATCGTCGCGTCGATCGACTGCGACGGTTCGTACGACCCGCTGACGCTGCTTGAGATGATCCCGCTGCTCGACGGAGCCGATCTCGTCACCGCCTCGCCGTACCACCGCGATGGTGCCGTGCGCAACGTGCCGGGTTGGCGACTTCTGCTGTCGCGCACGCTGTCGGGCATCTACCGCATCGCGCTGCGCCGACGCATCGCGACGTGGACGAGTTGTTGCCGCGTGATGCGTCGATCGCTCGTCGCAGAACTGCCGCTCGTGCACGGCGGGTTCCTCGGGATCGCCGAGACGATGCTGCGCGTCGTGCGTCGCGGCGGCCGCGTCGTCGAGCATCCGACGACGCTTTCGTCGCGGATTCTGGGCTTCTCGAAGATGAAGACTCTGCGAACGGTGCGTGGCCACGTTGGACTGCTGTTCGCCGTCGTGACCGGTCGCATTCGCTGACGAAGTCGCGACGGCATCGCGGGCTCGTCGACGTGGCAAGCTGAGTCGTCATTCGCGGCAACGATGTCGCTGCGCGTGGCAGCAGTCTCATTGCGAGACCGGGCGCGCTGCCTTGTCCATCCTGCGCACATCGGCTGCATCCGCGTCCGCGTGGTTGCCGATCCATGCAGGACTCTTGGAACGCAACTCGGGGAAAGACAGCAGCATGGGCTTGTCGGCACGCTGTGCCGCGGCGCCGTCGTGCGCGCAGCGGAGGTCGCTGCGATGAAGCGTGCGCTGTGGCTCTGCGCGACGCCGTTCCTCGTCGCCTTGTGTTCGCTCGCGGCTGCGCTCGTGACGTGGCCGTTGCTCGCGGTCACGTTGCTCGTCGACATCGTGTGGTGGCCGTTCTCGCGCATGCGAAGGACGAAGCCGCGTCGCAAGCCGCGCGACCTTTCGGCCGCGTCCGTCATCACGGTCACGTGGAACGGCAAGCGCTTCTTGGAACTGCTGCTTCCGTCCGTGAAAGCCGAGTTCGAACTGTGTCGCGGCGATCACGAGATGATCGTCGTTGACAACGGCAGCAACGACGGCACCGTTGAGTGGCTGCGCAGCGAGCATCCGTGGGTGAAGGTGATCGCGCTGCCCGAGAACCGCTACTTCGTGCGCGGCAACGCGGCGGGCGTGGCGGCTGCGACGCGCGACGTGCTCGTGTTCCTCAACAACGACATGGTCGTGAAGCCCGGCTTCTTGCGGCCATTGCTCGAAGGCCTGCGCGAGCCCGACGTGTTTGGCGTCACGTCGGAAGTGTTCTTCCGCGACCCGAGCAAGCGCCGCGAAGAGACGGGCCGCACCCGCGGCTCGATCGAACGCGGATGGCTCAAGCTCGCGCACGCAGAGCCGAGCGAGGACGAGCGACAACTCGACTACGTCCCAACGCTGTGGGCCGGCGGCGGCAGCGCCGCGTTCGACCGCAGGATGTTCTTGGAAGTCGGTGGCTTCGACACGCTCTACGACCCGTTCTACGTCGAGGACATGGGGCTGTCGTATCAAGCGTGGAAGCGCGGCTATCGCGTGCTGTTCACGTCGAAGAGCGCCGTAGTGCACGAGCATCGCGGCACGAGCCGCAAGGCGTTTGGCGATCGCTACGTCGACAACACGATTCGCCGCAACCAGCATCTGTTCTTGTGGCGCAGCGTGACGGACCCGCGCATGACCGCGTCGGTGATGGCGCTGCAGCCGCTGTCGATGCTCGTGCGCGGCGACCTCGCGATCGAAGCGTTGGCAGGCGAAGCGTGGTTTGAGCTCAAGGCTCTGCTGCGCGCGGCGCCGCGCATTCCTGAGGCGCTGTGGAAGCGTTGCACGTCGCGCCGCCACTACGTGCGCAGCGATCGCGATACGTTCGCCGTGGCAAACTCGATCGCGGCGCATCGCGCGGCGGGCGGCAACGACCTCGGCCAACTGCCGACTCCGACCAAGAACGGCATGCGCGTGCTCGTGCTCGCCGCACGTCTGCCTCGCATCGGCCACGACGGTTCGTGGGTGCTGTGGCGCCGGCTCGAGGAGATGAGCAAGCGCCATCGCGTGACGCTCTTTGCGTTCCTCGATGACGAGAAGGACCGCGCGCACATCGGCGCGATCGAGGCACTTGGCGTTCGCGTCGTCACGATGCTGCGCGAACGCAATCCGATGCCCGGCAACTTGCACGGCACCGTGCCGATGCGGTTGTTCCGCGACTACTCCGCGCCATCCATGCAGCGCGCCGTTCGCCGCGTGCTGGAAGGCTGCGACTACGACGTCGTGCAGGTCGAGTATGTCGAGATGGCGCACCTCGTCGCGAAGGAGCCGCGCTTGCAGCGGCGCATCTACGTGTGCCACGAGTCGCTGACCGTCGAGGCGCAGCGCCGCGGCGCTGGCGAGGTCGAGATCGCGGCGGCAGCGCGCTTTGAACGCAGCTTGCTGCGCGCGTTCGATCGCACGGTCGCGCTGTCCGATGTCGATGCCACGATGCTGCGCGCGCTGTTGCCCGCGCATCGCGTCGATGTCGCGCCGAGCGGCACCATGCTGCCCGAACTGCCGGAGAGCGTGGAGCGCGCATCCGCGCCGACGATCACGTTCGTGGGCTACTTCAAGCATGCGCCCAACGTCGACGCGGCCATGTGGCTCGCAGAGGACATCCTGCCTCGCGTGCGCAAGCAGGTTTCAGACGCCAAGCTCCGACTCGTCGGCCGCAATGCGCCGGCCGCGGTCGCGGACCTTGCTCAGGATGGCGTCGTTGAAGTCGCGGGCTACGTCGAGGACCTGCAACAAGAGCTCGCGGACGCAACCGTCGTCGCGTTGCCGTTGCGAACGGGCGGCGGTTTGCGCGGCAAGTTGCTCGAAGCGTGGGCGGCCGGTCGACCCGTGGTCGCGACTCCGGTCGCGTGCGAAGGTCTCGATGCAGAGGGCGGCGTGCACTGCCTCATCGCCGAGGACGCGCAAGCGTTTGCCGACTCGATCGTGGCGCTGCTGCGCGACGAAGAGCTTCGATTGCACATGGGAGCGAGCGGACGCTTGCTCGCGCGCCAGCGCTACTCAGTCAGCGCATCGGTCGACGTCTATGACGCCGCGTATCGCGAGCTCGCGATCGCGAGGGGAGAGGAGCGCGCATGAAGGCCGCGATGATGTTGACGGCAGAAGGCCACGATGCGCTCGCGCTCGCGCGGCGGCTGCGCGATGGCTTGCCGGATGCGGAGTGGACTGTGTTCGTGCGCGATGACGACCGCGAACTGCTGCTTCCTGCTCTGCAGGGATGTCGCGTGCGCAGCGACAAGCCATCGGGCTCCAAGGTCCGGTTCCTGCGCAGCCTGCGCGCCGAACGCTTCGACGCGGCGTTCGTGTCGTGGAGCGGCGGTGAGCGCCCGCATCCGTTGCGCATCGCTGCGCTGCTGTGCGGCGCCAAGGACGTCGTCGCGATCGACGAGACCGGCCGCACGTTCTCGGTGCGGTGGTGGGCGCCGTGGACCTACGCGGAGCACGTGGTCCGCCGCCTAGCTCAGATGCGCGTGTTGCGCGCGCTGCGCTTTTTCGCATCGCTGTATCGCGCGACGGTAGGGCGCGTCGTGCGCGAGCTTCTGCTGCTCCCCGAGTTGATGCGGATCGATCGACTGCCGCGGTAGCAGCTCGTGTGCTAGCGAGTCGGCGCGGACGCTGGCAATTCAAGCAACCGCGTGGATTCGCGCAGAAGCCAATCGACGTCGACGAACGGCTCCGCGCCAATATCTTGCCAGCGAATGGTGCCCTGCTCGTCGAGCAACACGACGGAGTGCAGCGGCATCTGCTCGAAGTCGTCGTAGGCGCGGAACGCGCGGAATGCGGCGAGGCTCGGGTCCGCGAACAGCGGCAGCGCGATGCGCTGCTCGTCATCCATGCTGGCCTGCAGTTCGCGCACCGTCGCGAGGTCTTGGTTGCCGATCGCGATCACGTCGATGCCTTGCTCGGCAAACGCCGCTGCCTTGGGCCCAAACGCCTTCAGCTGCTCGACGCAGTGCGCGCACGAGAAGCCGAGGTAGAAGACGAGCAGCGTGCGCTTGCCGAGGCAGGTTGCGCGGGTCGCGTGCGCGCCATCCGTGCGCTCCAGGTCGAACTCGGGAGCAGCTTGCGGAGCCCAGCGGAACGGCCCGAGATCGTCGAGTTGCGGCCTCACGCCGACGTCTGTGCCGGGTGCTTGCGGCAGGCGCCAATCCGCCGCTTCGCACGCTGCAGCAGCGATCGGCGCGATGCGTTGGAGCAGCGGAGCGTCGAGGTCCGCATGACCAGCGAGCTTGCGCAGTTCCTCGAAGCGGCGCTGCAGCTCCTCCTCCTCGCCGGCCTCCTTCAGCGCGACGACCAAGCGCGCGAGCGTGTGCGCCTTGGGGTGTTCTCCCATCGCGGTGCGCAGCCGCTCGACGGCCTTCTTGGGCTCTCCGCTTTGGATCTCGGCGAGCGCCTTGGCCCATGCGGGCGTGCCCGACGCGCGCTCAAACTCCTCGAGCGCTGCCTTGCCATCGCCCAGCGCTAGCGCGCGTTCGCCAGCGAGGCGGTGAAGCGCGTCCATCGCGTTGCGGATCCGGTCCTTGTGCGCCGCGATCGCATCGGCGATGGCCTTCTCGCGTTCCGTCTCGTTGCCATTGCGCGAGTCGACACCGGCCTCGGCTTCGTCGATCGCCTTGGCTCTCGCGTTGCGAAGGCCATCCAAGTGCGCACGCAATTGCGCGACGGTCTCGTCTCCATCTGCCTGCTGGTTGCTGCGAAAGCGCGCGACGCCAAGCGCGAGCAAGCGCCGCGTCTGCTCCTTGGGATCATCGGTCGCTTCGATGCGTCCGTCGGCGCATGCAGCCTCGATCTCGGGCCACATCTCCCATTGCTCGGCGATCTCCAGCAAGCGAACGCGCCCGAAGCCCGCGATCTCCTCGTCGGCTTCGACGCGGTTGTGCTTGGGATGCCGCGGCAGCGCAATCATGTTGCTCGCGAGCGCGATGGCGTCGTGCGTGCGTCCGCACGCAGACAAGCTGCGGCACAGCCATTCTTGGTTGTGGCCGTAGTTGTGGATCTCGTAGGGCATCACGCGATCGCGATGCATGTGCGCGTGATCGACGCGGCTCGAAGCCTCTTGCTGCCACGCGGCGTCGGTCCAGCGCCCGAGCTTGTCGAAGATGTGGCCGCCCATGTGCCACTGATGCGCAATGCCCGGAGCCGTGCTGCCGAGCGTCGCGGCCGAAACCACCGCGCGCTCCGCCTTCTCGTGGTCCCACAGGTGCACGCGGAAGTGGTGCGCTGGATGGAGCGGCGCTGCGGCGAGCGCTTGCTGAAGCAACGCCTCCACGGCGCCGTGGCTCGTGATCTCGAGGCCCGAGTCGCTGTTGCGCCAGATCTGCACGACAAGGAACGCCTTCGCTTCCACGTCGTCTGGGCGCTCCGCAATGAGTTGCTCCAGATCGCGCACGAGGTCGCGACCGCGCGCCTTGTCATCGTGGCTCTTGCTGCGTTCGACGATTGCCTTTCGCGCAGCTTCGATGCGTGCGGCATCGCCGCTCTGCAGTTCCTTCGCGTCGTCCTTCGAGATGTCGTGGTAGCGCGCCCACGCATCGATCCACATGCGCTCGGTTGCGCTTGCGCCTTCTGCGCGCTGCACAGCTTGCGCCGCGAAGCCAGCGCCGCGCGCGTGGTTCTCCACGTTGGCCCAGCACATGCCCAAGTAGGCCATCGCGCAGTCGGGATGGCGCAGCGCGACTTGGCGGAAGCTGCGTTCGGCCTCGAAGTACCAAAAGCCGTGTTGCTGACAGAGGCCCTGATCGAAGAAGTCCTGAGCCTCTTCGCCGATGCCCTGCACGGGGAAGTGCACTTGCGGCGACATCCCCGCCATCAAGTAGGCCGCCTGCCGCGGACCTTCGTTGAACTCGGCGCCGTGGCGGGAGTGGCCGAAGGTGTTGTTCGCTGCCTTGTCCTCCTGAGCGAGGAGTTGGGCCGCGAGGAGGGCTGCGAGGGCGATGCGCATCGCGGCAGGATAGCCGCGCAACCGAGCCTCAGCCCTTCTTCAAACCCACACGTCGGACAAACGCCACGGCTGCGGCCATTCCCGCAATCAGCGCCAGTCCCGCGAGAATTCCCATCCAGAACGCGCGATCGATCGTCCGGTCCACGGCCTCGAGCATGCGCGGGATTGCGTTGTCGACGGCCGTCACTGCGCCGCGAAGCTCCTTGGCTGCCTCGGCGACACCCTTTGCGGCTTCGCCGTATTCGACGATGTCGAACGGCTTGCCGGGTTGCGCGGGCTCCGGCTCTTTCGGCGCGTTCGGGTCCTTGTCGAAGCGCTTCAGCATCGCGTCGACGGCTTGCACGGTCTTCGTCAGCTCCTGCGACAGCGCTTGGCCGGCCGCGATCGTCTCGCGCGATTCGACGAGGAGCTTCTGCACGGGCGCGCTCGCTTGCTCGAGGTCCGTGACGAGCGCTTTGCGTTGCGCATCGAGTTCGTCAGCGATCTGGCGAACGGCAGCTTCGCGCTCCGGACCGATCTGCGCGGGCAGCGACTTGGCGGTCTCCGCGATGGTCTCCGCAGCCTTGGTGGCGCGTTCGAGCGAAGCGACGGCGGCGACGATTTCGGGCAGCTTCTGCGCTTCCAGCGTGCCGAGTTCGACCTGCATGTCGACGAGCGCGGGCATGCGCTCGGCCCAATACAGCATGCGCTCCGTGAACTGGCGCGTCAGCGCGACTTCGCGCGCAACGGGCTCCAATCCAGCAAGCGGGTCGATCGACAAGAAGCTCATGATCCCGCCGTTGCTGTTCGCTTCGTTCTTGCCGAGCGCATGCGCGATCTGGCGGAAGTCCGGCAACTCGTCGATCTCGTCCGCAGCTGCGCCGAGCTTCTTCTCCTGCCACGCGTCGAGCGTTACGCGCAGTTCTTGGACCTGCGCCTTGCCGATGTAGTCGCCGACTACTTGCCAGCACGTTGCTTCCATCGTGCCGATGCCGTTCGCAATGTGGCGCGCTGGCGGTCCCCAGACGTCGGCGATGCCGCGCGACTGGAAGAGCACCGAGCCCGTTCGCACCAAGACGAGCATGTCGAGCAGGCCAGACAACGGCGAAGGGCTCGTGGCGGTCTGATAGATCAGGCGCGAGAACGCGAGGCGCCAACGTACGGATTGAAGCGCGGCTTCGCGGGTCTTCGCTTCTTCGGCAAACAACTCAGTCGCGATGCTGACGCGCTGCGCGCAGTTGTCCGCGAGCGCCATGAGGCGCGGGTGCAGCGTGTCGATCGGCTGGAGTTTCTCGCCGGGCGCGCTAGGCATCACTGCGCGCGCGACGTTCATCGGCGCCTCGACGACGGACCTGAATAAGCCGCAGGACGACAGCGCGAGAATCGGGGCGCAGGCGATGGCGGCGCGCGCAGCGAACACGAGGCGAGGCATGGGCGGCGGATCCTATCGCCGCGCAGGGCAGTGGTAGCCGCGACATTCCACCGAAT
>JBEELK010000188.1:0-4785 GCA_041168165.1 Planctomycetota bacterium | reverse complement strand
CGAGGCCACGATCGGCCTGGCCAAAGAACGCAGAAAGCACCGCAGGATCGCAGAACGCGTCCATGCCTTCGCTCGTGCGCACCGAGCGCTTGCCCGCCATTTCCGCAAAGAAGCCGTAGCGACCTTGGCCATCGCCGTCGGGATCTGCGATGCCAGATGCCTGAAACTGCGCCTGCGCGCTGCTGATGTTCTTTAGCGCCGCGATCGCAAAGGCCTCGTTGCGATTCAGGTTGGAGCGCAGCAGGTTGGGCACGGCGATGCTGGCGATCGCCAAAACACTTGCAGCGACACCAGCGAAGGCAACGCGGCGACGCACACTCCGCCGCCTCGCATGCAGGTCCGACGCGACCTCCGTCGAAGGCACAAGAATCGGCGCGGCGTTGGCGTCCATGTTCTTGGGCATCGACACCGATGCTCGCTCGCTAAAGCCGCACGCCGAGGAACTTCGCCCCCGATCGACGCTCAACCGCCGTCGCCATCGGATCCCGCGACTTCGACCAAGAACGCTACGATCGCGTCGGCATCGCTATCGGAGAGTTCTTTGCCGAGTTCGATGCGCGCCATCAGCACCACGGTCTCGCGCAACGTCGCCACCGACCCATCGTGCAGGTAGGGCGCAGTCGCCGCCGCGTGACGCAGCATGCGAGCCTTGAACACCGCGCGATCCGCCTCGCTTCCCGTCACTGCCATCCGCCCCACGTCCGTTGTGGCGTAGGGCACTGCAGCGCCGAGCTTATGGAACGACCGCCCGCCGAGATTGCGCGTGCCATGGCACGTAGCGCAGCCCACTTCCAAAAAGGCGGCAAGGCCATCCCGGCCCGCGCGCGACAACGCCTCGTCGTCGCCTTCGACATAGTGATCCCACGCCGAGTGAGTGCGCAGCGAATCGAGATACGCAGCGATCGCGATCGCCGGGTCCTGCGGTATCGCGCCTTCGGCAAGAGGCGTCGCCAGCTCCACATCGTGCCATCGCGCAAGCTCCTTCCGCACCATCGCGACGAGGCTCGAACCAGCGCCATCCCAGCCCCACGCAACTTGCCGCCCCACGTCGAGCAAGCTCATCGTGTTGCGGCCGTGCACGCGGCCATCCTGCAGGCGACCTTCGCGAGCATGGCAATCGACGCACGCACGAGCGCCGATGCGCGTCACAAACAGCTCTTTGCCGCTTTGCCGCATCGCTTCGTCGCCCACGTTCCGAGCGACCCGCGCATCGACCGCAAACACGGCATCTACGTGCTCACGATCCGGCGATCGCATGCATGCAGCGAAGGCCATCAGGACCAATGGCACCAGCGACCGCCAGCGTCGTCCGCCCGCTGCGGGACGATCGTTGGCGCCGGTCTCCAGAGACGGATTGCACAGGCGACGCATGGAGCGCTTATCGGCATCGCCGCGACGCCACCCACCCCTCACTTCACGTACGGCGTCTCTAACTCTCTCGCCAGTCCAGCAAGCCCGTACTCCAGCAACTGGAAGCCGTCGCAAGACTCGGTACGCTCACTCCCGTGATCCCGGACGATCTAGCCAAACGAGCCGCCCATCGCGCCGATTGGCCGATTCAGGTCGTTCGCCGCGGAGAAGAACGGCCCGATGGCCTCGATACGACCCCCGAGCAGCGCATCGAGATGATGTGGGAACTCGCGGTGCGTGCTTACGGGATGGCTGGCATCCCGATCCCCGACTACGCACGCGCCGACACTCCGATCCGGGTCGTGCGGCGAGTCGAAGCGGACTCGTGATTCGCCTCGATTCCCTGTGTCCGGACTTTCAGGACATGTTGCTCGCGCTCAGTGCGAGCAAGGCCGAGTTCTTGATTGTCGGCGGCTACGCCGTGGCGTGGCATGGCCATGCGCGCAGCACGGGTGCCATCGACTTGCTCTTGAGGCCTTCCGCCGACAACGCGCCGCGGGTGTTCGAAGCACTGGTCCGCTTTGGAGCTCCGGTGACTGCCGCGGGACTCACGGTCGCGGACTTCACCAAGAAGGACCTCGTCTACCAGATCGGTCGCGTCCCACGTCGCATCGACATCCTGACGGAGATCAGCGGCGTCGAGTTCGATGTCGCGTGGCAGCACCGCATCGAGACGGAGTGGCGCGGGCTCAACATCGGCATGATCGGGTTTGACGATCTGCTCGTGAACAAGCTCGCCTCCGGGCGCCCCAAGGACCTCGCCGACGCGCGCGAATTGGAACGGTTGCGCGACGAACGGAAGAAGGGCCGCAGCAGCTAGCAGTCCGTCGAGAAGACTCCCTGGCGCAAGAACGGCCAAGAAGCGCGCAGCAAGCAGAGCGGCACTCCACCCACTCCTCACTTCACGTACGGCGTCTCCAACTCCCTCGCCAACGCGTTGAACTCCGCGACCGCACCAGCCTTCTGCGCCTCGAACTTCGCCAGCTCCACATCGATCGCAGCGAGCAGCATGTCCGCGACATCGCGCTGCGCCTTGGTCGGCGCGTAGAGCGCGCGATTGGCGGCCGACATCACGCCCGCGAGCTTGTCCGTCAGCTTGATCGGGAAGTTGAGCAGGTCCTGCCCGGCCTTCGCTTCGGTCTGGTAGAGCGCGCCCTCGATCTGCTTGAGCACGTCTGCGATCGCCTTCTGCTTCTCGACGAGGCGGGCCTTGCTCTCGTCATTGGCCGCGCGTTCCACCACGGCTTCCATCTGCGTGCGCAGCGAACGCATCTTCTCGATCGCGTCGTGCGCCTTCTGGATCGCATCGCGGCACTTCACGACAAACTCGTGGCGCTGCTGCAGATCCTCGACGCTGCCTTGCGCGCGCGGGTCCTTCTCGATCCACAGCGCCGCCTTGTGCTGCGCGCCATCCCACGTCAACGTCACTTCGTAGCGGCCGGGCGCTGGCATGCGCGGACCAGAGAGGTCGCCATTCCACAGCACCATGCCCTCCAAGGCCTTTGCGTCCTTCTGCTCATAGTCCCAGCGGATCGCGTTCATGCCGCGCTTTAGCGTGAGCTTCTTCTGCTCGTCGGCATTGGCCGAATCGCGCGCAAACACGACGTCGCCGCGGTAGTCGCGGATCTCGATCGAATGCGCGGCCGTGATCGCCGCGTCGGCCTCGCCGCCAACCAACACGCGCACGATCGGCGACGTGGCGGGGTTTTGGCCCTTGCCGTCGACGGCCTTGTCCGTGCCGCCAAACTGCACGATTGGCACCGGCTCGAAGAGCACAACGTCTCGCTGCGCCTGCGCCGCGTTGCATTGGCGCAGATGCGGCAAGTGGTCAAACGACCAGATCGACCGCCCCTGCGTCGCCGCGATCAAGCTGCCATCGCGCACGGTCAGGTCCGTGATCGGCACGACCGGCAAGTTGCGCTGCAGCTTCTGCCACAGTTGCCCGCCGTCGAACGACATCCACACCGCGCGTTCGGTGCCGCAATAGACGAGTCCCTTCTGCACCGGGTCCGCGCGCACGCAGCGCACAAACCAACCCGCGTCGAGCCCGCGCACGACCTTCTGCCACGACGCGCCGTGGTCGCGCGTGACGTAGAGATACGGCGCGAAGTCGTCGAGCTTGTAGCGCGTTGCCGCGACCCAGCACGTGCCCGCGTCAAACGGATCGGCCTCGATGCAGTTGATCTGCGCCCACTCCGGCAACTCGGGCGGCGTCACGTTCTGCCACGACGCGCCGCCGTCCTTGCTGTGATGCACAAGGCCATCGTCGCTGCCGCACCACAGCATGCCCTTCTGCACCGGCGACTCCGCGAACGCGAAGATCGTGCAGTAATACTCGACGCTCGTGTTGTCTTGCGTGATCAGCCCCCCCGACGAAACCTGCTTGGTCGGATCGTTGCGCGTGAGGTCCGGACTGATCGCCTGCCACGTGTGGCCTTCGTCGCGGCTCGCAAACAGCACGTTGCCGGCCGCATAGAGCAAGTCCGGATCGTGCGGCGAGAACACGATCGGGAAGTTCCATTGGAAGCGATACTTGGTCGAGTCCGCGCCCGCGCCGAGTGGATTGTCCGGCCACACGTCGACGCGCCGCGACAGCCGCTGCCGATGGTCGCGCCGTTCGAGCATGCCGCCGTAGTTGCCGCCAAACACGACGTCCGGGTCCGCAGGGCTCGGCGCAAGCCAACCGCTCTCCGCGCCCGCCGTCGACTCGAAGTCGCTGCCACCAATGCCGTCGCCTTGCGTGCGATGCTTGATGCGCATCGCACTGTTGTCCTGCTGCGCGCCATAGATGCGGTACGGCGCCGCGCGATCCGTCGTCACGCGATACAGCTGCGCCGTCGGCTGATTGTCTTGCGTCGACCAAGAACGGCCGCCGTCATTGCTGACGCACGCGCCGCCGTCGTTGCCTTCGACCATGCGCTGCGGGTCTGCGGGATCGATCCACAGGTCGTGGTTGTCGCCGTGCGGCACCGAGATCTGCGAGAACGTCTTGCCGCCGTCCGTCGACTTGTGGAACCCGACGTTGAGCGCATAGACCGTGTCCGCGTCCTTGGGGTCGACATAGACGCGGCTGTAGTACCACGCGCGCTGCCGAAGGTTGCGGTCGTCATTGACCTTGGTCCACGTGGTGCCGCCGTCGTCGCTGCGAAACAGCCCGCCTTCCTTGGCCTCGACCTGCGCGTAGACGCGTTGCGGCTTGCTCGGCGCGCAAGCGATGCCGGCGATGCCGAGCGGACCTTCGGGCAAGCCCTTGTTCTTGCTCAGGTCGGTCCACGTCGTGCCGCCATCGGTCGACTTGTGGATCGCGCTGCCTTCGCCGCCGCTGTCAAAGCGCCACGGCAGGCGCCGCGCGCGCCACGTCGTCGCATACAGCAC
>JBEELK010000187.1:0-9529 GCA_041168165.1 Planctomycetota bacterium | reverse complement strand
ACCACCACGCGCCGTCGCGGCCGCGCGCCACCGCTTTGCCCCAGTTCGGAGCGCTGACTAGCTGCTCGCCTTGCTCGGCGCGAACGACCATGACTTCGCGAAACTCGCGCGTCGCCGTTTGTGCCGTTGCCACCGCGCACGCGACTGCGAGGCCGAGCAACGCTGCAGGCTTGTGGCGGAAGGGAAGTGCGTGCATGGCGAGAGTCATCAGGGCTGCGAGTCCGCGCAGTTCTACCGCACGGTGGCGCCTGCTACGAAACGCGTGCAACCGACGCGAATGCGCGGCCGAAATCTGCTCCGCCTCCATGCCGCACCCCGCGCTCCATCGTCAGGACCATCGCCCGTATCCGATCCTGCGGGAGCCGTGGGCGCTCTCGATGCAGTGGACCGACCTCGCGTTCTTGCATTGGCCCCTGCCCAAGGAGGCGCTGCAGCCACTGCTGCCAGACGGGCTCGAAGTGGAGACGTTCGATGGCGACGCGTGGCTCGGCATCGTGCCGTTCGTGATGCGCAAGACGCGCATTCGCTGCATGCCAGCGATCCCGGGCGCGCACGACTTCCCTGAGCTCAACGTGCGGACCTACGTTCGCCACGGCGACAAGCAAGGCGTGTGGTTCTTCAGCCTCGATGCCACGAGCAAGCTCGCGGTCGCGGGTGCACGCGCGACGTTTGGGCTGCCGTACTTCCGCGCCGAGATGCAGGTCGAACAACGCGGGATGCTGACGTCCTACGTCAGCCGCCGCGTCGACGATCGCGGCCCGCCTGCGCGCTTCGCCGCTGGCTATTGCAGCGGCAGCAACTCGCGCAGTGCGACGAAGGGCACGCTCGAGCACTTCCTCGTCGAGCGCTACTGCTTGTTTGCGCAAGGCCGGGACGGGCAACTGCGCGTCGGCGAGATCGCGCACGCGCCGTGGCAGATCCAGTCGGCTTCGGTGCAACTCGGCGTCTGTGACATGACACGCGTATGCGGCATCGCGCTGCCCGAGTGCGCGCCGTTCGCGCTATGCGCAGAGCCGCTCGACGTGGTTGCGTGGCGGCCGATGCGCCTCCGCTGAAGCGATCCGTGCGCAGCGCACGGCGGTCGGCGATAGTCGTCGCCGCGCCCGCATCGGGCATCCACCCACGACCATGAAGTCCATCCTCTCGTTCTTCCTCGGCGCAGCGGCATGCCTTTGCTGCGCAGCGACGTTCGGATCCGAACGCACCACCGGCGTCACGACCCAAGACCCGCAGCAGATGGCCCGCGTGAAGCAGCTCACGCAGCCCGGCCCCGAACACCAGAAGCTCGAAGCGTTCCTCGGCTCGTGGATGACCGAGTCCTCGTTCTTCATGAACGGGCAGAAGACTCCGGCGGAGAAGGGCGAAGCGACGTTCCGTTGGCAGATGCAGGGCCGTTGGATGGTCGCGGAGACCAAGGGCTCGATGATGCGGATGCCGTACGAGAGCTTCTGGGTCCTTGGCCACGACAACATGAAGAAGAGCTACGTCATCACGACGGTTCAGAACATGGACACCGCGATGATCCGCTCGGAAGGCGACTTCTTGCAGGACGGCAAGACGCTCGTGACCTACGGCCAGATGGACGAGTACCTGACCGGCGAGCACGACAAGATCGTCAAGTACGTGTTCCGCTTCGTGGACGCGGACCACATCACGATCGAAGTGCATGACCTGCACATCGGCGAGCCGAACACGAAGGTGCTCGAGATCGCGATGACGAAGAAGCAGTGACGCGCTGCGCGGCTCGACAGCACGCGTTATCGACCGGCTGTCAGGCTGCGAAGAACGCGCGACGCACCGCGTCGAGCATCTCAGGACGCGCGCCGAGGTCCTGCGCGGTACGCAAGTGCTCCTCGGCATCGGCGCGCCTGCCAAGCAGCACGCACGCTTGCGCGAGGTGCAGTTGCGGCGATGGATCCGTTGGTGCGAGTTGCACTGCGCGAACGAGGTGCTCGTGGCCCTTCTCGATATCGCCGCGACCGACGAGCAGGATGCCGAGGCGGTTGTGCGCTTCTGCGAGATCCTGATCGAGTGCGAGCGCGCGACGCAGCGCAGACTCCGCGCGGCGCTCTTGCCGCAACTTCTGCCGCACGACGCCGAGGAAGAGCCAAGCCTCGGCTGCGTGCTCGCTGCGACGCACGACTTCGCGCGCTTGCCGCAATGCCCAACGCGCGTCGCCCTTGGCGAGCAACGCGTCGACGTTGCGCATGCCCGCGAACAAGCCGGGGACCTTCGACAAGCGCAGCAACCGTTCGATGTCGCGACGGCTCTCGCCAGCGCCAGCGTTGGTCGCCGCCGATTGCAGCGCGTCGCGCGCTTCTTCGGGGCGATCGAGCATCAAGCACGCGCGGCCGAGGTCGAGCCAAAGGCCGGAGTCGCTAGGGTACGCGTGTGCAGCGCGCTTCAGCAACGCGTGCGCCTCGGCGACGCGATCGCCCTCGACCAAGAACGAGCCCACGAGTCGCGCCACCGGCGACGGCAAGTCGGCGACCTTGGCCAACTGGTCCGTGATGCGATCGCGCAGCGCCGCATCGCCAAGCCGATCTGCGACGGCCGCGAGTTGCGCAAGCCCAGCCGGCGCGAGTTCGCCTGCTGCGTGCGCGGCTTCGAGCGCTTCGTGCGCAAGCTGCAACTCGCCGAGTCGGAACCACATCGCGGCGCAGGACTCCACGTCCGCCGGCAATCGCTCGCGCTTGAGCACGAGCGACAACAACTCCGCGGCGGCGCGCTCGTTGCCAGCTGCTTGCAACAACGCGGCGGCGCGGCGCATCGACTGCAATCGCTGCGTGTTGCGGCCGAGCAGCGCGAGCATGTCGGCGACTTGCTCGCGGCGCTTGCCTGCGCGCAGCAGCACGATCGCGGTCTCGAACGCGACGTCGTGCACCACCGCAACGTCGGCGAGCGCGATGCTCTCGCGCGCGGCGCGCAGCACATCCGCGTCAGCATGCGGCTGCATGCCCGCTTCGAGCGTGAGCAGTTCGTCCTTCGCGACGAGCCACCACGACAGCGCAGGCCCAGTCACGGGTAGCGGCGCCATCTTCTCGCTCCAACCGAGCACGCCAGTGAGCTCAAACCACATGCGCGACAACGCCTCCGCGGGCTTGTCCGCGCGGAACGGGATATCGATGTCGAGCAGCGGTTGCTGCGTCCTGCCGTCGTGCGCGCGCAGCTTGAGCGTGTCCGCGGTCACGAGCCCATCGACGAGCAGCTGCACTTCGCCGCGTTGGTGCAGCGAGGCAAGCGTGGCGACCGGCAGCAGTTCGCGAACGCGCAAGAAAATGCGCTGGCCGTTCGTGCTCGTCAGATACGGCAAGAACCGCACGCCGCGATCCGCGCCACCGTTGAGCATCTGCACGAGTTGCCGCGGCAACTGCCTGCCGAGCACTTCGTACGGCGCCGCCCCGAGGACGGGCAAGAGCCCGTCCGCCACGGCAAACCCGAAGACGACGACGACTTCCGCTGTCAGCGCTAATTCCTCCGATCGAGCGCGGCCTGCAGCCACGGATTGGCTGAAGCCATGAGCCGATCGGACAGCGTCGCCGTCACGGGGATCTCGCGTTCGAGCAGGAACGCGGCGCGGCTGCGCCAAAGGTCAGTTCTTCCTGCGTCGTCGACGAAATCGGCCGCGATGACAAATGCGCCGATCAGCGTGCGGTCGTTGCCGGAGCGATCCTCCGGCGACGGCGCCATCGTGTATCGGCTTGCATCGTCCGCGCTGACGAACGTTTTCGGGCCTTCGCCTTCGAGCCACGCGGGACCGGCCATGGCATCGGCGATTGCGCCGATCAGCGGGAGAAGCGCAGGATCGCCCGAAGCGCGGTGCAGCGCAGCGAGCCCGCGAACGAGCGCCGCCATCTGCGAGGTCGAGTCGAACGCGCCGCTGCCGTCGAGCACGAACGGATGCGGCGGTTGCGGCAGCGCCGCGGGCTTGCCGCGCTGGATCTGCGGACCGAGCGTTTGCACAGCATGCGCAACGAGACTCGCGAGCAACGAGGCGTCGCATGTCGCCATCGCGGCAAGCGCGCCGGCTTCGAGACAGCGCCCTTCGCCACGGCCCGTGCGGAACGCGGGCGATCGCACCATCGCGAGCGCCGACGCGCCGATGCGTCGCAGTTCGTCGCGCGCGAACTCGTCGCCAGTGATCCACCAGTAGTCGAACAGCAAGTGCGCCGAGACATGCTCGTAGTCGATGCGCGGATGGCCGTGCGGCGCGTCGATGGTGTGCAGTTGCAATCCCGCGCGATACGCGGCCATGTCCTTCGGCAGTCTCGTCGCGCGACCGCCAGTGGGTCGCATCGCATGTTGCAGCGCCATGCCCTCCGCGACGGCAAGCAGCGCGCCACTGCGCCAACGCAGCACGTTGTGGAGCAGCGAGTCGCCGTGTCGCGGCGCGCCGCCAAGTCGCGCGTCCTCGGGATCGCCAAAGCCGCCGTAGGGCCCGATGCGCGCGTTGTCGCGCCAGATGCCGAGTTGCCTGCGATCATCGCCGCGGTCGCTGCCGATCACCGGCGCTGGCCCGCCGAACGCGCTCCACGCCTTCGAGGCTCGCACGTGATCGATGGCTGCAAACGCTTCGAACCGCACCGGCCCCCAAGCCGCAGCTTGACGATCCGCGTCGGTCAGCGATGCATCGTCGAGGAACAGATGGAGCCGAAACGCCTTCGCCGAGCCGTCGCCGAGGTAGTGCTCCGCCTTTTGCAGCAGGTCCTGCACCGCGGTGGAGCTGTCGCGCGGATACGGTGGCGGCAGCACGTTCTCGCGCGCGAACGCGGGCACAAATCGCAGCGATGGCTCTGCAAAGCAGACGCGAAACCCAGAGAAGCGAACAGGACCGAGCGGGCCGTGTGCAGGTTCACGGTTGTCGAGGACGAGCGTCAACTCGGCGCGGCGATCGCCGTCGAACGTGACGAGGAACGCAGTGAGGTCGAGCAGCGGGCTGCCCTTTGCGGCGCCATCTTGGATGCGGTGCGTCGAGCGGAACCTCCGCACGCGCACGAGGCCCGTGTCCGAGACGATGCCATCCTTGCCCGCCGCCGGATCAGGCACGAGGTCGGCGCGCAGCACGCGACCAAACGGATCCACCAACTCGGTCCAGATCGGCAGCGCATCCGGCAGCGCGGTGCGATGCGCAGTGGGCGCGAGCGGCAGCGCAACGCGATCGGCACCGACCTTCGGTTGCACAACAAACGCACGCTCGCTGCTTGCTGCGACGCGCGCTCGCCAGTGCACAGATAGCAGCGCCACCGAGCCATCCGGCCAGAACATCATCGGCGAGCCAGCGCCTTCGATGCGCGGGTCGCGCCGCTGTTGGAAATCGAGCGGGTCCACTTCATCCGCGACGATGGCGCACGCAGTCGCGCCTTCGGCCATGCGCAGTTGCCCGCGAGCAAACGGCACCGAAGCGATCACGACGCGGTCTTGCTCGACCGTCCCGGGATTGGCGACGCGGAGAACGGCGCCCGCAGGCGGCCCGGCTTGCGCAACGAGATGCGCATGGAGCGTGATCGCAAGCGCGGCGGCGAGAAGGCGCGGCATCGCTGCATTGGCGCGCTGCTTGCGACAGAACGCAAGCCTGCGCATCGAAGTCACATCGAAGTCGCGACGACATCGCGCGCGACACGATCGCAGCGATCTACTTCGGCGCGGACGGCGGCGCGGCTGGCTTGGCTACACGACGCGTGCGGACACCTGGCGGGTGCGAGTCGAGGCGGTAGGGCGCCACATCGCCTTCAGCAGTCACTTCAAGCCGCAACCGCTCGGGAGCCTCACCCCACGACGGCGCGCGACGCCACAGCAAGTCCGAGGCAGCACGAGCGAGCGAATCACTCGGCACGCCCTTCTTGGTCGGCAACCGAATGCACCATGTTCGTTCGCCGTCGACGTCGAGCGTCGCAAAGTCGACCGTGCCACGGAGGTGGTCGGAGAGTTCTTCCTCGAGCTCCAGCGCCACTGCAGGGCGCGTGCGGTCGCCTTTCACCTTGAGGAGGTGCTGCATCATCAGACTGAGCACTAGGCAGCCCCCAAGGCCGATGGCACCGACGACGTAGATCGACTTGGACACGGTTCCTTCATCGGCATTCCGCGCGCCGGAGCTTGGGTTGGCAGTGCCCATCGGGTGCCCATCTGCGCGCCGACGCGGTGGGGCGTACGGCACCAAGCACTGCGGTGGCCTCGGACTACGCCGCTTTTTCTAGCTACCGGGCATTGCCTTGGGCCTTGGTCATGGTATGCCACCCCGCCTCCGCCTTTCGGCGAGCCCCCCTCTACTCTCCGCCAGTCCATCATGGGTAAGTCCGTCCACTGCAAGGAATGCGGCAAGGTCTACCGCGAGCTCGAAGAGCTCGAAGACCTGCAGAACAACGACAGCGTTTGCCTCGTCTGCAACAACACGATCGAGGTTGCCGACTGGGATCGCATCTTGGCCTCCTTCGAAGACGAGGACGGCGAGGGCGACGAGGAAGACGAGGATTGGGATGACGACGACGAAGAGGACGACGACGAAGAGGAAGACCTCGATGACGACGAGGACCTCGACATCGAAGAAGACGACGAAGAAGAAGAAGAAGAGGACGAAGAAGAGGACGACGACGACGAGGATGACGACGATGACGAGGACGAAGAAGAGGAAGAAGAAGACGACGAGTGACCGTCCTCTGCGCGCGGCCTGAGCCGCGCGCCTCGCCGCCCGGGACCTCCCCGTCGGGGTCCCAGGGCTGGCCGCTGCCGCGCCAAGTTGGCAGCCCGCTCGCCGCAACCCCTGCCACGATGGCATTCATCGCGCGGTTGCCAATGGTGCCCGATCCACTCAGGGCCCTTGCCGACAAGCACTTACGGCGACAACCTGCGGCGGCATGACCATTGCTTTCGCGCCTGCCCCTCGCGTCGAGGGCTTCATTCCGTCGTATGCAGCAGCAGAGTTTCCGAGTGCTCCTCGTGGAGGACGATGACTCGCTCAGGGTTTGCCTGGGCGAGTTCCTGTCCGACCACGGCTGGAACGTGGGGCTCGCCGCCAACGCGGCCGAGGCCATCGAGCTCGCGATGCGGCAGCGGTTCGACTTCTCGATCCTCGACTTCCACCTGCCCAACGGCACGACCGGCATCGAAGTGTTCCGCCGCATCTGCGCCGTGCGCCCGTTGCCCGCGATCCTGATGTCGGGCGCCGCCAACCGCGACGAAACGGCGATGGCGATGCAGGCGGGCATCTTCACCTTCCTGCGCAAGCCCCTCGACCTCGAACGCCTGCGCCAGTCGATGCACCTGCTGATCCAGCACCACTTCGGCGGGCCGGTCGGCTGGCCCAATCCCGCGCCGCAGCCGCGCCCGCGTCCACCGCAGGGCCCCTGCCGCTGAACGACACCCGACCGGCGGCCGCAAAGCGCGCGTCATCGGTCCTGCGATTCCCACCCAACACTCCCAAACCCGAAACGAAAGAGGACTCCTGAGATGGCCAAGACCAAGTCTGCCACCGTCACCCCCCTGGGCGACCGCGTGCTCGTGAAGCGCGTGGAAGCCGACGAGAAGACCAAGGGCGGCATCATTCTTCCCGACACCGCCAAGGAGAAGCCGCGCGAGGGCATCGTGATCTCCGTCGGCAACGGCAAGCTCCTCGACAACGGCACGCGCCAGGCGATGTCGGTCAAGGCAAAGGACCGCGTCCTCTTCTCCTCCTACGCCGGCAGCGAGATCAAGCTCGACGGCGAAGAGCTCATGATCCTCGGTGAGGACGAAATCCTCGCCGTGATCGAGTGATCCCAACCCGCCGCAACCACAACTAGGAACACACCATGGCCGTCAAGAAGATCGCCTACGACCAGGAAGCGCGTGAGCGCATGCGCGACGGGGTCAAGAAGCTCGCCCGCGCAGTCAAGGTCACCCTCGGCCCGCGTGGCCGCAACGTCATCATCGAGAAGTCCTTCGGCAGCCCGCTCGTCACCAAGGACGGCGTCACCGTCGCGAAGGAGATCGAGCTCGAAGGCAAGTACGAGAACCTCGGCGCGCAACTCGTGAAGGAAGTCGCGTCGAAGACGTCGGACGTCGCCGGCGACGGCACGACGACGGCGACCGTTCTCGCGGAAGCCATCTTCGAAGAGGGCATCAAGAACGTCACCGCGGGCGCCAACCCGGTCGCGCTGAAGCGCGGCATCGAGAAGGCGGTCGCCAAGGTCGTCGAGGGCATCAAGAAGTCCAAGATCGACATCAAGGGCAAGAAGGAGATCGCCCAGGTCGGCTCGATCGCCGCGAACAACGACGAAGAGATCGGCCGCATCCTCGCGGACGCCATGGAGCGCGTCGGCAAGGACGGCGTCATCACGGTCGAAGAGGGTAAGAGCCTCGTGACCGAGGTGAAGTGGGTCGAAGGCATGCAGTTCGACAAGGGCTACCTGTCGCCGCACTTCGTCACCGACCAGGAGAAGATGGAGTGCGTCCTCGAGAACCCGTGGATCCTGATCAACGAGAAGAAGATCTCGTCGATCAAGGACATGCTGCCGATGCTCGAGAAGATCGCGCAGAGCGGCCGTCCGCTGCTGATCATCGCGGAGGACATCGATGGTGAGGCGCTCGCAACGCTCGTCGTCAACAAGCTGCGCGGCGTGTTCAAGTGCTGCGCGGTGAAGGCCCCAGGCTTCGGCGATCGTCGCAAGGCGATGCTCGAAGACGTCGCGGTCACCACTGGCGGCAAGGCGATCTTCGAAGACCTCGGCATCAGCCTCGAGTCCGTCACGACGGCTGAGCTGGGCACGGCCAAGAAGGTCGTCGTCGGCAAGGACGACACGACGATCATCGAAGGCGCTGGCAAGACGAAGGACGTGCAGGCCCGCATGGAGCAGATCCGCGCGGAGATCGACCGCACGACGTCGGACTACGATCGTGAGAAGCTCCAGGAGCGTCTCGCGAAGCTGGCCGGCGGCGTCGCGCAGATCATGGTCGGCGCGGCCACCGAGGCCGAGATGAAGGAGAAGAAGGCTCGCGTCGAAGACGCGCTCCACGCAACGCGCGCGGCAGTCGCCGAGGGCGTTGTGGCTGGCGGCGGAACGAGCTTTATTCGCGCGATTCCATCGCTCGAGAAGGTTCGCAAGGATTGCGTCGGCGACGAAATCGCAGGCGTCGAAGCCGTTGCCGAAGCGCTCTGCGTGCCGCTCCGCACGATCGCTGAAAACGCGGGCGAAAAGGGCACCGTCGTTGTCGCGAAGGTCAAGGAAATGAAGGGCGACGAAGGCTTCAACGCGCTGTCGCTTGAGTACGGCGACCTCGTCAAGCAAGGCGTCATCACGCCAGCGAAGGTTGATCGCACGGCTTTGCAAAACGCCGCGAGCGTCGCAGGTCTCATCCTGACTTGCGACTGCGCGATCAGCGAGAAGCCGCAACCGAAGGAAGCTGCTGGCGGCCACGGCCACGACCATGACCACGGCATGGGTGGAATGGGCGGCATGGGTGGTATGGGCGGAATGGGTGGCATGGGCGGCATGGGCTTCTAAGCCACGCCGCAAGCCATCACAGTTCCACTTCTCCGCAGTTTCAATTACACAAG
>JBEELK010000186.1:0-5706 GCA_041168165.1 Planctomycetota bacterium | reverse complement strand
ACGCTCTTCCGATCTGCCGACGACCTACCGCCGATGTGCGCCCATGCCCGAGTTCGACGGCTCAAACGGCGACGCTGGTTCGCAGCGCATCCCGTTCGCGGGGATCGAGTCCTCGCGACGTAGCGCCCACGCGATCGCCTGCAGGCACATGCGTCGCATGGGCTCTGCGCGGAAGTCGTATGGATGGCCGAGGGTCGTGAAGAACACGCGTTGTTCGCCGTGTTCTCGCTGCGTGACCTTGGTCCATGCGACGGGTTGCATGCGCGGGAAGCGGTCTTCGTCCGCGAGCCCGGAGCGCAGCGCACGTCCGCGCAGCAGGGCCTCGACGGGTCCCTGCAGCGAGTCGCCGCCGCCTTCGACGTGGTAGAGCCACGAGAACGCGGCGAAGGGACTCACGCCGCAGAGGATCGGATGCGCGTTGGATCCCTCGGCGAACGCAACGTCAGTCAGCGGCGCCTTGCCGTCATCGAAGTGGCCGTGGTGCGCGATCCATTGCTGGCCAAAGGTTGCTCGCGGCCACGCGTCGTTCGTGTCGCGATGCGGCGAGTCGTCGGGATAGAGGAACGCGTGCGTCGACGTGCGGAAGCCGATCATCGCGCGGCCCATGGCTGCATGGTCGACGATGCGGCGCAGCTCGTCGTCAGGCAGAGTTCGGAAGCGCGTGAACAGCACGAGCGCGTCGGCGGAATCGATGGCGCGCAGGTTGTCGATGTGCGTCCTGCACGATGGATCGACCTTGCCATCTGCGTCGCGCGGCAGGCATACCGTGGTCCGCACGCCGAGTTCGCGCGCAGCGATCGCAGCGAGCATCGGCAGCGACTCTTCGCTGCGATACTCATCGTCGCCCGCGACGAACGCGACGTGGCGAACGCGCGTCGCGTCGAGCGTTGCCATCGTGTCGCGAAGTTGCATGGCCCATGCGCGGTAGCCGTCGGCGGAGAGATGCAGCAGGTCGCCGGCGAACAGCTTCGCAACGAGCTCGCCGTTCTCGTCGACGAACGTCGGCGCAAGGTCGAGCACGGTCGCCATCGGGTCGTCGTGGCAGCGCGCGCGCACGAGTCGCAGTGTTTCGTCGGTCTGTTTGCGCATGGCATCGCCGCGCTGTTTGCCGCGGGGGATCGGCGGCTCGACGACGACGATCGCGTGGGGGACGCGCCTGCGGATCTCGCGCACGCACGCTGCGATGCCGTCTGCGACATGCTGCGGCGCATCGCCGCGGCTGAGGTCATTGGTGCCGATCAGCAACGCGACGAAGCGCGGGTCGAGTCCGTCGAGCGCGCCGTTTTGCAATCGCCACAGCACGTGCGAAACGCCATCGCCGCTGATGCCCATGTTGGCTGTGCGCCATGCGCCGAGCACAGATGCAAGCGCATCGCCCGCGGGCTGCGACACTTCGCGCGAGGGACCGCCGAAGCCTTGCGTGATCGAGTCGCCGAGGAGCACGAGGTCGATGCCACCGTGGCGAGCGGTGGCCTTGCATCGTTCGTGCTGGTCGAGCCACGTGCCCTTGCCCCAGCCGGCGGCGGCGGCGCGTGTCTCGGTCGATGGAGAGGCCGGGAATGGCGCGGGCGCAGGTTCTTGCGCGGCGCAATGCAGCGCGAGCACGAGCGGCAACAATGCGATCCACGATGGCAGAGGCATGCGCATCGCTGCATCATGCCGCGCCGTGTCCACGAAGCCCTCCGACGATCTGCCGCATCCCGATCGCGAGCCAAAGCCGCCGTCCGTGTTCCATCACGGCGATCGCGAGAAGCCGTTCACTGAGCCCGCGGGCGAGTCGCATCTAGAGGAGATCACGGCGCATATCGAGCGCTGCTATGGCCCAGTGCGTCGCGTGATGCATGAAATGATCTCAGACCTCGTGCATGTCGACGTGCTGATCGCCGACGTCGCCGAGAACCACCCCTACATCACGCTGGTGACGTCGGGCATGAGCGACTTGCCGCTCAAGGCCAAGGACGGCGCGCCTGTGCGCTGCGAATTGATGATCCGCGTGATGGCGAATCACGAGTTGTCTAAGGAGGCGTTCGAAGACGAGGCCAACTACTGGCCGATCCGCAGGCTCAAGATGTTGGCGCGCATGCCGCATGAGCTCGACACGTTCTTCGCTGCGGGCCACACCATTGCGACAGACCCGCCTACGCCTGTTCACCCGAAGTCGGAGTTCTGCGCGCTGGGTTTGCTGGAGCCACTCGATGAGGCTGCGCGCACGCTGCGCACCACGGACGGCCTCGACATCGCGTTCTTGCAAGTCGTGCCGCTCTACCGCGAAGAGTTGGAGTGGAAGCTGAAGCAGCCGACTCTAGGCGCGCTCGCGGAGCTGTTTGACAAGGAGTCCTTCCGCACGGCTTACGACGGCAGGCCCAAACTTCGCGGTGAGGATTGGGACGCGACGGTGGACAGTCTCGCGGAGATCATGGCTCGCGGGCGTCGCGTGTTGCTGCTGGTCGGCATCACGCTCGGCGTCATCGGTTGCGCTGACTTCGCAGTGACCTACTTCGCGTCGGATCGTCCCGCATGGTCGCGTTTTGGTCTTGGCATCTGGCTCGCATTCAGCGTCGCTGAGGGTTCGCGCCTAGCTCGTTGGCTCGCCATCGTGTTGTGCTGTGCCGCAGTCGTGTTGGGAGCCGTCGTGCTGTGGAAGCGCGGGCTCGCAGATCCGCGTCACTTGACCTTGCTGGTTACCATGCCGGCCTACGCGGTCTCCGCCGCGTTGCTGATGTTCCATCCTGGCGTTCGTCTCTGGATGCGGCACAAGCCAAAGCGCGCCAAGAAGGAAGCCCGCGAATGAGCGGCTCGTTCCTCACCAAGTCGCAACGAGACGCATTCGTCGACGACGGATTCCTCGCGTTGCCGGGCTTCGTCGCCGAGGCGGACTGTCTTGCGTTGCGTGCGCGTGCTGTCGAACTCGCGCGCGAAGTCACGCAGGACGCTTCGCGCGCAACCGTGTTTCGCGCCGACGGCGCGTCGCCGCACCAAGGCGACGATTGGTTCTTGTCGAGCGGGGAAGCGATCCGCGGCTTCTACGAGCAGGAAGCGTTCGCCTCGGATGGAACCCTTCGCGCTGCTGCGCACGAGTGCCTCAACAAGCTGGGCCACGCGATGCACGACCTCGACGCGAGCTTTGACGCGTTCAGCCGCACGGAGAAGCTCGCTGCGGTCGCGTCGAGCATCGGCATGCGAGATCCACTGCTGCTGCAGTCGATGTACATCTTCAAGAACCCGCGCATCGGTGGCGAAGTGCAGTGCCACGCGGACCACACTTATCTCTGGACGGAGCCGCGCAGCGTGGTGGGGTTCTGGTTCGCGATCGACGACGCGACGACCGAGAACGGCTGTATGTGGGCATTGCCGGGCGGCCACCGGATCCCGGTCAAGTCGCGCTCGCGGCTCGATGCAACGCGAACGCGCACCGTGATCGATGTGCTCGACTCGACGCCGTATCCGACGGAGGGTCTCGTTCCGCTCGAAGCCAAGCGCGGCACGCTGATCCTGCTCGACGGCGCGCTGCCGCACCTTTCAGGCCCCAACCGCAGCGAGCATCCGCGGCACGCGTATACGCTGCACGCGATCGACGGCGCCGCGCGCTACCTCGACGACAACTGGCTGCGTCGCGAGCGGGTGCCGTTGCGCGGCTTTGCGTGAGGGGCAGACCCTCGCATTCGCGGCCCGCGCCCTCCATCCTGTGCGCCCCATGTCGCGACTCGACTACAAGCAGGCTGGCGTCGACTACAGCAAGATCGATCCGCTGAAGATCCAGGCGCAGCAGGCTGCTGCCGCCACCGCGCACCATCTCGCGGCGCATGGCCTCACCGAGGTCGCGGCCTCGCGCGGCGAGTCGGCGTACGTCGTCGACTGCGGCGACTTCTACCTCGCGTCGATCACCGAGTGCCTCGGCACCAAGGCTCTCGTCGCGGACGCGACGCGCGCGATCACGGGCAAGACCTACTACGACCGCATCGCGCAGGACACGCTCGCGATGGCGATCAACGACATCATCACGGTCGGCGCGACGCCGGTGTCGGTGCATGCGTATTGGGCGGCCGGTGGCAGCGAATGGTTCCACGATGCGCAACGCGCGACGGATCTCGTCGCCGGCTGGAAGCGCGCGTGTGACGCATGCGGCGTGTCGTGGGGCGGCGGCGAGACTCCCGCGCTGTCCGGCGTCGTCGCGGATGGGCGCATCGACCTCGCGGCTTCGTGCGTTGGCCTTGTTCGGCCCAAGTCGCGACTCACGCTCGGAGACAAGCTCGCGCACGGCGACGCGATCGTGCTGCTCGCATCGAGCGGCATCCACGCGAACGGCGTCTCGCTCGCGCGCAAACTCGCAGAACGCCTGCCCGATGGCTATGGAACGCGTCTCCCGAGCGGTGCGATGTTTGGTGAAGCATTGCTCGCGCCGACCACTCTGTATTCACCGGTCACCGAGAGTCTCGCCAAGCACGGCATCGTCCCGCACTACTGCGCCAACATCACCGGCCACGGATGGCGCAAGGTGATGCGTCACCCTGCATCGTGGACCTACCGCATCCATACGTTGCCCGACGTTCCTGAGGTGCTTGCCTTCCTCGCCAAGGAGACGAACAGCGACGCGCGCGAGGCATACGGAAACCTCAACATGGGCGCTGGCTTCGCGTTGTTTGTCGCGGCGAGTGACGCCGACCGCGTGGTTCAGATCGCTTCGCAACAGGGCATCAAGGCGTGGAACGCAGGCGTCGTGGAGAAGGGCGACAAGCGAGTCGTGATCGAGCCGCTCGGGTTGACGTTCACGGGCGACGACTTGCACGTGCGCGCGTGAGGAGCGTCGTCACTTTGACATCCTGATGTTGCGGAACTCGTAGCGTCCGTTGTCCAGGATGACCCCGAAGTAGCAGTTGCGGACAAGCCCCTCCGCAAGGGACGTGCCTGCTGCGCTTACCCTGACGGTGAGGGGGCCATCGGCAGACTCAATGCGCTCTACCCGCATGGAAAGCGTTCGGTTTGCGGGCCCGAAGTTCGTGAGCTTGCCTTGGGTGATGGAAATCCATCCATTCGGAGAGTTCCGCTGGATGACCCAATCACCAGATCTCGCCACCAAGAACGCTTGGTAGTCAGTTGGTCCGATCCAGTCGAGAAGCAGCCCAGCGCGTCCTCCCTCCTCGGGAAACGCGACCGAGCATTCGAGGTGTTTGACTTCCCCGCTGCATCTGGCAGCGGAGACCCAAGGGGCTTGTCCCAATAGCTGGTAGCTGGTTTCCCCAGTCTTCTCGTCACGGTCTGCGCGTCGACCTTCCCAATCCATGTGTCCTACGGCAAAGGGCTCTTGGTTCGCTATTACGCTCTCTATCAGCTTGTCCTCAAACCGCTTGTAGGGGCCGAGCGCCGCGCTCCACTCCTCGGCGCTGATCTTCGCGCCCTTGTCCAGGCTAGGGCGAATTGCGAGCATTGCCCGTCGATAGGCTGGATCGCTGAGGATCAGGCGGATTGCCGCCAAGTGAACGGCCGTGTCTTCGCGGGTGACGCTGTTGAGAATCGAGCGGTAGTCAAACTTGGGGGTCGCGATGCGCGACTTTGCGACGCCCGCATAGTTCTCCAAGGAAATTAGCGGGGGTGCACCCAGCTTGAGTTCTGCTCCGTCCCAAAGGTGATCGGAGAGCAGAGTGGCCGCTCCCTTGGCGAACCAAGGCGTTGGACTTCGCTTGTGCCCCGATGCGTGTGCCCAAAACT
>JBEELK010000185.1:0-15379 GCA_041168165.1 Planctomycetota bacterium | reverse complement strand
CGCCCACCGCGGCGCTCGTGCCTGCGCGCACCGTGATCACGACCGCGATCAACGGCCCTGGCCCGCTCGGGCTCGCCTTCTCGCGCTACGGCGCGGGCGGCCAAGGCTCGTTCTGGATCGCGGACCAGAACGGCCTCGTGACCGAGATCGGTCCCAACGGCGCGCAACTGAGCACGTTGACTCCGGCCGCGAACGGCACGCCGACCGGCATCACGGGCGCTGCGTTCGACGACTGCACGGGCAACTTCTACTGGTTCAGCCAAACGCCGCGCGCTTCGGCAGCAGGCCCGCTGCGCATCAACGGCTACGTGCACGACGGATGGTCGATGCAACCGACGCCGATCGAGTGGATCGCGAATCGCAACCTGCCGAGCACGCTGGGCCCCGGCGGCGCGGCGCGCGGCCTCGAGATCTTCCGCCCCAACGCGAGCGACTTCCGATTGCTGTGCGTGCAGAACCTCGGCCCGACGTCGCGACTCACGGTGCTGAAGGGCCCGTTCCAGGGCGGACTCGGCCATCTCGGCCGATGCGGCATGCGCGGCGGCCTGCCCGCGTTTGGCAACAACGCCTGGCAAGTGACCCTCTCGGGCTGCCGCCGCGCGCTCGGCGCGATCCTCTACCTCGGCACTGACAACACGAGTTCGGGCGGCGTGCCGCTGCCGCTCGATCTTGCGCTGATCGGCATGGACGAGAGCGACCTCGTCATCGATCCCGTGACGTCCTTCCCGCTGCAGTTGTTTGCCAACGGCAACGTCGCGCAAACCGTGTCGTTGCCGCCGCCGTCGATCGTGTTCCAGAACGTGCCCGTCTACCTGCAGTGGCTCGTGCTCGATCCCACGGTGGTCACGGGCATGGCCACGTCGCAAGGCGGCGCCACGGTTCTCTACTGACGAACGCGTTCTCGGCTGGCGAGTTTGCGCGCGGAATGCAGTCCGCGCGCCGCGACGAACTCAGAGCTTGCCGCCGCCCTTCGCTTCGTCGCCAGTCTCGGTCTTGGGCTTGCTCGCTTCTTCTTCCGCGGCCTTCTTGTCCTCCTCAGCGAGGCGCTTCTCGCGCTCGATCAGCAGCGCGGGCTTTGTGCGGTGGAACGAGAACTTCACCTCTTTGCCCGCGGCCGGCACCTTGTCGGTGAGCCACCAGTTCTCGTCATTGCGCGCGCGATCGTGCTTCATCGTCCCGAGATGGTTGTCGGGCGTGAGGTAGCAGAGGCTCACGAGGTTGCCTTCGAAGTCCGCGACATACACCTCGGGCTCGCCCTTGTAGATGCTCGCCATGCGGCCGCCGATGTAGATGAAGCTCGCGTCGCGCACCGAGGCCTTGCGGTAGATGTCGCCAATCAGTTCCTCGATGCAAAACTCGACCGGCTTGCCTTGGTCATCCGTCCACGCAACGGTCATCCAGAACTGCTGGCCCTCTGGCGGCGTGATCACGATCGGATCCGCGCCCTTCTCGATCTCTTCGAGCGACGGCGGCGGCACCTTCTCCTTGTAGGAAGCGTTCTTGCCGGGCACGAGCCCGAGCAACAGGAGCGCGCTGTTGAGCACGCTGGGCTTGCTCTCGGTGAAGAACATCGCTTCGTGCTTCTTGCCCTTCCTGTGGATCAGCAAGTACTCGATCGGATCCGGCGGCGCGTTGACGACTGCGGGCACCGTCACCGTCCCCTTCGCCAAGTCGACTTCGATCTTCTCCTTCGCGAACAGATCCTTGAGCTCCTTCGCCAACTCCCTGCCGGATCCCTGCGTGGGACTCTCAGCGGGAGCCTGCGGCGTCTGCGAACGGGCGCAGCACGCAAACAGCGCGAGCGCGGACAGGAACGGGAGGATGCGGTTCATCGGAGGGTCTTGAGGATAGCAATGGCTTCCGCGCGCGCGGCTTCGTCGCGGCCCGCAAACTCGAGGGCGAGCAATGCGGCAGCCTTCGTTGCTGCTGGATCGCCAGCTGCGTGCGCACGCGCGAGGAATGGCGCCGCGGCGAGCGCGGCGTAGGGGTCGCTGCCTTCCATCGGCGCGCGCACGCCGAGGTGAATGCGGGCTTCGGCCTCAGCCTCGGGATCGCGCAAGAAGCCTGCGATCGCTGCGCGCAGCAATGGCTCGGCAGCGGCGTGGTCCCCGCGCGCTTCGTTGCTGCGCGCCGCGTAGAGCGACGCGGCGGCGAGGCCGAGACCGCTGTCGTCGGCGATGCAAAGCACGAGCGCGGCAGTCTGCTGCCCCACCGCGTCGAGCAACTCGGCATTGCGCTGCAGCCCGTTCCACAGATCGACGAAGCGGCGGCGCGAAAGTCCCTTCGTGTCACGCGCGCTCGCAAGCTCGCCGCAACGCTGCAGTGCGCGCTTTGCGTTCTCGGGATCGCGCAGCATCACGTTTGCGACCGCAGACGACTCCGGGAATGTGCCGCGCACGCGGTCTTCGCGCGCACGCGACGACTCGCGCGGATCGAGCCGCGGAGCCTTGAGCATCACCCAGTCGAGGAACGCAAGGTCCGCATCGGCGAGCGGCATCGCCATCGTGCCGAGCGCCGCGAACACGAAGTCATCGTCGGCGTCCGCGTTTTGGCCAAACGCCCTCTTGCCCGCTTCGAGCAACTCCGCGCGATCCTTCGTGCGAAGCAGGATCTCGCTCCACTCAAGCCGATCCTCTGGCTCCGTCGCTGCGTCGCGCTGCGCGCGCAGCGCAGGCAACGCGCGCTCCAACGGACAAGCGAGCAACCACGATCCCAGTTGCAGCTTGGCCTTCGATTCGGTCGCCAGTGACATCGCATCGATCACGCGTTGCCAGCGCGCATCCGAGAGCTGCAAGAACGCGCGACGCAAGCGCTCGATCTCGGCGCGCGGCAGCGAGCCCAACTGAAGGAACAGCCCATCGAAGCGAGCGTCGTCCGGCGAGATCACGCCCTGTTCGGCGCGAAGCAGCAGCAGTTCGAGGATGACCGGGATCTGCTCCGTGTCGCCGGACGCCGTGTCGTCCGCGAGCATCGACTCGACGATGACGTCACCGATCGGGTCCTTGCGCAACAAACACGCATGCGCGAAGGCAGCGATGAGCCGTCGGTCGCCCATCGCCGACTTCTGCGCCGCGCGCACCGAGTCTTCGTCGCCGTAGCGCGCCAGCAGCGCGATCGCATCGAGTAGCGCACCGGGCATGCGGCCAAAGTCGCTGCCGTCGGCGACGACGCGGCGCACATGAAGTTCGAGTTCGCGCGGCAGCGCATTCGTGCAGCGCAACAGGATCTGCGCGAGCCGCAACGCATCGGCATCGGAGCCCTCGCCGATCTCGGCATCCCAATCCGCGCCGAACGGTGTGAGTTCCAAGCGACCCGTGGCGAGCCGCGTCATGCGCCGTTGCGGGTCTTGCCGCGCGAACTGCAGCACGGGGCCATCGACGATCCGCGCGTCAACCGCCGCGTCGAATGCGACGAGCGCGAGCACCTGCTTTCGTTCGTCGCCGCTCGCAGCAAGCGCGTCCGCGATCACGTTCCCGAGGAACTCGCGTCGCCGTGGCGTGTCCGCGACCTCGCCGCAGCGGCGCAACAGCAGCGCGTCGATCGGGATCTCGCCGTCGAGCATCGCGCGCATCGCAGCCATCAACGCGGCGGGCTTGCGCTGTCCGAGGAAGTCATGCACGCGCGACCGCTGCGCGTCGGGCAACGTCGATGCAATGCCCATCAACTGGTTGGCACCCGCGTCGGACAACCGCGCAAAGAACGACTCGGCGCGCGACGCATCGACGCCCGTAAGCAATCCTTCGTGCAACGACGTGACGAGGCGATCGGCGACGTCGGACGGAATGCGCGCAATCGCGAGATCGACGGTGCGGTCGTCGGACGACAGCGCCGTCTCCAGCAAGAACGCAGCTTGCGCGCGATCTGGCGCAACGTCGTGCGCCGCGATCGCGAGCGCGCGGATCGTCGCGTCTTGGTGCGAGAGATGGCGCTGCACGAATGCGCTCAGCGACGGACGCGGCGCGAGCGCCAACTCAAGGAGCACATGGCGCAGTGCGGATGGCGATGCAGTGATCGCGTCGAACACTTCGCTCGGCCACTCCGTCCACTCGTGGCGCAGGATCGCGGCCGCGCACGCGGCGACATGCGATGAGGACGACAAGAGCGCGTCGGCGAGCACGCCCGAATCGAGGTCGTTGCGCGACTGCAAGTCCGACAACGTGCGCACGCGCACTGCGGCATCCGCGTCTTCGCTGCGCACGACGGACTCGAGCCCTTTCACGGCATCGCCCTGTTGCGACGACTGCGCACCGAGCGCGGCCATCCACAGCAAGGCGTTCGCGACGCGGATCGTCATGCGAGTTCCTCCGCGATGGCGAGCGGCAGGTCTTCGGCGATCAGCCCCGCTTGCGACAACCGTTTGCTGACGCGATCGCCAGCCTTGCCATGCACATGCACAGAGAGGCACGCGGCATCGAACGGCTCCATGCCTTGCGCAAGCAACGCAGCCACGAGGCCCGCGAGCACGTCGCCGCTGCCGCCGGTCGCCATGCCGGGGTTGCCCGTCGTGTTGCGATAAAGACGGCCGCCTTCGCAGACGATCGTGCCTGCGCCCTTCAACACCGCGATCGCGCCGCTCTGCGCGCTGAGTTGCGCAGCCGCGCCCTCTCGGTCGCGTTGCACTTCGTCGGTCGTGCACGACAACAACCGCGCGGCCTCGCCAGGATGCGGCAGCAACACCTTGGGCTGCGCGCCGAGCAATGGGCCCGAGAGCGGCGCGAGCGCGTTGAGCGCATCGGCATCGAGCACGACGGGACACGCAGCAAACTTCAGAACATCCGCGACGACGCGCTTCGTCTGCGCGGTTACCCCAAGCCCTGGGCCGACCACCACCGCATCGGCGTCGGCAAGCGCGATGCGCAGCGCAGTTTTGTCCGCGCGATCGAGAGTCATCGCGGATGGGCACGCAGTCATCAGCGGCGCGCACAGCGCATGCGGCAACGCGATGCGCACGAGGCCAGCGCCGCCGCGCAATGCGCCGCGCGCGCACAGGATCGCGGCGCCGAGCATGAACTCCGAGCCCGCGATCACGAGCACGGTCCCGAACGTGCCCTTGTGCGCGTCGAGCTCTCGCTTCGGCAACTTCTTAGGGGCGCGGCTCACAGGCTCCCCCATTCGACGATGCAGCGCACGTCGCCCACTTGCTGCTCGCGCGTGTTCATGACCTTCGGCTGATGGAACGGCTGCAATGCCGCCGGCACTGCTGCCCCAAACACACCAAGGTGCCGCAGCACGTCGACCACCGCGCTCTCGTAGCCGCGGTCCTGGCCATCGTCGATCTTGACCGCGATGCCGACCGCTCCGGGACACCGTGCGCGCTTGGGATCGGGCGCGAGCGCCACCGCGTAGATGCCCTCGGCTCCGTTCTTGGCGAACGCGACCTGCGACGACGACTGCAGCAGCGCCGTGCACAGTCGCTTCTTGCCCGCCAGCATCTGCGGCTCTGCGCGCACGGCTCTGAGGATGCGTTGGCATGCGGCGGCTCGAACGGGCGACTCGCCCATCGGGTTCGCCAACTTCGCGAAGGACCGCGCGAGCGCCTGCAGTGGCAGCACGAACGTCGGCGCGCCGCAGCCATCGACGCCGCGCTCAGGCACGCCGCTCACGCCGGCCATCGCAGCGACCGCGGCGGCCACTTCCTTTTGGCTCTTGCTCGACGGATCGAGGTAGTTGCCGAGGTTGTCGCCGCACGCCTTCGCGAGGCACAAAAAGCCCGTGTGCTTGCCCGAGCAGTTGTTGTGCACGCGCATCGGCTTCTGCGCATTGAGCAACATCGCTTGCCGCGTCGCGGAGTCGAAGGGCGCATGCGGACCACAGCCAAGTTGGCCTTCGTGCAGTCCCGCCTTCTGCAAGAACCCGCGCACGCACGCCGTGTGCGCGTCGGTGCCATCGTGGCTCGCGCACATCACCGCGATCTCCGCGTCGGACACGCCAATCGACTGGTCGAGGCCGCGTTCCAAGAACGGCAGCGCCTGCAGCGGCTTTGTCGCCGAGCGGCAGATCACGGGCTGCTGCGGAGCGCCCACGGACAACAAAAGGTCAGAATCGTGCCAGACCGCGACGGAGCCGCGGTGGCAGGATTCGACGCGACCGCTTCGGCTCACGGTCGTGAGCACGGCGCCTTCGGCAAACGGGAGACTCGGCATCGGGGAGTCGGGTCGTTATAACGCCGCCCCGCTGCGCGCGCCGATCCGCCGCTCGGCAACGCCCCAATGGACCTCATCGAAGTCGAGCTCGCCCGCGTCGTCATCCAGCAGAAGGGCGAGCAGCAGTACATCCACCTTCGCGAGATCGGCGGCGCCCAGCGCGCGTTCCCGATCGTGATCGGCTTCACCGAGATCGAGGAAATCAACCGCAAGCTCAACGGCCTGCAGGCGCCGCGCCCGCTGACGCACGACCTGATCGGCCGCCTCGTCAAGGAACTCGGTTGGCGCCTGTCGCGCGTCGTCGTGACCGAACTACGCGAAGGGACGTTCATCGCCAACCTCGTGCTCGCGCCCGCGGACGCCAAGGCTGGCAAGGACGCAGACAGCGAGCGGTTTGTCGATTCCCGTCCATCCGATGCCATCGCGCTCGCGGTGCAGACCGGCGCGCGCATGTTCGTGTCGCGCGACGTGATGGACGTGGTGGCGCCGGGGTCGTGACGCGCGTAGCGTAGAAGCACAAGGAGTGCGCAGGCCGCGCGCGAACCTTGGCCTCATGCGGTGGGGTGGCAGAGTGGCCGAATGCGGCGGTTTTGAAAACCGCTGTCGATGAAAGTCGACCGGGGGTTCGAATCCCTCCCTCACCGCCATCTTTTGCGCAGTGCGCGAACGACGCCGAGCGCGCACGTCTTCGACCAAGGCCCCAAAAGACTCCGCACCATGGAATGCACCGTCGTGCTCAACCAGGACCAGATGGGCCACGGCGATCGCGCGCTCGGCCAAAAGATCCTTGCGACTTTCCTGCGCAAGTCGATCCGGCTCGCGGACCTCACATCGATCGTGTTCTTCAACTCAGGCGTCAAGCTGGTCGCGAAGGACTCGCCCGTGCTCGCGGAGTTGCGCGCGCTGCACGATCGCGGCGTGGACCTCGTGCCATGTGGCACGTGCCTGCAAGCGTTTGGCGTCGAGCCAGCGGTCGGCAACGTCTCCGACATGGAGACGATCCTGACCGAACTCGACCGCGCGCATAAGGTCATCACGCTCTGATCTTCGATTTGTCTTTCTCGTGTGCGCCCTTGCACGCTCATGCGTGCGCGGTGTGCTAGTCGCTCCTCGATGCCAGCCCTGCGCCACACGCTCACGCCGTTCTGCGCCGCGATTGCCGCTGCGTGCGTGAGCTACGAACCTGCCCCCGTCGATCTCGCGGCCCACGCTGCCACGTATGCAGAACGGATGCCCGATCTTGTAGCGGCGCGCGCGTTTGCGAACGCAGCTGGAGTCGCGAAGCCGGACGCGCCTGCGCTGACGCGACTCGAGGCCCGCACGCTGGCGATGTGGTTCCACCCAGAACTGCGACGAGCGCGCGCGGACGCCGACGTCGCGCGCGCGGTCGCAGATCATTCGGGCCTTTGGCCGGACCCCACCGTTCAGGGCAGCGTGGCGGACAAACTCGGCAACACCAACCCATGGCTCGTGACATCCGCGATCGGACTCACGATCCCGTTGTCGGGCCAGTTCGGACTGCAGCAACAACTCGCCGACACCAAGCACGGCACCGCGCGACTCATGGCGCTCGCGCGCGAAGTCGAAGTCCGCGACGGCCTCGATGCCGCATGGGTGCAGTGGAGTTGCGCTTCGGCCCGCGCCGAAGCACTCGCCGAACTCTGCGCGACGCTCGACGACCTCGATCGCATCGCGACGAAGCTCGCTGCAGCACAGGAGATCACGCGGGCACAAGCGCGGCTGTTCGCGCTCGAAGCGACCTCGCGACGAGCGGAGCTCACGGAAGCGCGCGCCGACACAGCGATCGCGCGTTCGATGCTCGACGAGATGCTGGGCTTGCCGCCTGGCGCGCAGGTCCCGCTGCAATCGGAGTTGCGCATCGAATCGAGGGCGCCTCTGAGCAACGACGACGCGACGTGGGGCGACGGCCCGCGGCTCGCAGCCAAGAAGCGCGCGCACGCCGAAGCGGAGCGCCAACTCGAGCTCGCCGTCAGCAAGCAGTATCCGATGCTGTCGCTGTTCCCCGGCTGGGAAGAAGAAGACGCCGTGCAACGACCTGCGATCGCCTTCTCGCTGCCGATTCCGCTGTGGAACCGCAACCAACTCGCGATCGCCGAAGCGACCGCGCAGCGCGACGCAGCGAAGACCGCGCTCGAAGCCGGCTACGAAGAACTCGCGCAAGCGCGGCTTCGCGCCGACGTGGCGCGCAAGGCCGCAGCGCAGCGCCGCGAGCAGTTGGAGACGACGCTCGTGCCGGCGTGCAAAGAACAACTCGCGGACAACCGGCGGCTCGCCGAGCTCGGCGAGCTCGATCCGTTGCTGCTGCTCGACGCCGTGACGCGGCTCTACGAAGCGCAGCGCAGCGCGCTTCTTGCCGCAGTCGACGAAGCGGACGCGATCGCAACCGAGAACTCGCTGTTCTGGCCGCAAGAAGCGGCGCCGCGAGCTGAGGCCGAAGTCCCAGCGACCAACCTGCAACCGAACCCACGATGAAGTCCGCAGCCCTGTTCGCCGGCCTCCTGCTCGCGTGCTTCGCATGCTCGAAGGGCACGGCCACGGATCCCAACGACCACAACCACGAGCAAGAAGCTGCGGCGCCGACGAACCGTATCGACGCGCCCGAGCTCGTGCGTCGCAACCTCGGCATTCGCTTCGCGCCGGTCGAACGCCGCCGCGTCGCTGCGACGCTGCGACTGCCGGGTCGATTTGAGTTGTTGCCGCAAGGCCGCCAGGACTACCGCACGCCGATCGCGGGCCGCGTGCAGGTGAAGGCGCAGCCGATGCAACGCGTGGAAGCGGGCGACGTGCTCTACGAGATCGACGCGCCAGAGTGGCTCTCGTGCCAACGCCGACTGCACGACCTCACGACGGAGCGCGGCGTGACCGCGGCGCGGCTCGACGCGATGACGCCACTGCTCGCGGCGCACGAGGCGCACGAGCAAAGCCTGCAAGATGCGCAACAAGTGATGCGAGCGCGCATCGAGCAGTTGACGACGACGCAGCAAGAAGTCGGCGGCCAGGCCGAACAGATGACGGCGGCGCGCCTGCAGTTGTCGCAAGTGTCCGCGCAACTCGCCGAGGCATCTGAGAAGCACGCGAACCTGATCGCGACGCTCGCGGAGTTGCGCGCGAACACCACCGCGTTGGAGAGCCGCTTTGCGTTCGAGATCGACGCGGCCGCCGCGATCGCCGAGAGCACGACGCAGCAGTTGTTGGCGCAGGACGGCGGCGAACCGCGCTGGCGCACGATGCGCACGATCGCAGTGCGCGCGCGCAATAAGGGCATCGTCGCCCACCTGCCCGCGGCCAACGGCGCGTGGGCCGAGACCTCGACGCTGCTCGCCGAAGTCGTCGACATCGCGCAGATGCAGTTCGTCGCGCAAGGGCTCCAAAGCGACCTTCCGCGACTCCAAAACGACATGCGCGCGCGGGTCGTGCCTGCGGGCGCAGCGAGCGCCGACGCGAGCGAAGGCACGCTGCACATCGGCATCGAAGCGGACCCGCAGCAACGCACCGTGGCGCTCTACGTCCGCATGTCCGTCGTGCCGACGTGGGCTCGCCCCGAGGTAGCGGCGTTCGTCGAGATCGAGATCGCGAGCGGAGCAGCCGAAGAACTCGCGGTGCCAACGCGCGCCGTGCTGCAAGACGGGCTCAGCAAAGTGTTCTTCCGCCGCAGCAAGGACAACCCCGACGTGGTCATCCGTTGCGACGCCGACCTCGGCGTCGATGACGGTCGCTTCGTCGAAGTGAAGAGCGGGCTTACCGACGGCGACGAGATCGTCGTCGACGGCGCCTACGAGCTCGTGCTCGCGACGAGCGGCAGCCAGCAGAAGGGCGGACACTTCCACGCCGACGGCACGTTCCACTCCGAAGAAGACCACTAGCAGGAACGGGACGAGATGTTCCAACGGCTCATCGCGCTGTCGCTCAAGCAGCCCTTCACGGCGCTGCTGCTCGCAGCACTTCTCGTCGCAGTCGCATGCTGGCAAGTGCCGCGCATGCCGTTCGACGTGTTCCCCGAACTCAATGCGCCGACCGTCGTCGTGCTCAGCGAAGCCCCCGGCCTCGCCGCGGACGAAGTCGAGCAAACGGTGACGTTCCCAATCGAAAGCGCCGCTGCGGGCTTGCCCGGAGTGCGCCGCGTGCGCAGCAGCAGCGCGATCGGTCTGTCGCTGGTCTGGGTCGAGTTCGATTGGGGCGCCGACATCTACCGCGCGCGCACGCTGGTTGCGGAGAAGCTCGCGGCGGTGCGCGGAGCGCTGCCGGCGGACGCGCACGCCGAGATCACGCCAATCACGTCGATCACCGGCGAGATCATGTTGCTCGCGCTGTCGTCGCCAGAAGCCGAGCGCACGCCGATGGAGTTGCGCGCGTATGCCGAGTTCGAGTTGCGCAACCAACTGCTCGCAGTGCCCGGCGTCGCGCAAGTCGTCGCGATCGGCGGCGACTTGCCCGAATACCAAGTGACCGCGCGCCAAGCGGACCTTCGGCTCTTCGGGCTCACCGTCGGCGACCTCGTCGAAGCGGCGCGCGGCGCGCACAGCACCGCGGGCGCGGGCTATCTGACCGACGTCGGCGGCCGCGAGATCCCGATCCGCCAGACCGCGCGCGTGAAGAGCGTCGAAGACATCCGCCGCACGTTGGTGCGCGTTCGCGACGGCGCGCCGATCACGATCGGCCAAGTCGCCGATGCGCAACTCGGCGCGGCGCCCAAGCGCGGCGTCGCCGCGGCGGACGGCCGCAACGCAGTCGTGATGTCGGTGCAGAAGTCGCCCGGCACCAACACGCTGATGCTGACGCAGGCGATCGATGACAAGCTCGACGAAGCCGCGCGCTCGATGCCGAGCGGCATGAAGCTCGACCGCCACGTGATGCGGCAGTCGGACTTCATCGAGTTGTCGCTCGACAACCTGATCGGCGTGCTCGCCGACGCCGCCATCTTCGTCGCAATCATCCTCGTGCTGTTCTTGCTCGACGTGCGCACGACGTTTTTGACGCTCACCGCGCTGCCGTTGTCGCTCGCGATGGCGCTGCTCGTGCTGTGGGCGCTCGGCATGTCGATCAACGTGATGACGCTCGGCGGGCTCGCGGTCGCGATCGGCGGCCTCGTCGACGACGCGATCATCGATGTCGAGAACGTGTTCCGCCGCCTGCGCCAAAACGCGTCGCTGCCGCATGGCGAACGCCGCCCCATCGCATCGGTCGTGCTCGATGCGAGCAACGAAATCCGCCAGCCGATGGTGTTCGCCACCGCGCTGATCGTGATGGTGTTCGTGCCGCTGCTGTTCTTGCAGGGCATCGAGGGCCGCTTCTTCCGCCCGCTCGGCGTCGCCTACATCGTCTCGACGCTCGCGTCGCTGCTCGTTGCGCTGACCGTGACGCCCGCACTGTGCCGCTTGTTGCTCGCGCGCACGAAGGGATCTGCCGGCGACCACGAAGCGAGTCCGCTCGTGCGTTGGATCCTGCGCCGCTACGAGCCATCGCTGCAGCGCGCACTGTCGCAGAAGGGCCGCGTCATCTCGGGCGCGGCGCTCGCGACGGCCGCGAGCCTGTTCGTCGGATCGACGTTTGGCACGAGCTTCTTGCCGGGCTTCCACGAAGGCACGTTCACGGTCTTCTTGATGGCCCCGCCAGGCACCTCGCTGCAAGAAAGCGATCGCCTCGCTGGCAGCGTCGAACGCCAGTTGCTCGCTGTGGAAGGAGTGCGATCTGTGGTGCGCCGCACCGGTCGAGCTGAGCGCGATGAACATGCCGAGCCAGTCAGCAGCTCGGAGATCGACGTGACGCTGCGGCCCGAAGCGAGCAAGGCTGCCGTGCGCAAGTCGATCGACGCGGTGCTCGCGAGCGTGCCCGGAATCACGACGAGCGTGGGCCAGCCGATCGAACACCGATTGAGCCACGTGCTCTCGGGCACGCCGGCGGCGCTCGCGGTCGTCGTGCAAGGCAATGACCTCGCGCAACTGCGCGAACTCGCGTCTCGCATCGAGCGCGAACTGCGAGCGATTCCCGGCACGCGCGACGTCGCGGGCAACCGCGAGATCCAGGCGACTTCGATGCCGGTGCGCTACCGCGAACGCGAACTCGCCGCGGTCGGCCTGTCCCCCGCCGCTGCCGCGCTGCAGGTGCAGCAAGCGCTGCTCGGCGAGAGCGTCGCCATGATCAGCGAAGGCGCGCGCCGCTACGACTTGGTTGTTCGCTTGCACCCAGACGAACGCGCGACGCCCGACGATGTCGGCGATCTCGTGCTGCGCGGCGAAGGCGGCGCGTTGGTGCGACTTCGCGACGTCGCGGACTTGTCGATGGAGCGCACGTCCAACCTGATCGCGCGCGAGAACGGGCGCCGCAAGGCCGTCGTCTCGTGCAACGTCGAGGACGGCTACAACCTCGGCCAACTGGTCGAAGAAGTGCGCCGCCGCTGCCAACCGATCGTCGACGGCACGGGCTGCACGCTCGCGCTCGGCGGCCAGTTCGAAGCGCAGCAGTCGGCGAGTTCCGCGATCACGATGATGGGTGCCCTGGTGCTCGTCGCGATGGCGTTCTTGCTCAACTCCGCGCTCGGCTCGCTGCGCGCTGCATTGCTCGTGATGGTCAATCTGCCGCTCTCGCTGATCGGCGGCATCGCCGCGATCTACTTAACCACCGGCGCGAATCCGTTCGCGAACACGCTGGCGCTGCTCGGCTGGTCCGGCGACCGCTACGAAGCGCCGATCGTCTCGATCGCGAGCCTCGTCGGCTTCATCACGCTGTTCGGCATCGCGGTGCGCAACGGCATCCTGCTCGTGCGCCACTACCTCGACCTGATCGAGCACGGCGTCGCGTTCGACGAAGCGATCCTGCGCGGCTCGAAAGAGCGACTCGTGCCGATCCTGATGACGGCGCTGACCGCGGCGCTCGGCCTCTTGCCGCTCGTGCTCGCGTCGGGCGAGCCAGGCAGCGAGTTGCTGTCGCCGCTGTCTGTCGTCGTGCTTGGCGGCCTGTTGTCCTCGACGTTCCTCAACCTGCTGGTCGTGCCCGCCGGCTTCGCTCTGCTGTTCCGCGCGCCGTTCGAGCGCGGCGAGCTGTCGGGCGCCAACGACACGGAAATCGCATGAAGACCACGCTCCCCATCCTGCTCGCATCCCTTCCGCTCGCGTTGCTTGCATGCAGCGGCGATGCGCACGACCACGCGCATCCGCACCCGCATCCCGAGGCGGCCAAGCCGGCGGATAAGACGGCTGGCGCGCCCTCGCACGACCACGCCCACGACCCCGCCCAACGGAAGGAACTCGGCAACGTCACGATCGGCGCGCGCACGATTGCGGTGATCCGCGTCGCGGCGATCGAGCCCGGCAAGGAGAGCGACTTCGACCTCGACTTCGGCGCGCACGCGCGGCCCGCAGTCGTGCGCTGCTGGGTCGGCCTCGAGTCCGCCAAGGGCTCTCGCAAGGTGCTCTTTGCCAACGAGGGCGACACCGTGATGCACGGGCATCCCGAAGTGCCGTCGCCGCTGCCGCAGGGCTCGCGCTTTTGGATCGCGATCGAGGAGAACGGCGCCACGGCGACCGGCTCCGTCGCAATCGACGGCTGATCGCGCGACTGGTGACGTAGCGCGCTGCGCCAAACGCTAGAAGTGGTTTCACATATGGCCTGCGAGCGAGGCCGAGCAACGAAGGCCGGGGGCAAGGAGCGAGTTCGCAGCGGAATCCGTGGATTCCGCGGAGAACTCGCGACGCGGCCCTTGGTCTTTGGGGCCGGCCGCAGCCGCTGGCGCTTTGTGAAACAGCTTCTACGGAACTCTTGGCGCGGCAACCGATACGGGCCTTGCTTCGATCTGTGCGGCTCGCTTTACTGCGCGCCCCCATCTCGCGGAGAGGTGGCAGAGTGGCCGAATGCGTCACCTTGCTAAGGTGATGTACCGGTAACGGTACCGGGGGTTCGAATCCCCCCCTCTCCGCCAGTTTTTTACCCTGCGTTCCGTCCCGCGCCGCGCGCCACATCCGCGGTGCCACTCCCCGTGCGAATGGCCCACCCCCACACGGCCAACCTCCCAACGGATCGCCGCTGCACTGCGGCCCTCGCGGCCTGCATCCTCGCGGCTGGATGCACGGGCCCGACGTTCCAGATCGACGCGAACGGCCCCGTCTACCTCGACGGCGCGCGCACAGAGACCGGCGCGCCCATGCCGTTCTCCTACTACGGCACGAAGGGCATCGACGCGCTGCCGAACGACGCGAGCACGCGGCCGGATTGGTCGCTCGCGACGAGCAGGACGTTGGTCGAAGTCGAAGCCCCGGTGAGCCCTTGGCTCTTCCCGCTCGATCTCCCGCTCGAACTGCTGCTGCGCCCGTTCGAGGGCACGGACGATCGCACGGTGACCGTGGCGCCCGACCGCGTCGAGGGGCAGGTCAACGTGGGTTTCCAACCCGAAGGCATCGAGCCGCTGCGCGCGCGCGCATTCGCCGCTCGCCCGTCTCGTTGACGAAGCGTTGCTTGGCCGCAACGCTGGGCTCAATTCTCTCCAGCGGACGACCAAGATGACGAAGCAGCAGACGGCGCTAGTGCTCGGCCTCGGACGATTTGGCGGCGGCGCAGCAGCAGCGCGCTTCCTTGCCACGCACGGCTACTTGGTGCGCGTCGCCGACCGCAGCAGCGGCCCCGACCTCGACGCGAGCAAGGCTCTGCTGCAAGGCCTGCCGGGCATCGACTTCCAACTCGGCCGCGAAGACGAAGGCGTCCTCGACGGCGTCGACTTGCTCGTCGTCAACCCGGGCATCCCTGACCAACATCCGCTGCTCGCAGCGGCGCAGCGGCGCGGCATCGCGCGCACGCAAGAGGTCAACCTGTTCTTGGAGCACTACCCGGGCCGCGTCGTCGCGGTGACGGGCACGAACGGCAAGTCATCGACGTCGACGATGCTGCACGCGGCGCTGTCGCGCGCGGGCTTCGACACGCTGCTCGGCGGCAACATCGGCCACAGCTTGCTCGACGACGAAGCGCGTTGGCACAAGGACCAAGTCGCGGTGCTGGAGATCTCGAGCTTCCAACTCGACCGCGTCGATCCATCGCGCCATCGCGTGTTTGGCGCCGTGCTGACGCGCATCCTGAAGGACCACGTCGATCGCCACGGCACTCTCGAGGCCTACCACCGCAGTAAGAGCGTGCTGCCGCTCCTGGCCGAGTCGTTCTGCATCCACGCGGCGGACGACCCCGTCGCATGTGCCATGACGACGAACGCGGCGCGATTCGTCTACGCCAGC